>DATKTN010000067.1:0-6271 GCA_035531135.1 Anaerolineae bacterium
CAATTCAGCCTGCCAGCCGACCTCCAGGGGCTCGATCCAGAGCGCCGCCCCGGTCGGCCCTGCCTCCCTCCATGCGGGCAGCCGCTGGCCGGCTTCCGCCGCCAGGGCCGGCACCGCACAGCGCAGCACCGGGGTTTCCTCTCCGGCCAGCAAGGCCATCGCCGCGTCCAGGGCCTGGCCATACTCCCGCGGGGCCAGCTCCCACACCGGCAGCGTGCCGATCATGGCAACCCCCCTCGCGGTGCCGGTGAGCCCGACAGCACCTCTGCATAGAACTCTTCCAGGCGGGGCACGATCCGGGGCCAATCGTACCTCTCCTCCACCTTCTTCCGGCCTCGGACGGCCATCTCCCGCCGCGCAGGGGCATCCGCCAGCAGCCGCTGGACCTTTTCGACCAGGTCCGCCACGTCCCCCGGCCGGACCAGCAGCCCATCTTGCCCATCGTTCACCACCGAGCGCACCCCGGGCAGGTTGCTGGCGATCACCGGCTTGCCGCAGGCCATCGCCTCCAGCAGCACGACGCCAAAGGCCTCGCCCATCGTCGTCGAGGGCAGGACCAGCAGGTCGCTGGCCGCATAGTGGGCCGGCAGGTCCGCGTCTGGCACCCGGCCGCAGAAAGTGACCCGCTCCCCTAGGCCCAGCGCCTGGGCCTGGCTCTGGTAGGTCGCCCGCAGGTCGCCATCGCCGACCACCAGCAGCCGCAGGGCAGGATCGGAGATGTGGCCCAGGGCCTGCAACAGGACGCCGATCCCCTTGAAGTAGTGGGCCCTGTCAAGTGCACCGACAAACAGGACGGTACGGTCCTCAGGCCGGAGATCATAGCGATCCCGCACCGCGCCGCCCTCCACCCCCGGGTGGAAGCGCCGGGCGTCCACCCCGTTGGGCAGCTCGTCCACCAGCCCCGGCCGCGCCCGGGCCAGCGGCCCCAGGCGCGACGCGCGCGCATAGTCCTGGGAGGTGGCCAACACTTTGGCCGCCCGGCCCAGGATCTGCCTGCCGAGCAGTGCATGGTGCAAGCGCTCGGGGAAGCGCAACCACCCGTCGAAAAGCACATCCTGGTGATAGGTCACCACGTACGGGCTGCCACGGAGCAAGGACTTGAGAAAGAGCGTCTCCGCGCCAAAGTAGAAGGGGTAGTGGAGGTGGACGACGTCAAAGCCTGCGAGGTTCCAGAGCGAGGGCAAAAGAGGAGCATTGCCCAGGCGGAAGAGCACGGGCAAATGGTGGACCGCAATCTCGCTGGGATAGCGATAGTCATTGAGCGCTTCGTCCGCCGTGTAGACCGTCACCTCGTGGCCCAACCGGGCCAGCCCCAGGGCATTGTGGTAGCATACCACGCCGGTTCCGCCATGATAGGGCGGGAAGGTGGCTGTGACATGGGCGATCTTCATCGTCTGCCTACCACCGTACTAGCACCCAGGCCAGCCGCTGAAACAGCCAGAAGAGGGGGTCGAAGAGGGCGTGCGCCAACCGGGGGGCCATCACTCCCCCCGTCTGCTCGTAGTCCAGCCGGTGTGTCAGCGAGTGGATCAGGTCGCGGTCCCTCACGCGCCGCAGTGCCTGGGTGCGACGCCGGGACACCAGGATCCGATCCCAATGCTTCATGATCCAGCCGTAGGCCCGAAGCTTCTGTGCCCACTGGCGCCTCTCGCGCAGCAGGAGGAAGCCCCAGGTGACGACCTCGCCCAGGGCCAGGGCCGGCGCCAGGATCAGCAGTGTCCGCCAGTGGAATACCTTGAGCAGCATCACGGTTCGGTTTCGCTCCTGGTAGAAGGCCTTCTGCGGGCCGAATTGCAGCCGGTAGTCGTGATAGATGACGGCCCCGGGCACCGCCAGTAGGCGGTAGCCCGCCAGCCGGGCCCGCAGCGACAGGTCGCTGTCCTCCACATAGAGGAAAAAGGATTCGTCAAAGCCGCCCAGGGCCTCGAAGAGTTCGCGTCGTATGGCGAACACCGCCCCCGAGACGGCGCCCACCTCGACCGTCTTGGAGAAGGCATCGCGATGGGCGCCCATGCCCCGGCACAGCGTCAACCCGGTCACGTGCATGTCGTTGCCGCAGGTATTGACCCCGTCCGGCTCGTCCATCAACAGCACCAGGGCCGTGGTCAGGCCGGCCTGCGGGTCCTGCTCCAGCGCAGCGATGAGGGCCTCCAGCCAACCCGGCTCGACCTCGGTATCCGGATTCAGGAAGGCCAGGTATTCGCCCCGGGCCCACCGCGCGCCCAGGTTGTTGCCCGCCCCAAAGCCCAGGTTGGTCTCGCTGCGGATCAGGCGCACCTGCGGGTAGCGCGCCGCCACATGCTCGGCGCTGCCGTCGCCGGAGGCATTGTCGACGAGGATGACCTCGTAGCTCAGCTTCTCACCTTCCCGCAAGGAGTCGAGACAGGCATCGAGATAGGCGCGCCCGTTGTAGTTGACGATGATGATGCTGGCCCTGCGTGCTTGATCGGGGACGGTCCCGGCTAGAGTGCCGGTTCGGGTGCCGGTCGAAGCGTCGACTGCCGGCAGGGGCTCGCTAGCCGGCACGCCCGGCCTCCCTGTCGGCTCCCACCAGTTCCAGCAGCAGCCCCCGCACCGAGTGCAGGATGATCCCTACAAACAGTCCCAGGCTGCCGACGATGGTCAGCAGGATGCTGATCAGCGCATAGCCAACCGCCAACTGAGTGGTCCGCTGGTAGATGATCACCACCCAGCCGCCCCAGATCAGCCCAACCAGCAACAAGGCCAGCCCGCCCAGGCCAAAGAAGAGCAGGGGCCGGTACTGGCCGATGATGTGCAAGACGCCGTCGAGGACCAGCAGGCCATGCTTGACCACAGGCCGCTTGGACTTTTCCACGTAATTGGCGGTGATGATCACCTCGGCCAGGCGCAGGTTGTGCTGTTTGGCCAGGAACTGCATCTCCGACTCGACCGAAAAGCCCTCCGACGAAAACCTGATGCATTCGATGGCCCGGGGCGAAAAGGCGCGGAAGCCGCTCTGCGAGTCGGTTGTGCGCTTGCCCGATAGGAGGTTGGTCAGGGTGGTGAAAACCCAGTAACCCCAGACCCGGTTGCGGGGCACGCCGCTTTCGCTGCCGTTCAGGTAGCGGGAGCCGACAATCAGGTCGGCCTCGCCACGCAGGACCGGAGCCAGGACCTGGGGCACCTCCGCCGCCAGGTGTTGCCCATCCCCATCCAGCATGACGACGGCTGCTGGGTCGAGCTCCCGGATCCGGCGGAAACCAGTGCTCAGGGCCGCCCCTTTGCCCTGCTTGCCCTCGTGTCGCATGACGACGGCCCCGGCCGCTTCGGCGATCTCGGCCGTGAGGTCGGTCGAGCCATCGTCCACGACGATCACCGTGTCCACGTGCTTCCGCGTCTTGAGGACCACGCTGCCGATGTAGCGTTCCTCGTTGTAGGCCGGGATCAGGGCCACGATGGGGTGGGACCGGCCGTCCCCCTTCACTTCCTGTTTTTCCTGCGTTTCAGACATCTCGCGTCTCCCGGCGATAGGTCGCCGTCGCCTCGTAGATCTCACTCCAGGCTACTCCGCACCAGCGGCCCGTACAATCCCCGCACGAATGCGCGCGCGACCCGGAAGGGGTGCACCAGGCGGTCCCTGACCACCTCGTTAATGATGGTACCCATGGCGAACCGGAAGTCGGACTCGCCGGCCAGATGCCCAATATTCTCTAGGCAGCGAGTCGAAAGGTCGTCGATGACGGTCACCCGGCGGCCCTCCGCCAGCAGGTCCTCGCACAGGTGCGAACCGATGAAGCCAGCTCCCCCGGTGACGAGATAGTGGGTCGCCTTCTGTGTTGACACCCGATCCTATCCTTTCCCCAAGCTGCGTACGGCAAAGCCGGCCTCTTGGCATGCCGCCATGTCCACGGCGTCTCGCCCGTCCACGAGCGTAGCCGTGCGCATTTCTTGGGCTGCCCAGCGCCATTCCAGTGTCAGGTACTCGCAGTGTTTGGTCACTAGCGCCGCACAGTCGGCGCCCCGCAATGCCTCCCCCAGGTCAGCCGTCAGCGGCGCCTCCACCCCCGGACCCAGTTCCCGGCGCCAGTCGGCCTCCCGGACGTAGGGGTCGTGGGCCATGACCGTGGCCCCCTCCAGCCGCAGCAACCCGGCCAGCGCCGCGGCCGGCGTGTTCCGCGTGTCGTCGGCGTTCTCCAGGTAGGCTGCACCCAGGAGCAAGACCTTCGACCCCGCCAGCTCCCGCCCGCATTCGGCCAGCGCCTCCCGAATGAGGGCCACCATGTGCGCTGGCATGGCGTCATTGATGTCGCGCGCGAGGGGGATCAGCCGCAGCGTACCCGCCGACTGAAAGCCCTCTCGCGCAGCCGGTCGTCCGCAGGTCTCCAGGCCGTACTTGAGCAACCAACTGTCCTTCGGCAGGCAGTGACCACCCACGCCAGCCCCAGGAAGGTGCATGTCCCGGTCGGGCCGGGCGTTGATCAGGCTGCGCACCTCGTAGACGTCTACTCCTATGCGCTCGCAGGCCAAGGCCACCTCGTTGGCAAAGGCGATGTTCACGTCCCGATAGGCGTTCTCCACCACCTTGGCCACCTCAGCCGTCACGGTATCGGTGGGTGTGATCTCGGCCTTGACAATGTGACTATACAGGGCCACCGCCCGGCGGGTGCTCTCCTCGTCGATGCCCCCGACCACCCGGGGGAAATCGGTGATATACTCCAACAACTTTCCTGGCATCACCCGCTCGTAGGAAAACGCCAGGTAAAAGCCGCGCCCCACCTGGAGCCCTGATTCCCGCTCCAGGATTGGCTGCACCACGTGCTTCGTAGTTCCCGGAGCAACGGTGGACTCGAGGATCACCAAGGTACCGGGGCGCAGATAACGTCCGGCCTCGGCACTGGCCTCTCGGAGCGATTCATAGTGCGGCACGTGATCCCCGTCCGTGGGCGTCTGGACATCGATCAGGATCACGTCCGCTTCCCGGCACACGGCAAAGTCATCGGTCACGCGAAAACTCTTCTTGACGCAGGCTACCTGCTGGATCAGCTCGGCCAGGCCCGGCTCGTTGCCCTCGAAGGGCGACCGGCCGCTATTCAGGCAATCGATCTTCCATCCAGAGCGCTCCGAACGGCGCTGCACGCCCGTGACCTGAAAGCCCGGGACGTCCGCCAGCAGCACGGCACAGGGGATACCCACGTAGCCCATACCGATGACAACGATGTTCATTAGTCAGCCTCCTTTGGGTGTTGAAACAGGCTACCATGTCTGCCACCTTTGGATCCGCGCTCCACGACCAAGGCCTTGTGCGGGTGGACTCGCGTCTTGAGGACCACGCTGCCGATGTAGCGTTCCTCGTTGTAGGCCGGGATCACCGCCACGATGGGGTGGGACCGGCCGTCCCCCTTCACTTCCTGTTTCTCCTGTGTTTTTGACATCTCGCGTCTCCCGGCGACAGGTCGCCGTCGCCTCTTGGATCTCACTCCAGGCTGCTCTGCACCAGCGGCCGGTACAATCCCCGCACGAATGCGCGCGCGACCCGGAAGGGGTGCAAGAGGCGGTAGAGACGAGCCTGCGCCTTTCCCTCCAGGGCGTACCGCACCGCCAACCATTCCAGATCTGGAAAGAGAATGCTCCATAGCATGCGCCACGCGTCCTGCAGCCGATCTACCAGCACAACGTAGAGGAGCACCTGCCGCACCCCGCTAAGCTGTCTTCCCGCCCCTGGCAGGACCACCTCCTCGTTTAGGGGTGCCAGCCTCCGCAGCAGGTGCAAGCGCACGCCCTGCGGTGCCAACTCGGCCAGTACCTCAGCGGGCACTGGTGTCGCCAACAGATCGTGGGCCGCCATCAGGCCCCAGTGCACCGTCGTCTTGACCCGGAATCGCCTGACCCGCTCGAGCAACCGCGTCCAGAACAGGTCCGAGCCGGCCTGACAGATGAGGCGGTCGATATCTACGTAGCCGATGAAGGAGCAAGCGTAGCCATGGTGCAGGGCCGGGTGCAGGCAGAGGTGGATCAAGGCGTCTACTGCCGAGAGCTGCCTGGCCAGCACGCCGCCCAAGTCCAGAGGGCGGGCAGCCTCCCACAATGAGCCTGCCTCTATGGGGAACGCCCGCCGGCACCAGTCCACGCCCACCAAGTCGTGTTGCACGTCCAGCCGGGTCATCTTTCCATTGCGCTCGCGTATCCACTCCACCCCTCCGCCAAAGCGTTCCTGGAAGGGGACCATGTGGGCTGGGAGCGACCCAGACCTGCGGAACCCCAACGCTTCTACCACGAGGCCGACACGCTCCATCTGTTCAGGACGCACCAG
>DATKTN010000068.1:0-2455 GCA_035531135.1 Anaerolineae bacterium
ATCTGTTTGCTCCTCACGTGAGACCGTGGTAAAATGACATTAGAACAAGCGGCTTTTAACGTCTGTGAGGCTAAAAATGTCAACACGTGAATTGATCGTGCGACTCCCTGATCAGATCTACCGACGCCTCAAGCACATGGCCCAGGAGATCAATCAACCTGTGGAAAACGTCGTGCTCACCTCGATCACGGGAAACCTGCCTCCCTCGCTGGACGACGTGCCGGCTGATTTGCGCGAGGATCTGCGTACGCTGCAAACTCTGGACGACGATGCTCTGTGGACTGCCGCTCGCAGCAAGCTCGCTCCCACACTGCAGGTACGACTGGAAGCGCTCCTGGCACGTAATAGTGCTGGTGAACTCACAGAGGCGGAACGAGAGAAGTTAACCCGGTTGGGCGAGGATACTGACCGGCTGACTCTGCGAAAGGCCCAAGCTTATGCTCTCTTGCGCTGGCGGGGATTCCATCTCCCCCCCCTCGACCACCAGGCTCAACAGCCGTGAGCAAGACCTATATCCCAGATGAACTGCGGCGCCAGGTTCGGGAAGACACAGGACATCGCTTCTGAACCGCGAACTGGTCGTCCTGGCTCGAAGACGCTGGGTCAGTGTTGGCTGGCATCCTCCGAACGATTAGCGAATGGAAAGAACAACGATCCGATGATCCGCAAAAGCGACGTCCAATGGTGGGTACTGGAGGCAAAGAAGCACCCGGAATCGGCCCCGACGATCATCCAGGAGCTGGCTGAGCGGCTGGCCGAACTCGACGCCGAGAACGAGCGCTTGCGCGACGAGGTCGTCCAGCTTCAGCGGCGTACGCCGGCGGCCACAGAGGGGGCCGAGGTGAGCGCGCTGCGCCGCAAGGTCGCCAGGCTGCAACGTCTCGTGGACGGCGAAGCGTCGACCGAGCCCTCGGTGGTGTTCCTCTCCGACCGGCTGCAATCGGCCCGCATGCCGCTCCCCCAGGTAGAACGGCTGGCCCGCGAGGGTGAACCGTTGCCCGGCAGCCAGGCACCGTTGGGACTGCGCCCGGACGTCTGGCGTCCGCGCCTGGTGCTCGTGGCCCGCCCTCACGAGGAACTGCTGCTGCTCACCAGCCGGGGGTATGGCCGAAAGGTGCGACCGTCCGACGTCCCTACGCTGGTCGAGGAGGACGACTGGCCCACGGCTGAGAGCCCGGGACTGGCAAGCGGCGAGCGGCTGACGGCCGCCGTGACGGTAGCGCAGCCCCCTCGCTTCTGGACCGTCGTCACCCGGCGGGGCCACGTCCGGCAATTCCTGCGCATCGGCTTTGACCACGCGTTGGACAAGGGCGACCCATTGATCGAAAGCCCGTTCCACAACGACGAGCCGGTGGCCCTCGTGAACGGCGATCAAGGCGACCTGCTGGTGCTCACCCGCTGGGGCAAGGGGGTACGCTTCCCTCAGCGCGCCATCGCGGGGCAGGGAGCGGTCGCACTGGAGGTGGACCCCGATGACGAGGTCGTCGCCGCACTCCCGTTGCCTTCCGACGCCAAGATCCTGATCGTGACAGCGTCCGGCTACGCCGCGCGGCGCGACACGGGCCAGATCACGGCGAGATCACAGCCCGGCGGCAAGGGCAAGCCACTGATCCAGGCATACGACGTGCTGGGGGTCTTCCCGTGCGAACCCCAGGCTCGACTGCTCTACCTGACCTATTCCGGCAAGCTGGCCCTCGTCTCGACGGCGGACATTCCACTGTACCAGCGGTCGGGCAAAGGCACGCGGGTGCGCGACTTTGACCGCGACCCGGCGGTGGCGGTGGCGCTCTTCCCTTGACCCGGAGAGGGCATGCGCATAGGGCTTGACTTTGACACCACCAACTCCGGCGCGGCCGCGTTCGACGGCCGGCGCGTGCGCCTGTTCCCCCTCGACCTCACCAGCCCCGACCCGGCCGTGATCCGCTCGACGCTCTACGTCACCCGCGACCAGCAGGTCTTTATCGGGCGGGAGGCAATCGACGCCTACTATCGCCAGAACGTCGGCCGCCCCAGCAGGATGGTGCGCCAGTACGTGGGCGAGATCGAGACGACGTTTGGCGAGGTCGGGTCAGTCAAGGGATACCCGGTCCGGCTGCCAACCGTGGTCCGAGAGGTCTACGTGCTGGTGGACGAGCTGACGCCCGGCCGGCTGTTGCACTCCCTCAAGAGCGCGTTGGCCAGCGGCTACGAGGGGACGACGATCTTCCGCCGCTACTACGCGCTGGAGGAGCTGATCGCCATCTACCTGCGCGAGGTGCGCCAGCGGGTGGAGGTGGAGACTGGCCAGGCCGTCGACGGCGTCGTGCTGGGCCGCCCGGTGAGCTTTGTCGGGAGCGACGGGGAGGCCCAGGACCGGCGCGCCCAGAACCGGCTGCGCCGCGCCGCCGAGATGGCCGGCTTCCGGGACGTCGCCTTCGAACTGGAGCCGGTGGCAGCCGCGCTACATTACGAGCTG
>DATKTN010000069.1:0-3224 GCA_035531135.1 Anaerolineae bacterium
GCCGGCACACAGGGCTTCACCCAACATCCCATCGGCACCGGGCCGTTCCGGTTCGTCTCCGCCGGCCCAGAGCTGGGGGAAGTTGTCTTGGAGCGCTTCGACGGGTACTATGGGGGTGCGCCCGACCTGCCCCCTGTGGGGCCGGCGTGCGTGGGCCGCGTCATCTTCCGCGTGATCCCGGACGGCATGACCCGGGCGGCGGCGCTGCGGGCCGGCGAGGTGGATATCATCCAGGCAGTGTCGCTGGACCTGGTCGAGATCCTGGCCGGGGACCCGGACCTCCAGGTGCGCACAGCCCCGGGCACCCATCCCAAGTGGATGGAGATGAACATGGCCCTGCCACCCTTCGACGACGTGCGGGTCCGCCAGGCCCTGAACTATGCAGTGGACAAGGGACACATCATCGACAACGTCTACGCTGGCCGGGCCGTGGCCTTGCCGGGCCCCCTGTCACCGTTCAACAGCTTTGTCAACAGGGCGCTCCAGCCATACCCCTACGATCCAGAGAAAGCACTGAGCCTCCTGGCGGAGGCCGGCTGGACGGATCTGGACGGCGATTCCGTCCTCGACAAGGAGGGGCAGCCGTTCGTGCTCACGATCGACACGCTGGAGGCGTGGCGTCCGCTGGCCGAGGCGGTGGCCGGCCAGTTCCAGGCGATCGGGATCGAGGTCGACGTCCGCTTTTGGGAATATCGCGTGATCAGATCCCGCCTGCTGTCCGGCGAGCGTATGGCGTACCTGGATGGCTGGGGCGATTCCGCCTTTGACCCCGTGGGACACTTTGAGGCCAAGTGGCACGAGACCGTCGAGGGCCAACCGTACGGGCGGGGGAACTTTACCGGTTACGACAACGAGCGGGTGAACGAACTCATCCGCATGGGGGAGCAGACCGCCGACCCAGTTGAGCGGCAGAGGATCTATGACGAAGCCCAAGAGATCATCTACCGGGAGGCTCCGGCCGTGTTCCTGATCCTGCCCGAGGAGATCGAGGCGGCATCGGTCCGCGTCCAGAACTGGGAGCCCGCTTCGGACGGTCGCATCAACCTGCACGACGTCTGTGTGGGGGAGTAGCCGGAGGGTGGACGGAGGGCGGAGGACAGAGAATGGAGAATGGAGAGGGGAGAATGGAGGATGAATGAGAACTGACGAGGCCAGTCCCACCCGCCAGGGTCGCGGCTGCCTGTCCACAGGTTTCGTCCTCTTCTTGCTGGCCACGCTGGGTGCCATCGGCCTCTTTTCCGCCTGGACAGTGCGCCAGGTCGTCCTGGCACCCTATGAGGACCGTATATACCCCAACGTCACCGCGCTGGGCGTGGACCTGGGCGGGCTCACAGCCGAGGAAGCAGCAGGACGTGTCACAGAGGCCTTTGGCCAGTACGATGCCGGCTCGCTCACGCTGAGCGAGGGGGAGCGCACCTGGGCGGTTCCCTGGTCGGAGGCCGGGCTGCGCCTCGACGTGGACGCCACGGTCCAGGCGGCCTTCGCCGTGGGCCGCGCCGACCAGGGCCTGGTGACGCTCCTGCGCATGCTCGAAGGGCACCACGAGGTCACCCCCGTCTTTGCCGTCGACGCTCGGGTGGCGCGGGGGGTGTTGGAGGGGCTGGCCCCCGAGGTAGCCGTGCCTTCCACCGACGCGACGCTCCGCCTGGAGGGGGATCAACTGGTCGCCGTGCCCGGCCAGCCCGGCCGGGCGCTGGACGTCGACGCCACACTGGACAACATCGTCACGACCGTCGCCCACCTGGGCCCCGACAACCAGTTCGCGCTGACCTTCCGGGGCGTCCCGCCTCGCCTGGCCGACACCAAGCCGGCGCAGGCCCAGGCCGAGGAGATGTTGAACCGCCAGGTGGAAATCTCTACCTACGACTGGCTGACCGGCGAGGTGTTCACCTGGGCGCTGGGGCGGGAGGTGGTGGTCACCTGGCTGCGCGTCGAGCCGGCGGAGGACGGCAGCGGGCCGAGCGTGCGGGTCGCCGGAGAGGGTGTGCAGGCGACGCTGGCGGGCCTGGCTGCGGAGATGGGTGAAGGCCGGGGATTCCAGTTGGAGGAGGCCGCCGCGCAGGTGCTGGACGTCTTTGAAGCCGGGGGCGGGACGGCCGAGCTCCGCCTGACGCATCCCCCGCGCACCTACGTCGTCCAGCCGGGCGACCGGCTCACGACCATCGGTGCCCAGTTCGGCATGCCGCCGGGGCTCATCGCCGAGGCGAACCCCGGCGTCGACCTCAACTGGCTGCACGCGGGGCAGGAGTTGACGATCCCCTCGGAGGACGTCCTGAGACCCTACGCGCCCGTGCCTGGCAAGCGGATCGTCATCAGCACCGCCGAGCAGCGGATGCGCGTCTACGAGAACGACGCACTGCTCTACGACTGGCCCGTATCGACCGGGCTGGCGGACTCGCCCACGTACACGGGCGAGTTCCAGATCCTCAGCAAGGAGGAAAACGCCTACGCCAGCCAGTGGGACCTGTGGATGCCCCACTTTATGGCCGTCTACCGCGCCGGCGGCGACGTCTACAACGGCATTCACGCGCTGCCGATCCTCTCGAGCGGCCAGCGGTTGTGGGAGGGGGCACTGGGCTCGCCCGCTTCCTTCGGCTGCATCATCCTGGGCATCCAGGAGGCGGAGACGCTGTACAACTGGGCCGAGGTCGGCATCCCGGTGACGATCGAGTAGGCCAGTGCCCCCTGATATCGCCCTGGTCACCTGACCAGGAAAAAGACTGACCACCTGTCCAATCCTCAAACTCCCCGGTTGGCCGATGCGCCGGGGAGTCGTCTTTGCTATACTGCGAGCGTAGATTGGAGGGGATGACCGGCAATCGAAGGCAGCCGGTTTGCGAAAGGAGATTGAGATGGAGATCACAATCGCCGTTCTCATCATAGCTGCAGGAGTCATTGTCGAAGGTTTCATCCTCAACCGCGCCCGGGAGCGGGCGGAACGCGAGGACGTGGTGACCTCCCGGCTGGCCCACTATGCGGGCCGGCCAACGAAGTAGGAGATCAAGGATCAAGAATGAGTCGCAGAACCCAACGCAACGATAGCACCCTGATCGTCACGATGAAACGGTTCCTGGGCGTGGCCGCAGCGGTGTGCCTGCTGGCCACGCTGGCCAACCGGGCGATCGCCCTTCCGGTGCAGGCTGCATCCGCGGCAGCAGAGTCCCCGGCTCCCACTTCCCCCAGCCCTACGCCCACGACGGCCACCGGCTGGCTCCGCCCATCGG
>DATKTN010000070.1:0-6825 GCA_035531135.1 Anaerolineae bacterium
ACGGCCAGCGCGCCCCGCGCCCCCAGCGTGACGATCAGCGCGTCGCTGGCCCACTCGCCCAGGCGACCGGCCAGTCTCCCGGCCAGCCCGGCGACGTCGTCCGTACCTCCCCACCCGCCTCCCGCGCCCGGGTCCAGCGCCTCGAGTTCATACAGGTTGACCTTGAGGACGTGGGGCAGGCCCCCCACCCCCTGGCACAACGATTCGCCGGAGGAATCGAGCAGCGTGGCCAACCCCTTCTGGCGGGCGTGGCGCAGCAGGTGGGCGTGACTGTCGGGCGGAAGGCCGGGCGGCACGCTGCCCCCGCAGATCACGCCCCACGCCCGTCCGGCGTACCGATCCAGCAGGGCGAGCAGTTGGTGCAGGTGCTCCTCTGTCCCCGCCAGCGTCGGCGCCATGATCGTGGACTGCTCCCCCACGGCCAGGTCGACGAGCACGACCGCCGTGCGCGTCTCGCCGAGCGCAGGCACGAAATCGTGGGGGACGCCCAGCTCGTCGAGCAGGTCGGTGAGCAGCCGGCCGGTGCGTCCGGCGTTCAACCCCGCCGCCACTGTCTCCCCGCCCAGCTCGTGGATCGCCAGCGACGCGGCCACCCCCTTGCCGCTGGGCGTGACCACCTCCCGCTCGCCCCGCACCGTCGCGCCCAGGCGAAAGTTGCGGACGAAGACGTCACGGTCGACGGTGGGGTTGGGGGTGAGGGTGAGGATCAGCCGTGCAAATCCCACGGGCTCACCAACAGCGTATGCGCGCTCCACTCCAGCCGCTCCAGCGTGTCGTACGCGTCGGCCAGGTCCCGCCCCACGACGACGACGCCATGCCTCGCCAGGATCAGGCCCAGGCCGTGCGCCCCCATCTCTCCCTGGCGCGGGGCCAGCTTGGCGACCACCGCGTCCGCCAGCGCCTGGCTGTGGCTGGGCAGCGGCGGCACCACCTCGACCGTGCCGAATTTCTCGGTGTATTCGTTCGTCGGCGTGACCGGTCTACCCGCCGCGGCGAAGACGCTCAGGTACCGGGGGTGGGCGTGGATCACGCCGTTGACCTCGGGAAAGCGCCGGTAGCAAGCGAAATGCATCTGGCTCTCGCGGCTGACCATCCGGGGATCGCCCTCGATGGGGTTGAGGTCGGCGTCGAACACCAGCACCATCTCCTCCCGCAACTGCCAGCGGTGCTTGCTGCCCAGTCCCCGGGGCGTGACGTAGATCCGCTCCCCGACGCGGCAGCTCAGGTTCCCACCGGCACTGTTCGTCAGGAAGCGGCTGTAGAGCAGATGGGCGATCTCGACCATCAGCGGACGGGGGTCGGTGGTTGAAGGCATGGACCTTCCCTCTTGGGGACCTTGGACGCCCGAACTTTTCGGGTCTTAAGATTCGCTGTCAGATTCGACGGTTCGTAGTAACGACTTTAGTAACTGCTCAACCAGCCCATGTGGGGCCTCGCGTAAGGGGAGGAGTGGAGCATCCCCAGATGCGGAACGGAGCTTGTGAGACACCGTTCGCACGTAGGCGTGCTCACTCCTCGGTTTAACTGCCTCGACCTGAGCAGCTACCGACTTTAGTCGTCGTTGTGGCGGAAAGAGCGACTGAAGTCGCCACTACGAACCTGGCGGCGAACCGTCAGGCAAGCAGCAGGTACGGCTCCTCGATGAACTGCTTGATCCGCCGCAGGAAACGGGCCGCCGGCGCGCCGTCCACCAGCCGATGGTCGAACGTCAGGCTCAGCCACACCGTCTGCCGGACGCACACCTCCCCGTCGACGACCGCCGGCCGGGGCTTGATCCGCCCCACCCCCAGGATCGCCGTCTCCGGCAGGTTGATGATCGGCGTGAACCCGTCGATCTCGTAGGCCCCCAGGTTGGTGACCGTGAACGTGCTGCCGGTCAGCTCGTCGGGCAGCGCCGTCCCGGCCTGCACCCGCTCGACCAGCCCCCGCACCTCCCGCGCGATCTCGACCAGCCCCTTGCGGTCGGCGTCGCGCACGACCGGCACCATAAGCCCCCGCTCCGTGTCGACGGCCAGCGCGACGTTCACCTCGCTCAAATAGCGGATCGCGCCGGTCGCGTGATCCCCCTCCAACCGGGCGTTCATGTAGGGGAACTCGCGCAGCGCCCGGGCGACCACCCTGATTAGCAGGTCGTTGTACCCCAGGTTAAAGCCCAGCTCGTCCGCCAGGCTGGCCTTTAACTGCTCGCGAACCTCGACGAACGCGGTCGCATCCGCCTCGGTCTTCAGCGTCACCGGCGCGGTCATCTGGTGACTCTCGAACATGTGCCGGGCGATGACCGCACGCACGCCGGAGATGGGTTTCAGGGTTTCAGGTTTCAGAGTTTCAGGTTGGGCGGCTTCGGGCGCAGGTGCTGCGGGCAGCGTGGCCTCTGCAACCTGAGACCTGAAACCTGGAACCTGAAACTCTCCCACTGCCCGTTCCACGTCCTCTTTGGTGATCCGCCCTCCAGGCCCGCTCCCCTGCACTGTGTGCAGACTGAGCCCCGCCTGCTCCGCCAGCCGGCGCGCCACGGGCGTCACCTTCGGCAGCGACTCGAGATATGCCACCACGTCCCGCTCGGCGATCCGCCCGTTCGGCCCCGTACCCACGACCTGCGACAGGTCCACGCTCTTCTCACGGGCCAGCTTGCGTGCTCGTGGGGAGGCAAAGATGCGCTGAGAAACCAGGTTTTTCGGAAAAAACCTGGTTTCTGCCCCCGTTTCAGGTTCGGCACGAGTAAGCGCTGCTGCCTCCGCAACCTGAGACCTGAGACCTGAAACCTGAAACTGTTGTCCCTCATACCCCGACAGGTCCTCATCCAGCGTCCGCGTCATCAGCCCCACCACCGTGAGCACCGGCACCGTCTCCCCCGCCGGCACCAGGATCTTGCGCAGGTAGCCCTTCCCCGGCGCTTCCACCTCCAGCGTCGCCTTGTCCGATTCCGTCGTAAAGATCACCTCGCCGCGCCTGACCTCGTCCCCCTCCTGCTTCAGCCACTCGATGATCGTCCCCTCTTCCATCGTCTGCCCCAGCTTGGGCAGGATGACCTCTCGAACCATGGCCCCCCTCCTACCGCAGCGCCTGGCGGATGCCGGCGATGATCCGGTCCACGCTGGGGATCGCCGCGTCCTCCAGCGGCTCGCTCATCGGCACCGGCACGTCGGCGGCCGCGACGCGCACGACCGGCGCATCCAGCCAGTCGAACAGCTCCTCCTGGATGCGCATAGCAAGCTCGCTGATGAACGACCCCGTCTTGTACGCCTCGGTGACGCCGACGACGCGCCCCGTCTTGCGCACCGACGCGCCTACCGTCTCCATGTCCAGCGGCTTGAGCGTGCGCAGGTCGATCACCTCGACCCCGATCCCTTCCTCCGCCAACCGCTCGGCCGCCTCCAGCGCCCGGTGCACCATGCGCGAGTAGGTGATCACCGTCACGTCCGAGCCCTCGCGCTTGACGTCGGCCACGCCGAAGGGGATGACGTAATCCTCGTCGGGCACGTACCCCTCGACGCCGTACAGCATCTTGTGCTCGATGAACATGACCGGGTTATCGTCCCGGATCGCCGCCTTGAGCAGCCCCTTGGCATCGTAGGGCGTGGAGGGCATGACGACATAGATGCCGGGAAAGTGCGTCCACAGCGCCTCCAGCGACTGCGAGTGGTGTGCGGCGATGGAGCGCCCGGCCCCGCCCTCGGTGCGGATCACCATCGGCACCGTCGTCTTGCCGCCGAACATGTAGCGGTTCTTGGCTCCCTGGTTGGCGATCTGGTCCATCGCCAGCGGCGTGAAATCGACGTACATGATCTCGGCGACGGGGCGCATGCCGCACATCGCCGCGCCGACGGCCGACCCGCCGATCGTCGCCTCGGAGATGGGCGTGTCGCGCACCCGCTCCGGCCCGAACTCGTCGAACAGCCCCCGCGTCGCGCCGTAGGCCCCGCCGTAGAGGCCCACGTCCTCGCCCATGACGAACACGCTGGGGTCGCGCTGCATTTCCTCGCGCAGGGCTTCCTGGATGGCCTGGCGGAATTGGATTTTGTGAGTGCCTGGGCCGCCCGCCCGGCAGCGCTCGCGCAGCTCCTGCTCGCGAGCCACGTCTGCCTGGGTCCACTTGAACGGCGCGTAGACGAATCGTTCCAGCTCCTCGACCGGCGGCGTGGGCGAGCCGAGCGCGAACCCGGTCGCCTCCTCGATCTCCCCCTCGACCTGCTCCTCGAGCGCGTCGATCTCTTCCTCCGTCGCAATCCCGGCCTCGACCAGGCGGGCGGCGAAGGTGGGGATCGGGTCGCGCGCCTTCCAGGCGGCCTCCTCCTCCTTCGTGCGGTACTTGCGCGGGTCGGAGCGGGAGTGGCCGTACCAGCGGTAGGTCTTGCACTCGATGAGCGAGGGGCCTTCGCCGCTGCGCGCCCGCTCGATCGCCTGGCCCACCGCCTCGCGGACGGCCAGCACATCCATCCCGTCGACCACCTGGCCCGGTATGCCATAGGCACAGGCCCGGTCGGCGATGTCGAGCTTGGCCGCGGCCTTAACCAGGGGCACCGACATGCCGTACAGGTTGTTCTCGACGACGTAGACGACCGGCAGCTTCCACAGCGCCGCCAGGTTGAGCGACTCGTGAAAGTTGCCCGTGTTCGACGCGCCGTCGCCAAAGAAGCACAGCACGACCCGGCCCGACCCTTGCATCTTTTGCGCCAGCCCCGCACCCGTGGCGACCGGGATGTTACCCCCGACGATGCCGGTGGCCCCCAGGTTGCCCTTCTCCACGTCCGCGATGTGCATCGAGCCGCCCCGGCCCAGGCAGTAGCCGGTCGCGCGCCCGCACAGCTCGGCCATCATCTTGTTGTAGTGGACCTGCTTCGCCTCCTCCGTCTGCGCCAGCGTCGCCCCCCGGGCGTGGCAGTGGCCGTGGCCGCGGTGCGTGCTCGTGATCAGGTCGTCCTCCCCCAGCGCGGAGATGGCCCCCACCGCCACCGCCTCCTCCCCGGCGTACAGGTGCGACGCCCCTTTGATCAGGTTGCGCCCCAACAGCTCGTACACCTTGTCCTCGAACATGCGGACTTCCCACATCTGGCGCAGCAAGTCAAGGGCCTGCGCCTTGGTGAGGTCAATGGTATTCACGGGTGATTATACCTCCTGCGGACGTGATGCGTGATACGTGAAACGTGAAACGTGATGCGTGATGCGTGATGCGTGAAACGTGAAACGTGAAACGTGTTGCGTGTTGCGTGAAACCTGAGATTTGAAACCTGAAACTTGGAACTTGTTGCTTGAACGCTAGTCCATTGCCAGGACCCTGCTCGCCGCTCCATCATCCGTGACGAGTACGTTGACGTGGCCGCCGCGGAGGGCGCCCAGGATGGCGGCGGCCTTGGGCTCGCCGCCGGCGACGCCGATGACCTGGTCGATGTGGTGGAGGGCCTCCAGCTCGATGCCGACGATGCGGCGGTTGAGCTCGATGTCGAGCTCGCGCCCGTGGGCGTCATAGTGGCGGGCGCAGATGTCGCCGACGACGCCCTGGGCGCGCAATCCGGCCAGCGCCTCCCGGTCCACGTAACCGGCCCGCAGCAGGCTGTGGACTTGCGTCCCGGGTGCGCCGATCCCGACGAGCGCCACGTCCGCCCGGCGGGCCAACGCCAGCGTCTCGCGGATGCGCGGCTCGCCCAGCAGGACGTCCCGCGCGTGCGCATCCTCGACGAGGAGCGGCGCGTGGAGGTAGCGGTACCGCCCGCCGTAGACGCCCGCCAGCAGCCGGGCCAGCTCCGGGCCGTCGATCAGCGGGTCCCCCTCCCCCACCGCGCCGACCATCTGCGCGACCGTGATCGGCAACTGGCGTTCGGGTCGCAGCGCCCGGACCGTAGAGTGGACCGCGACGCCCCAGGAGATGCCGAGCACCGTGTCCTCGCGGAGGATGCTCTCGACGTAGCGGGCCGCCAGCGCCCCCAACCCGCGCACGATCTCCTCGTACGACCGCCCCTGCCCCGAGAGGACCCGCGCCTGGCGCAGGCCGAAGCGCGCACGGAGCGCGTCCTCAAGCTCCGGGACAGTCTTCCAGGGGGTGTGGACGGTGATCTCGACCACCCCCGCCTCCCGCGCCTCGTGAAGCATGCGGGAGACGGTGGAGCGGGACGTCCGGATCCGGCGGGCGATCTCGCCCTGCGTGAGGGCATCCTCGTAGTACAGGCTGGCGATTTGGGCGAGGAGTTCGGTGCGGTCGGTCATGGGCAAGATGTGCACATTTTCTCAGGATTTGCACTGGTGTGCAGGTTGATTGTACCATGGGGGGGAGGGGTTGTCAATACCCACGCGGGAATTTGCACAACTGTGCACACGGCCCAAAAAGCCAGCGGCCCGGCGAGATTCTTCGCCGGGCCACTCAACTCCTTGCGGGTGGAAAGAGGGCACGAGTTGCTTATCAGCAGGTCAGATTTCTGAGCGCAAATGAGCGCTCACATTAGCAGAGAGAGTAGTCGGTCCCACAAGTCGTCAAGAATCTGGCGGATCCGTTTGCGCTCCTTGATCCCTACAACGGCTATTGAGAGAACAACCACGATCACGACAAGTCCGCCGCTTGCATCTCCAACTTGTCCCAATCCAATGGAGAGTGCTTGTGCAGTGCCCCATACATATGAGACGCAATGCTGGACAAAGGTAGGAGCTTGCCAAACCAATAGAGCCCCAAGCAAAAGCACCAAGAATGACAACACACCAGATATTGTCCAAGCTAAATGGACAGTACGGTATGCACTTCGAGTTTTTGCATCCGCAGGCGTGAATTGGGGGGCATAATCTATCCCCATAGATTCAGATTCAGCCGCATCGGCCACAAACTCAGCAAAGACTGAC
>DATKTN010000071.1:0-3762 GCA_035531135.1 Anaerolineae bacterium
TGTATCATGAAGGTACCTTGATGAAGGAGAATTCATATGTGGAAACTTTGGACTGAACTGGACCTCTGGTGGCTGGACATGCAACTGGATGGTCCAGGTGATCTGGCACCCTGGACGCTTGGTGCGGTAATCGTCCTGCCCCTAGTAGGCTTCCTCGCCGTCAAGGTCGCTTTCTGGAGAGGTCGTATGGCATTCGCCGAACAGGTCCTGAGTTCTCCCGTGTTTTTGACGCGACCGAGGTGGTCAACACTGCTTGGGGTCGCTGCTGGCATCGCATCGATTGGTGTGATCCTGCTACTTGCAAGCATGCTCTTCGGGGCCGAGATCCCTCCGTAGCAGGAGGGAGGAGGTGGTAAGTTGTTCTCGAAACTCGTCATCCGGTTAGGTTTCTGCCTTCTGCTGGTCTTGGCCGCGTCTTCTTGCGTCGGGGAAAGTTCAGAGGTTGCTGCGGCTAAGGCACATTACATCAACGCCAGGGCCGAATTGGTGGAGGCACAGGTGGCGCAGACCGAGGCGCAAACACGCCAAGTTGAGGAGGAGATAGAATCGACACAGCAGATTCAAGAGGCGAATATGGCGCTTCGTCGCGAGCAAACCCAAAAGCTGGTACAGCTTGCCTGCACTCTCCTCCCCTGGATGCTGGGGTTCAGCGGAGTGGCGCTGTGTGTGGCTGTCTCCGGAATCGTCGGCCGCCACTTGATCGAGGCGGACCGTCAACGTCAGGAGGACCGCGCCAGGGCTCTCAGCGAAGAACGACGTCTTCTGCAGGTCTGGGTGACCGCTGCACGCCATCCGGTTACATCGCCAGGCTCGGGAGGTGATGGACACAAGCCCGCTGCAATTGTAGACATGAGCAGGGTGGATATCCTCCAGTTGTTGCAGCGATTACGGGAGCAATATCCGGTTTAGGTGTATCTACCCCTTATTGCCTGCCATTGCGGGCCCACTTCTGTACGAAGGGCAATCCCACACTTCCAACCCCGCGCGGTGCGGGATATAATCATGCCCAGCTTTCGGGAGAGGCTTCACCATGTTGTGATTGGCCATCCTCGGGGTAGGCTGGGCTGGGACGCGCCACGTGGAGGCGATCCGCGAGCTCGGCCGCAAGATCGTCGTGGACTGCATCGTCCTAATCAAGACCTGACAGGTTTCCCAAGGTATCATCTTGGGCTGGATTCGACCTGATCAGGGGGCATGTGTACGCCGAGAAGTGGGCTGTGAAACCTGTCAGGTCTCATTGGATGAACCGATGCGACTGAGGGGACTGGACATCATTCTGACCTACGAGCGCACCTTCAACCGCCGCACCCGCGAGATCATGGCCCACCTGGCCGGGCTGTGCGACCTGGACGGTGGGGCGCGCGGCTGACGGATTGAGTCTGTTCCTGGCGAGGGGACTCTCACCCCAGCCCTCTCCCTGGGAGGGAGAGGGAGAGGGCGGCTGGCCCAGACGCGCTGATCATGAAGCTGGACGTGGGGGACCCGGCGACGCTGGCCTGCATCAACCGCCCCGACCCGGCGGTAAAGCTGGAGCGCATCGTCGCGGGGTTGAAGGGCATCCCCAGCCTCGTCGTCCAGAGCGTGCTCGTCGACGGCGCGGTGACCAACGGGCGGGGCGAGCCCTTCGAGGCGTGGCTGGCCGTGCTTGCCGGGATCGGGCCGGCCCACGTCCAGACCTATAGTACCGACCGCCCCATGTCCGACGTTGGCGTCGAGCGGGTCCCGCCTGCCACGCTGCAACGCATCGCCAGGGAGGTTGAGCACCGCACGAGGCTCCCGGTGGATGCTTACTGGGCCTAAGCAACGGCCACCGCCGCCGTAGAACAGGCGGCGCTGGGGCGCTCATCCCTGGGCAGACCTTCCCGAAAGCTCGAAAGCGCACCGAGAATGCCACGAACGCGGGCCAAGAGCGGCGAATCGTGCACTTGGTACTCTCGCGGGAGCTTTCGGGAAGGTGGCTCGCTCCCGCGCTTGACACCCCTCCCACCGGCGGTATAATAGAACGCTTGTTCTAACCCGGGGCGGGGAACATCGAGGTGCGGCGCGATGAGAGTGGCCTGTCTCCTGGCCCCCCACTTGCCGGTGCAGGTTCATCGTGAACTCAGCCGGGTGGTGGGGCGGCCACACAATCCCTCCCTGGACGAGATCCCCCTGGTCGTCGGCGGGCGGCCCTGGGACCCCGGCGCGGTGCTCGATTGCTGCCCGCAGGCCGCCGCGGCCGGCGTCAGCCCCGGCATGCGCCTCTCCCAGGCCGAGGCACTCTGCCCCGCCGCCCGTTTTGTCCCTGCCCAGGAGGAACGGTACCGCGCCGCCCACGACGCGCTGGCCGGGGCCGCCCGCGGCTTCACCCCCACCGTCGAGACGGCCGGGTTGGGCCTTCTGGTTGCCGACGTTTCCGGGCTGGAGCGGTCCTTCGACTCTGCTCAGGACAGGCGCTTTGGCCCTGATTTTCACCTGGCCCGGCAAATGGCACGGGAGGCGGGACACTCATCCGGGCTCGACGTTCGAGTGGGAATAGGAAGCGGTAGGTTCGTGGCCGAGCAGGCCGCCCGCGCTGCCCGGCCCGGCGGTGGGTGCGCCGTCCCACCCGGCGAGGAGCGGGCCTTCCTCTCCCCGCTGCCCCTCTCCGTCCTCCCCGCCGACCCCGAGATGCTCCGTCGCCTGCATCTCCTGGGCGTGCGCAGCTTGGGTGCGCTGGCGGCGCTGCCCCGCTTGGCCGTCGTGCGCCAGTTCGGCCCCCACGCCGGCCCGCTCTACGACCTGGCCCGTGGCGTGGACCCCCGCCCCGTGCACGCCGACGCGCCGCCGTTGGCACTGGAGCGTGCGCATACCTTCGATGACCCGCTGGCCGGCCGCGCCCCGCTGCTGGCCCACGCCGGCCGGATGGCGGCCGCGCTGGCCGCGGAACTCTCCCGCCAGGGCTACCAGGCCGAGGGGCTCCGGCTGCAGTTGGAGGAGGAGAGCGGGAAAGTGCACGCGGCCGGTGCACCGGTCAAGCCCCCCTCCGCCGACGCCGGCAAGCTGTCCCGCCTGGCCGCCCGCCTGCTGGGGGAACTGTCGCCCGCCGGGCCCGTCGCCGCCCTCTCCCTCGCCATCTATCCCCTGCGCCCCTTTCACCTGGGCGCGACCCAGTTGGCCCTCTTCACCGGCGCTTCCGATTCGCGCGGCGAGCGGCTGCACGAGGCGCTGCGAAGGCTGCGCGAGCGCTTTGGCGAGATGATCGTCGTCGTCGCCTCGCTCCTCGGCCCGCCCTCGCCCCGCCCGATCCACGTCACCACCGGCCCGGATGGCGTGCCCCGCGCGCTCGTCTGGCGCGATCGCTTCCACGAGGTCGAGGTCGTCTACGAGGTCTGGCGGGAGCGCCGCCGCTGGTGGAGCCGGCCCGTCGAGCGGGACTACTTCCGCCTGGAGACGGCCGACGGGCAGGTGCGGGTCATCTTCCGTGACCTGGGGCGCGACGCGGGGGCCGGCCGGTGGCTGCTGGAAAGGCGGCACATCTGAGTCCCTGGCCGAAACCCCGCCCTGCTGCCCCCCCTTCGGCCGCGCCCTTCGACAGGCTCAGGGCAGGCTCCTTCGGCGAGCTCAGGGCAGGCGGCTACGTCGAGCTCCACGCCCATTCCGACCACTCCCTCCTCGACGGCGTCCCCTCGCCGGAGGCGCTGGTCGCCCGGGCGGCGGAGCTGGGGATGGACGCGCTGGCCCTCACCGACCACGACGGGCTGTACGGCGCGGTGCGCTTTGTGCTGGCGGCGCGGGAGGCCG
>DATKTN010000072.1:0-5146 GCA_035531135.1 Anaerolineae bacterium
CCAGACGACGCTGAAGCCGAAGGCCGTCGTGCTCGTGACGATGCCGCCCAACGTGGCGAACCGCCCCGCCAGCTCGCCCAGCGTCACGATGCCAAAGACGACCGCCAGGAGCACGGTACCGATGACGAGGACGAGCATCGCCAGCAGGAACGCGGCGATGGCGACGACGCCCCATCCCAGGCTCGGCAGCGGCCTGGCCTCCACGACGCCCGCGATCTTGCGCGTCCAGTCCGGCACCAGCCACATCATGGCCGCCCCGACCAGGAGCAGCGTGATCAGGCGGCGCAGTTGGCGCACGAACCAGCGGCCCACGAGAGCGGCGGGCGAAGGTGCCTTCACCTCTGGCTTACCCTCGACCTCGGGGACGTACCGGGTGAAGGCGGTCCGGCCGGCAACCGCACCGGCCGGGATGGCGACCTCGGCGTTGGCGGTGTAGCTCAGGTCGCCGCCGATGCTGGCCTCATCCTCTATCGTCAGGCCAGTCGGGACGGAGGGAACAGGCGGGACGTTGGGCGCGAACGGGAATCCTGGCGGCATCCTCGTCCCGGGCTGTGCGCCGCCGACGTCCACCTTCGCATCCCCGCCGATCGCGCCGGCGATGTGCACAGCGCCCCCGGCGATCTCGGCGTCACCCATCACGTCGCCACCCAGCAACGCCTGGTAGCCGGCAAAGAGCAGATCGCCGCCGACTTTTGACCGGCTCTTGTTCTCGAGGCTGAACCCGGCCGCGATCAGGTCGTCCGCCACCTCGCCACCGACAGTCACCGCGTAGCCGGCGACGCGGGCGTCGTCCCCGACCGTGCCATCGACGATGACGCTCTGGCCGGCGGCGACGAGGTCGCCCTCGACGGTGCCGTTGATCTGGATCGTGCCCCCGGCGACAAACAGGTCACCCTTGACGATGCCATCGAGCGTGAACTGGCCGGCACCCACGTAGAGGTCGTCGTCCACCACCTCGTCGGCCTTGATGACGACCACGTCCCCACCCCGGCCCTCGAAGGCCCACGCCGTGGGGACGGCGAGTAAGATGGCCAGCAGGGCCACGCCTGCGATGGCCAGCAGTCTACGACCGCGCTTATTGAAGCTGTTCATTTTTACCACTCCTTTCCTTATGAGGAACACCCAGTTGTAGGGCAGTTCGGCAACTGCCCTACTCCAACTACGCATGCGGACGCGCAGAGTTGCGCGCCTGCGCCACCGCTTTTCTGCTCCAGCCGGGTCCGTGACCCGGCGCCCGGACTTCCGAAGTCTTATCTGTCACACCCGCACGCCCCTCAATCGCAGGCTGTTGCTCACGACCGTCACGCTGCTAAACGCCATCGCGAAGGCGGCCAGCACGGGATGGAGCTGGCGCAGGGCATCGGGCACCCACGGGACCGGGTAGAGCGCCCCCGCGGCCACGGGAATGAGGATGACGTTGTAGAAAAAGGCCCAGAACAGGTTCTGCTTGATCGTCCGCATCGTCGCCTGGCTGAGCGCCAGCGCCTGTGGCACCGCCCGCAGGTCGCCCCGCATGAGCGTCACGTCGGCCGTCTCCATCGCCACGTCGGTGCCGGTGCCGAGCGCGATCCCGACGTCGGCCTGGGCCAGCGCCGGCGCGTCGTTGATGCCGTCGCCGACCATGGCGACCAGGCGGTCGCCCGCCTGCAGCGCCTTGACCTGCGCGGCCTTGTCGGCGGGCAGCACCTCGGCCACGACCCGGTCGATCCCCACCTGTCCGGCGATGGCCTCGGCGGTGCGGCGGTTGTCGCCGGTCAGCATCACCACCTCCAACCCAAGCCGGTGCAGTTCCGCCACCGCCTCGGCCGAACTCTCCTTCAGCGTGTCGGCCACGCCCAGGACGCCCGCTGTCTCCCCGTCCACCGCCACGACCATGGCGGTCCTGGCCTCGGCCTGGAGCCGCCCGATCTCGGCGGACAGGTCCCCCGGTTCGACCCCCTCCTGCTCCACCCACGCCGGCTTGCCCACGAGCACCGCGTGGCCCTCGACCTGGGCGCGGATGCCCTTGCCCGCGACCGCCTCAAAGTCCTGCGGGTCGGCGAGCGACAACCCCCGCGCCTCCGCCTCGGCGACGATTGCCTGCCCCAGCGGATGCTCCGAGCCGCGCTCGGCGGAGGCGGCCAGGCGCAGAACCGCATCGCGCGTCGCGTCTTCCGTGTCGCGTGTGGCGAGGTCGGTGACGGTGGGCTAGCCGACGGTGATCGTGCCGGTCTTGTCCAGGACGACCACCTGGAGGCGATGGGCCGTCTCCAGCGCCTCGCTGTTCTTGAAGAGGACGCCCAGTTCCGCCCCCTTGCCGGTGCCGACCATGATCGCGGTCGGCGTCGCCAGCCCCAGCGCGCACGGGCAGGCGATGACCAGCACCGCCACCAGGCGGATCATGGCCGCGGTAAAGTCACCCCCGGCGACCCACCAGCCAACGAACGTCGCCAGCGCAATCAGGATGACAGCAGGCACAAAGACCCCCGCCACCCGGTCGGCCAATCGCTGGATGGGGGCCTTGCTCCCCTGGGCCTGCTGCACCAACCGGATGATCTGGGCCAGCGCGGTCTCCGCGCCGACCCGCGTGGCCTCGAACTTGAGCAACCCCTGCTTGTTGATCGTCGCGCCGATGACCTCGTCACCGGTCCCCTTGTCGACCGGGAGCGGCTCGCCGGTCAGCATGCTCTCGTCGACCGCCGAGTGCCCCTCGACGACGACGCCGTCGACCGGGATGCGCTCGCCGGGACGCACGACGACCCGGTCGCCGACGCGCACATTCTCGATCGGCACGTCCACCTCCGCGCCGTCGCGCACGACGCGCGCGGTCTTGGGGCGCAGTCCCATCAGCCTGCGGATGGCCTCGCCGGTCTGGCCCTTGGCGCGGGCCTCCAGCAGTTTGCCCAGCTTGATGAGCGTGATGATGACGGCCGAGGTCTCAAAGTAGACGTGCTGGCCCGCTGCCGGAAAGAAGAGCACGACCAGGCTGTACAGGTAGGCGACGGTGGACCCCATCGCGACCAGGACGTCCATGTTGGCCGTGCGGTTGCGCAGCGCGTGGTACGAGCCGACGTAATAGTCCCAGCCGGTGTAGAACTGGACCGGGGTCGCCAGCGCCAGGAAGAGCCAGTTGACCCAGGCGGCGTGGGACCAGGCGCCCAGGAGGCGAAAGTCGCGGGCCATGCTGAGCAGGAAGAGCGGGAGGGCAAACAAGACGCCCACCCAGAATTTGCGGGTCTGGTCGGCGATCTCGGCCTGGCGGGCCTGCGCCTCGACGTCCTCCAGTTGCTCCTGGGTGGCGGCCTGCACCACGCCATAGCCGGCGTCCTCGACGGCGCGGATCATCTCCGCGACAGAGGCCGCGCCGGGGACGTACTCGACGGTGGCCCGCTCGGTGGCAAAGTTGACGTTGGCCTGGACGACGCCGGGCACCTTCCGGTTCAGCGTCCGCTCGACGGTGGCGGCGCAGTTGGCGCACGTCATCCCGGTGATGGGCAGTTCAACCCGCGCGGTCACGACGCCGTACCCGGCGTCCTCCACCTGCTTCACCAGGTCAGCGGGCTTGACCAGCGCCGGGTCGAAAGACACCGTGGCCTGCTCGGTGGCATAGTTCACCGCCGCGTCGGACACACCCCCCGCCTTCTTGAGGCTGCGCTCGACGGTCGCGACGCAGTTGGCACAGTGCATGCCGGTGATAGGAAGCGTGACACGTTGTTCGCTCATGCGACTCCAATCTGCGGGGGCCGACCTACTCCTCCGCAGCGTAGTTGATCTCAGCCAGCAGGGACTTGATGCCGTCCCAGGTCGCCGGCGGCTCCCACTCGACGGTGACTGTCTTGGTCTCGACGTCGCCGGTCACGCCAGCGACACCGTCCAGATCACCCAGCTCACGCTTGATGGTCATCACGCAGTGATGGCAGCTTATGTTTGGGACATGGAACGTCTTGGATGCCATTTAACAGCCCTCCCTAATTTTTATGATGTTTGTCTTTATTATTATACCACACAAGCCCCGTATGTCAACCCCTGAACCGTTAGATCTGCATTATAAAATAGGAGTATCGTACTATTTGAATCTGGCAGTGATTTGTGCTACAATCAGGAAGATATACACCGGGCGGGCAGAACAGGAGTGGTTGTGAATCGTCGAGAGTGGCGCTGGGTCGTGCTGGTGACACTGGTGCTGGTGGTCGCCAGCAGCCTGCCCTACGTTGTCGCCTGGATGGTACGTCCGGCGGGCACGCACTTTACCGGGTTGCTGGTCAACCCGCTGGACGGGCACTCGTATATCGCCAAGATGCGCCAGGGGCTGGACGGCTCGTGGCGTTTTCGTCTGGCCTTCACGCCCGAGCCCCAGGAGGGCGCCTACCTGTTCCTGCTCCACATCGCGCTGGGCCACGTGGCACACTGGACAGTCCTGCCGCTCATCGCCGTCTATCACGGCGCTCGCGTGCTGGCAGGCGTCGTTCTGCTCCTGGTGGCCTATCGCTTCATCGCCTCGCTAGGAGGAGAGCAGGGGCAGCGCCGGTTGGCCCTGCTGCTAGTGGGCGTCTCCTCGGGGCTGGGGTGGCTGGTTGCGCCAGCCGGCTACCTGTCGTCCGACCTGTGGGTACCGGAGGCGTTCGTCTTCTACTCGATGCTCGACACGCTGCACTTTCCACTTTCGATCGCGCTGATGCTGGTGGTTCTGATGGAACTGGCCCGGCCCAGCCGGGAACCGGGCTGGCGCGAGGCGCTCGTCGCGGCCATGGCGTCGGTCGGCCTGGGCGTGGTGCAGCCCTTTGGCGTGATCCTGGTGTACGCCACGCTGGCGGTGTGGCTGGCGCTGCGCTGGCTGCGCGACCGCCGGGTGGCCTGGCGGAGGGCCGGCTGGACGGCGGCAGCCGGCCTGGTGGCGCTGATCTACCCGCTGTATGGCGTGCTCGCGATCCAGGCCGACCCGGTGCTGGCGGGCTGGAACGCGCAGAACCAGACGCCCTCGCCCCCCGCCTGGGACTGGCTGCTGAGCTTTGGCCTGGTCGGGGCGCTGGCGGTGCCGGGTGTGGCGATGGCAGTGCGCCGTCGCACGGATGCCGGCCTGCTGCTGGTGGCGTGGGTGATCGCGGCGGGTGCGGGGATGTACGCGCCGCTGGCGCTCCAGCGGCGACTGGCGCTGGGCTTGCAGGTG
>DATKTN010000073.1:0-5659 GCA_035531135.1 Anaerolineae bacterium
GTCGTCGCTCAGGATCTCTAGCTTTAACTGCTCGTGGCGCGCCAGGTCGTCGACGGCCAGCGCGCTGCGCCGCTGGCGCAGCATCTCCTCCGCCAGGTCGTCGACGAAAAGTTGGTCCTTTCGCCGCCTCACCCGGTCCTCATAGTAGCGCTGGATGATCCCCAGCGCCAGCGTTTCGTGGACGATGGGCGCATCCCGGCCCTGGTAGGCCTCGGCCACCATGCGCAGGAGCAGCGGGGCCCGTAACCGCTCGTGAAGGCCGGCCGGCAAGTCCGCCAGGGGCGTCTGCAGGTGGAAGAACGCTCGATACCGCTCGTATGCCGTCTCGAATTCCTCGGGGGTGAAGACGTTCAGGTGCAGCAGCGAATCGTCACCTGTGGGCTGGGCGGGCTGAAAATAGCGGCTCCAAAACAGATCGGTGGCCTCCACGCGCTCCAGGTGGTTCCACGCCGGTGTGCTGCAACTGAGGACGACGCGCACGGCCCGGTCCGGCAGGCGGCCCACGAGTCCGTCGATGCGTTTCAAGAGCGCCTCGGGCCCCGCGTGATCGCTGCCTCGAAAGTCGTTGACCGCGTCAAAGATGAGGACGAACTGCCGCCCCTCCCGGCCCGCCAGATCGCCGATGCGTTCGAGAGCCGCCAGCGATTCCGCGGCGTCATCCAGCGCCAGGTCCCGTGCCAGTTCGCGCTCGACGTCCAGCCCGACCGAGCCACCACAGTCGTAGAAGAACACGCCGTGGCCCGCCGCCAGCAGATCCAGCGTCCACTGGCACAGCAGGTTCGTCTTGCCGACGCCGGCACCACCCACGACGATCAGCGCCGGTGCGTCGCTTCCCAGGAAAGCGTCCAGCTCGCTTTCGGTGACGCCGCGCCGGGTGTATACGTCGGGTATGAACGGGCCGGGACGCTGGGGCGTGCCCCGAGCTTTCTGCAAGAATCGTTCCGTCTGCTCCCGTGCGCGCTCCAGCACGTTGTCCCAGGTCTGCCCCGCTTCGGCGATCTGGGACTTAGGGAAGAGCACGCCCTCGTCGGCACGGAGATATAACACCGGCACACCCCAGTCCCGTTCGTCGTCGCTGGAGCGGTTAAAGATGGCCAGCCGGCCGTCCGTCACGGCGGCGTCGATCGGCTGTCCATCGGCCAGCGCACGGTACAGGCGCCGGCTGAAGGCGATGGCGCTGTTGTCGCGGATCGTGTACTGCATGCCCACGACTGCGGGGATGCCCGCACGGGTGAGGGCCGGCACGACGCCGGTCCAGGCGTTCACCTGGTCCCGCCGTCCGGCCTCACAGGCACCGAGCACCGCCAGGCGCACGCCGCGTCCCGCCAGGTTCCTGGCCAGCCGGTCTGCCGGGAAGAGCTTTGCCCGGCGACCCTCATCCAGCAGCACGAGAAAGCCCTTGCCCTCCATGCTCCTGAAGGCCAGTCCCAGGTCGCCCTCGAACTGCCCGTGCCCGGCAAAGTGAAACACGTGGGCCTCGCGCGTCAGCGCATCCTCCAGCGTCTCCACCGTAGCGTCCGGGTAGAACTCGACCCGGATGCCGGCCACGTCTTCCAGGGCCTTCTGGATGCTGCCCCGTTCAACGTCCAGCTTCAGCTCGGCGTAGCCGGGATCGTCGGGGGTGGCCAGGAGTGCGACCATCCTGAGGGGGCCGGTACCCACGGGGTCGAGCGTGCCTGGAGCCTGCCCCATGACCTCGTAACGCACCAGCGAGATGCGACGGTTCAGGCCCAGGAAGCCTTCCGTGCCCTTCTGGCCGGGAGGCGTGTCTGGAGGGGACACGTAGGCGTACTCCCAGGGCAGGTCGGCCAGCGCGTAAGTGTCCAGCTTTAGCCGGATCCGTAGCCCCTCGTCTTCCGCGAGCCGCTCCAGGCTGCGGGTCAGGAACGGGCGCACCGTGCGTGGGAAAAGCCGGGCTGCCAGGTCCTCGCCCAGCGCGATCAGGTTCGGCAGGTCCAGGCTCCGTCGCTCCAACCGTCTCAACTGTCTCCGGAGGTCAGGCGGCAGCGTGACCTCTTCAGCGTCGGCGAGCCGCTGTTCGCCGCCGGGCGAGCCGGAGACGCGCACGCGGAATCGCTCGCCGCCGTCCGTCGCCAAGTAGTCGAAGGCTTCCAGATCCAGGTTGCGATATCTCATGGAACGCTCACCGCGGTATGCTAGCTACCCTGCTCCAAGGGGATCGTCAGATCCCCGTCTAAAGCGCCAAATCTCCCTTTCACACGGGCATCTGCCGCTCACAGCGGACGTTTGCCGCGTAAGCTCGGGATCTGGCGATCCCGAGCGAGCATGTAAACAACGGTGGATCTGTGCCACAGTGTGGTGGGGGCCGTCGAGGTCAGCGTCGTTGTACGAGCCTGCCTGGGTCGGAATTGTAGCACAACAGGTCAGGCGGGGCAAATGGGCATCTCGTGGGCGACCGACCAACTGCTCAAGTGATCTGCCGGGTCATGGCTAGGTCCTCGTACGCGCTGACCCCCTTGGTGCTCAGGTACGCGATGAACCTGAGAGGGTCCAGGCACGCCTCCGGACCGTACACGCCCCCCTCCTCGGTCAGGAGTTCCCGGCGGGCCAGCATCAGTGTGCCGGCGGAGAGGGACAACCCGGTGGCTTCGCGCATCTGGCCGACGCCGCAGGCAATGCGATGCACCTCCTCCCCGGCCACCTCGCCCCACACGTCAATGCGGACGGCTCCCACGTCCGGCTCCCCGGCGGAGGTCGCTCGCTCGATCCAACTGACGATGCGCGCGATCCCGTCCCTGAGGCGCCGGCTGGCGAACAGGCCCATCTTCGCCGGCCGGATGAAGAGGCCAGACCCGGCACCATCACCCGTCTCCCCCCTCGCCAGGCCACCACCTGGCCGGAGATGATGTGGAACATGTGCCGGACGACCGCCTCGCCGCCGCCTGCGTTCAAGGGCTGGTAGACGTACACGTCCGCCCGCCGCATCCTGTCCAACTGCTGCGCATAGTAGCGGACGCCTACGTTGGAAAAGCCCGGGCTGGTGCCCAGCCCGGTGATGACCGTGACGCCCTTCTCTCGGGCTGCCTCGTCGAACTGATCGATGACCGCCCCCGCCGCCTCCCACTCGTCGCAGATGCTGGCGTAATCGACGCCCGCTTCGATGGCGGCGCGCACCAGTTTCATCTCGAACAGGTGGAAGGGGCCCACCGCGGACGCGGCCACGTCGTAGCCGCGCATGGCCTCCACCAATTCGTCGTGGTCGTTCGCGTCGATGCGCCTGACGTCGATCTCCGCCCTCTGGCCAGAAAGCCGGTCGGCGATCTCCTGCGCGACTGGGACGTTGCGGTCCGCGATCGTCACCCGGCGAACGCCTTCCGACGTCGCCAGGTCCTCGACGGCCCGGCTCCCCATGTCACCGGCGCCTCCCAGAACGATGATTTCCATGGCTTCCTCCTTGGTCTTGGAACTCAATTGGCTACACAAGAACAGCGCGCACCGCCCTCACCACATGTTCCACATCCGGCAGCGCCGCGTTCTCCAGCCCCCGGTTGTACGGGATCGGCACGTCGGCGCCCGCGACGCGGCGGGGTGGGGCCACGAGTGCGCCCAGCGCAGCCTCCGTCACGCGGGTCACGACCTCCGCGCCAAAGCCGTGGGTCAGCGGGCCGGGCTCGGCGACGACCAGACGCCCGGTCTTGACGGCCGAGCGCACGATCGTCGCCCAGTCGCAGGGGACGAGCGTGCGTGGGTCGACCACCTCGATGCTGACCCCATCGCTGGACAGCGCGTCGGCCGCCTCCAGCGCCGGGCCGACCATCGCCCCGATCGCGACCAGCGTCACGTCGTTGCCAGTCCGCTTGACCTCGGCGACGCCGATGGGCACGATATAGTCCTCCTCCGGCACGGGGCCGATCGCGGTGTAGAGGAGCTTGTTCTCGAAGAAGAGCACCGGGTTGTTCGAGCGGATCGCCGCCTTGAGCAGCCCCTTGGCGTCGTAAGGCGTGCCCGGCGCGATGATGATCAGCCCGGGGATCCCGGTCAGCCATGCCTCCAGGCTCTGCGAGTGCTGGGCCGCCATGCCGATCCCGCCGCCGCCCGGCGTGCGCACGACCAGCGGCAGTGCGTACTGCCCGCCGCTCATGTAGCGCAGCTTGGCCGCCTGGTTGACGATCGGGTCCATGCAGGCGGTCAAAAAGTCGGAGAACAGGATCTCGGCGACCGGGCGGCGGCCCGTCATCGCCGCGCCCACCGCCGCCCCGACGATGGCGTACTCGCTGATGGGCGTGTCCAGGACGCGGTGCGGGCCAAACTCCTCGGCGATGCCGGCCGTCACGGCGAAGTATCCGCCGGTCGACACGTCCTCGCCCAGCAGGAACACCCGCTCGTCGCGCGCCATCTCCTCGGCCAGCGCCTCGAACAGCGCCGCCGAATAGGTGGTCTCGCGGGTCGCCGGGCGCGGGGGCGTGGGTTGGTAGAGGACCCCCGGCTCGGGCGCGTACACGTCCTCGATGAGCGCCCCGGCGGGCGGATCGGGGCTGCGCAGCGCGAACGCCAGCGCCTCCGCCACCGTCGCCTCCGCCTGGCGCGCGATCTGGGCGGCGTCGTCCGGCGTGAGGACGCCCCGCTCCAATAGCTCCCGCTCCAACTGCCGGATGGGACACTTTTGCTTCCATGCCGCGACCTCGGCCGGGTCGCGGTAGGCCACCGCCTCGCCTTCCATGTGGCCGCGCCAGCGATACGTCAGGCACTCCAGCAGCGTGGGGCCGTCGCCCCGGCGGGCGCGGGCCACCGCCTCTCGCGTGGCCGCGTAGACGGCCCAGGCGTCGTTGCCGTCGACCGTCACGCCGGGGATGGAGTAGGCGGCGGCGCGGTCTGCGAGCCGCTCGACGCTGGCGTGCCTGCTCACCGGCGTGAACTCGCCGTACAGGTTGTTCTCGACCACAAAGACGACCGGCAGTTTAAACACGGCGGCGAAATTCAGCGCCTCGTGGAACATGCCCTGGTTGGTTGCCCCGTCGCCGGAGAACGCCACCGCCACCTGGTCGCTGGCCCGTTGCCAGGCCGAGAGGGCCGCCCCAGCGGCGATCAGGTACGGCGCGCCGACGATGCCGTTGGCTCCCAGCGCGCCCACCGCCGCGTCGGTGACGTGCATCGAGCCGCCCTTTCCCTTGCACAGCCCGGTCTGCTTGCCGAACAGCTCGGCCATCATGCCGTTCACGTCCGCCCCCTTGGCCAGCATGTGCCCGTGGCCCCGGTGCGTCGTCGTCATATAGTCGTCCGCCCGCAGCGCAAAGCACACCCCCACCGCCGTCGCCTCCTGGCCGATCGACAGGTGCACCGTCTCCGTCGGCAGGTCCCCCCGGGCAAATGCCTCCGCCAGCGCTCCCTCAAAGGCCCGGATAAGCTGCATCCGGCGCAGCATCTCCACCTTCAGTGCCGCCTCGTCGGCCGGCAAATCCTGCGCGCGCACCTCGACGCGCGACAGATCACCGGGTTCACCTTCCACCAGCGGGATAAACCGCCGGTTCAGCCCCTCATACTCCACCTCCCCCGCCCCGACACGCCCTCCCGTCCCCCGCCCCCCGAACACCCGTACCAGCCACCCCCCTCTCCCTCTCTTCCCTCCCTCCCCTCCTTCCCCTCCCTCCCCAGGCACCATCTCCCCATACCCCAACTCCCGCAGCACCTGCGCATAGAC
>DATKTN010000074.1:0-6210 GCA_035531135.1 Anaerolineae bacterium
CCCAGTCGCGCCAGCCAATCGCGTGCAGCCCGCGGGGAGTGCAGGTGCACCACCGCCAGATGGGTATGCGCGGGCCTTTGGAGGAGCGGTGGTTTCACGGTCCTGACCGGCGCTCATTTCCCCACGCGGTCAGAGGGCCGAAAGCGCAGGGCCGACCAAACGTCGTCGATCGACACCTGGGTGGGAGCTTTTTGATCAGCGAACTCTGGGCCATGGTTTCTCCTTGCTAGTAGCCCTGACATTCCACAGACGACTTTTCAGGTCATGCAGGGGCCGCCGCCTGGTGCTTGCGGCGTCGTGGATCGGTGAAGGGCTACAGCTTGTGTTGGCCGGTCATTGCGACCAGTGTTGCAGTTCCAGGATGTTTCCCTCAGGGTCGGTGAGATAGACGAACGTGACGGTGCCTGCGCCAGGGACCTCCAAAGAGACGACCTGGCCGACGGTTCCACCGCCCGCCGCGACCACCGCATCCCGGGCAGCTTTGACGTCGTCTACCGCGAAGGCGATGTGCGCAAAGCCGGGGCGATTGACCGCCGTCTCCGGTCGCTCTTCCTCGTGGTTGTACTGAAATATCTCCAGCGTGGGGCCGTCGGTGCCGTAGCCCGGGAGCCGCAGGTGAACCCCGCGGATGTGGGCGCCGGGAACCCCGGTGCCATCTTCGAGCCACTGGCCGGCGAGATCCCGTTCAGGGGGCACGGCCGTGCACCCAAAGACCCGTTCGTAGAACCGGGTCAGTTTCCTCCAGTCCCGGGCGACGAGGTTGGTATGGACGTATCGTGCGCGGAGCGTCATGCCCCCTCCTCCCAGCGGCGAAAGATCAGGCACCCGTTGTGGCCCCCGAACCCGAAAGAGTTCGAGAGCGCGACGCGGGGCTCCAACTGCCGGGCCTGGTTGGGCACGTAATCCAGGTCGCACGCCGGGTCGGGGGTCTCCAGGTTGATCGTGGGATGGACCCACCCGGTCTCCAGGCTCTTGATGCAGGCGATGGCCTCGACCGCGCCCGCCGCGCCCATCGGGTGGCCGATCATGGACTTGGTCGAGCTGACCGCCAGCCGGTCGGCGTGCGGGCCAAAGACGGCGCGGATCGCCCGGGTCTCGATCGGGTCGTTGAGCGGGGTGCCGGTGCCGTGGGCGTTGACGTAGTCGACCGCGTCGGGGGCCAGGCGGGCGTCGTCGAGTGCCCGTTCGATCGCCCAGGCGGCCCACTGCCCTGTCTCGTCGGGCGCGGCCATGTGGTAGGCGTCGATGGTGATCCCGTAGCCGGCGAGCTCGCAGTAGATGCGGGCGTCGCGTTGCCGGGCGTGCTCCAGGCTCTCGAGCACGATGATTCCGGCCCCTTCACTCATGACGAACCCATCGCGCTCGGCGTCGAACGGGCGGCTGGCGCGCGCGGGGTCGTCGTTGCGGGTGGAGACGGCGCGCATGTTGCTGAAGCCGGAGATGGAGATGGCGAGGATGGGGGCGTCGCTCCCGCCGCAGATCATGACCTCCGCCCGCCCGTGCCGGATCATCTCCGCCGCTTCCCCAATCGCGTGCGCGCCGGTCGCGCAGGCGGAGACGACGGCGAGGTTGGGGCCGTGGAGGTCGTAGGTGAGCGCTACGGTGGCGGAGGGGGCGTTGGGCATCATCATCGGCCCCAGGAAGGGGCTGACCCGCCGGGGGCCGCGGTCCTCGTACGCGTGAAAGCTCTGTTCGATCGAGAGCACCCCGCCGATCGCGGAGCCGATGATCACGCCCGCCTCCCGGCCGTCCGCCTCGCTGAACTCGATCCCGGCGTCGTCGACCGCCTGTCGGGTGGCCTCCATCGCGAAAAGCGTGAAGCGGTCGGTGCGGCGGGCCGTCCGGCGGTCGAACAGCGCCTCCGGGTCGAAATCCTTGACCTCTCCGGCGATGCGCACGTCCAGGTCCGAGGGATCGAATCGGGTGATCAGGCCGATGCCGCTCCGGCCCGCCAGCAGCCCCTCCCACGTCGTCTCTACGTCGTTCCCCAGCGGCGTGACTGCGCCCAGGCCGGTGACAACCACGCGTCTTTTCATGTTCTCCTCCCTTGCTGTGTGATTGCTTGAGGGTTAAAACACCGCACCCATTATACAGTCACGGCCCTGTTCTGCCCAGCCCCGCATCCCTGCGGCAGGGGCCTGCAAGCCCCCTGCGAAGCGGGGGGTCTGTGACAGCCTACCCAGATCTTGCGCTGCGGCGACCTTGTTCCCGCCTGCGGCAGGGACTTCCTGCAAGCCCCCTGCGAAGCGGGGGGTCTGTGACAGCTTACCCAGGCTCTTGCGCCGCGGCGACCTTGTTCCCGCCTGCGGCTTCCTGCAAGCCCCCTGCGAAGCGGGGGGTCTGTGACAGCTTACCCAGGATCGTCCTTCCTGCGCAACCAGCGGCGGCGATGGGTGTTGTAATCCTAATTGATTATGACCAGAATCTGTGGTAAACTGTACGCCTGGACGGCGCTGAAGCGCCTACTACGAACCCGTCAGGCTCATGCGGTCGTGAGAAGCTTCTCCAGAGGCGGATTATGGATCAACACGTGGTGACGTTCCAGTTTCCAGGGCAGGGCTCGCAGCGGGTCGGGATGGGGAAGGACCTGTGCGCCCGCTCGCCGGCCGCGGCGGCGGTCTTTGCCCGGGCGGACGAGGTCCTGGGGTTCCCGCTCTCGCAGTTGTGCTTCGAGGGGCCGGCCGAGGCGCTGAGGGACACGACGAACACGCAGCCGGCGGTGCTGACGACGAGCGTTGCGGCGCTGCGGGCGCTCGAGGAGTGGGAGCGCGTTGGGCGGCTGGCCTTCGTCGCCGGTCACAGCCTGGGGGAGTTCAGCGCGCTCGTCGCGGCTGGCGCGCTCGACTTTGAGGAGGCGCTGTTCCTCGTGCAGGAGCGAGGGCGGTTGATGAAGGAGGCCGGGGAGCGCAGCCCAGGCGGGATGGCGGCCGTCATCGGGTTGGAGACCGCCCGGGTCGAGGAAGCCTGCGCCCGCGTCCGTGAGACCAACGGGAGCTACGTCGGCGTCTCCTGCTACAACTGCCCGGGGCAGGTGGTCATCGCCGGCGACGAGGAGACGCTCCAGGCCGGAATACAGGCGGTGAAGGCGGCGGGCGCCCGGCGAGTCGTCCGGCTGGCGATCAGCATCGCTGGACACTCCCCGCTGATGGCCGAGGCCGCTGCCGCCTTCGGGCGGGTGCTGGAGAAAGCCACGATCCGGCGGCCCGAGATCCCGATCGTCGCCAACGCGACCGCGCGCCCGCTGACCGACCCCGACCAGATCCGGGAAGCGCTCGGCCGGCAACTGTCCTTGCCCGTGCACTGGGCCGGGTCGGTCCGCTGGATGATCCGCCAGGGGGTCACCCGCTTCGTCGAGGCCGGGCCGGGGGACGTGCTCACCGGCCTCTTGCGCTGCATCGACCGCCGCGTCGAGCGGCTGACGACGGCGCAGGGGTTGGCATACAGATTTTGAGGGAGGGAGGATGAACAAGCTGCTGGAGGGAAAGGTCGCCGTCGTCACCGGCGCGTCCCGGGGGATCGGCCGGGCGATCGCGCTCGAGCTGGCCAACCGGGGGGCGCAGGTCGTCGTCAACTACAACCGGAGCGCGGACGCCGCCGCCGCCGTCGTCGCCGCGATTGAGGCGGACGGGGGCCAGGCGACGGCGGTCCAGGCGGACGTATCTGACTTTTCGCAGGCCCGGGCGCTGATCCAGGCGGCCGTGAAGGCGTATGGCCGGCTCGACGTCCTGGTCAACAACGCTGGCGTCACCCGCGACCAGCTTATCCTGATGATGAAGGAGGAGGACTGGGACACGGTCGTCCGGGTGAACCTGAAGAGCATGTTCAACACCTGCAAGGCCGCCGCGCGGGTCATGCTCCGCCAGCGGTATGGCCGGATCGTCAACATCTCCTCCGTCTCGGGCATCGCCGGGCAGGGCGGGCAGACCAACTACTCTGCCGCGAAGGCGGGCGTCATCGGCTTCACAAAGAGCCTGGCGAAGGAGCTGGGGTCGCGCCAGGTCACCGTCAACGTCGTCGCGCCGGGGCTGATCCCGACCGACCTGACGGCGGACCTGGCGGAGGAGCTGTGCCAGAAGGCGATCGACCTGACGCCACTGGGGCGACTGGGCCGCGCGGAGGAGGTCGCCTACGCGGTCGCCTTCCTGGCCTCCGACGAGGCCGCGTTCATCACGGGCGCGGTGCTGCCGGTGGATGGGGGCTTGGTGATGTCAGGGTAACGGCGCCAGCGACTCGCGCTTGGAAATACTCCACCGTGAGCCGCAGCCCCTCCTCCAAGTCCACCTCCACCTTCCAACCCAGTTGCTCCTTCGCCTTGCGGCAGTCAAAGTAGGTGAGGTAGATGTCGCCCGGACGTCTGGGAGCGTGAACGATCTCGGCTTGGTGGCCGATCACGTCGGCCAGGCGACGATACAGCGCGTTGACGGACGTGCCTTCGCCCGTGGCGATGCAGTACGCTTCGCCGCCCCCGCGCGTCAAGGCCAACAAGTTGGCGCGGGCCACGTCTCGCACGTAGACATAGTCCTTCTGCTGCTCCCCGTCCCAGTCGATGCGCACCGGCTGGCCCAGCAGAATGGTGCGCGCGAAAATGGCGATCACGCCCGCCTCGCCGGTGGGATCCTGGCGTGGCCCGTAGACGTTGCCGTAGCGCAGCGCGGTGAAATCGAGGCCGTGCATCTCTTTCCAGAAGTGAAGGTAGTACTCACTGGCCATTTTCGTGATGCCGTAGGGCGACTGGGGGCGCTGGGGCGTGTCTTCATCGATCGGCATCGTGTCCACCGTGCCATACGTGGCGCCTGACGAGGAAAACACGACCTTGCGCGTGCCAAAGCGCGCCGCGCACTGCAGTAGATTGATCAAGCCGAGGATGTTGACTTGGGCGTCGTGTACCGGGTCGTCGGTCGAGATCTTGACGCTGTGCTGGGCGGCCAGGTGGCAGATGGCCTCCGGGCGTTCGGCTTCAAATACCTCGGCCAGCGCTGCGTCGCGAACGTCCATTTGGTAAAACCTCGCCTGGGGGTTCACGTGCTCCATCCGGCCGCCGCCGTGTTCCCACAGGTTGTCTACGATGGACACCCGGTGTCCTGCCTCGAGCAGGACGTCGACCACGTGCGAGCCGATAAAGCCCGCGCCTCCTGTGACCAGGACTTGCATTGTACGTACCTCCTTGCTTCTATGTTGTCTGGGTCGTTTCATCTGGCCTGCCCAGTAGTGCGTGCCAGGTCAGTAGTATACGGCAACTGTGCGCACTCGTCAAAACCCCGCGCTGCCGGGCGGATTTCGTTCGCACGCCCGGCGATGTCCATTCACCGCGGTTCAGTCTACTTTCGTGGCCTGCCACTTACAGTTTTCCCGACCAAACATCCACAGCGTTCCAGACGCCTTCGTTCCGCTGCGGTTGAACTTTCCTTGGAGTTGGCAAGGGGCCCGCGAACTCCAGGTTTGCTTGTCGCGAGGCCCCTTGCAAGGTCAGCTATGCTATGGACTTGACTGATCTTGATGCGCTATGCTCGCCTCCCTACGGCAGCGTCGGGCGGTAGGTTGGCCGGCGGAGGCGCGGCAGGACCGCGGCCGAGACCGGCCCGTGGAGCGTCGTCACACCGGCAAGGTCCACGTCCTCCAGCTTGTAGTAGTAGGTGCCCGGCGAGAGCCCCTTGTCCAGGAAGCTGTAGCTGGCGCCAGAGACCGGGTCTCCCTCGGCCGCGATAAGCGCACCGTTGACCTTGGCGTACGGCCCACCCTCGGCGGTGGCGCGGTAGAGGTTGAACCCGGCGTTGTCGATCTCGGTGCCCGTCTCCCAGGCCAGCGTCACGCTGCCCACACCCGGTTCGGCGGTGAAGGAGGCCAGCGTGATGGCGGTGGGCTTTCCGCACGCTCCTTCAGGGGCGGGACCGAGGAGCCATGGGTCGAAAAGTATGTTGTTGCCCACAACATCGCCAGAGCCCGGGCCGACGCCGGCAGGGCCATCGACAGCACCCCACCAGTTGCACCGAGCGTCGAGCGGGCCACCGATCGCGTTGCTGGGCTCCGCTCCGGGCGGCCAATCGTTGATCCAAAGACCAGAGCTCGTGTTACCAAAGATGTTGTTCCTATAGATGGACCCACCAGGCACGTAGAGTGGTGTGTCAGGACCCGACCACAAGTCGTCTGTCAACAGGCCCCAGATCCAGATGCCTGAATAGTTGCCAGTTATCTCGTTGTCGTGGATATCCA
>DATKTN010000075.1:0-2872 GCA_035531135.1 Anaerolineae bacterium
GTGGATGGTGCGCTGACTGAGGCGGGTGAGGTGTACGCGCGGTGACGGAGATCGCTTTCGTCGCACAGGTGGCGAAGGTGCAGACGCTCGCTGATGGCGGCCTGCGCGTGACCTTGGATCTTTCAGAGAGCGCGATACTGCCCGTCGCTGAGCTGATGACGTGCAAGCGGTTCGGGCAGGTGTTGGACGTGGTGTGCAAGGTCAAGACTGTAATCGGTTGTAACGATGAGACTGAAAAAGACCCAAAAGGAAGCGGTCCTGAGGTGGATAGCCGAAGGATTACAATCCGACGAGATAAACAATCGGGCGGTTAAGTTCATTCCGCCATTCTCGGTATCGCATCGGATGATCTGCTATTACCGACAGACGCGCGATGCCGACATCAAGGTACTGGTTGCTGCTGGCGAGCAGGAGGCTTTGAGTGAGGGACTGGCTCTCAAGGGACAGCGGGTCACAAAGCTGAAGCAGCTTGCTGCGCTGATGGAGCGTGACCTATTGGGCGGGTTCCTGTGGTTGGAGCAAGTCAAGGGCGTCGGTAGTGGTGACGTAGCCCAGATTGTAGAGTATGAGGAGTTCAACAAAGGCGAGGTTGATGCTTACCGAGGCGTGCTTGATGACATCGCCAAGGAAGTAGGCGGCAGAGTGCAGCATACGGACATAACTACCAAGGACAAATCACTGAACGAAGGACGACTAAGCGATGCTCAACGTGCAGCTCTCATCGCCGCGCTCCTTGAGCGAGCCGGCGATTCGGCTGGTGGATCGGGTGCTGACGAATGATGCGCTATGGTACCCGCTCCCAGGCCCACAAGTAGACGCGTACCTATCACCTGCTGACGAGCTGTTCTATGGCGGCGCGGCGGGTGGGGGCAAGAGCGACCTGGTGCTAGGCCTGGCTGTCACGGAACACCGGCATTCCGTCATCTTCCGGCGTGAGGGTGTGCAGCTATCAGGGCCGGCGGGTCTGATTGAGCGCAGCCGTGAGATCATCGGCAGGAAAGGGCGCTACAACGGATTGGAGCGTGCTTGGCGTGACCTGCCGGGTGGCCGTGCTATAGAGTTCGGGGCGTGCCAGTACGACCGGGACAAGCACGCCTATCAGGGCCGACCGCACGACTTTATCGCATTCGACGAGATTTCGGAGTTCTCGGAAGGCATATTCCGCTTCCTCGTTGGCTGGCTGCGAACGACTGAGCCAGGGCAGAGGTGCCGCGTGATATGCACCGGCAACCCGCCATCGCACGCAGATGGGGAGTGGGTGATCCAATACTGGGGGCCGTGGCTGGACGAACATCACCCGAACCCGGCGCAACCGGGTGAGCTGAGGTGGTTTGCGGTCCTTGAGGGCAAGAGCGTCGAGGTGGATGGGCCTGAGCCATTCGAGCACCAGGGGCAGAGCATCACGCCGCGGTCACGCACATTCATACCGGCGCGATTGAGCGACAACCCGTATCTGAGCGAGACTGACTACGGCACAGTCCTTAACAACCTTCCTGAGCCGCTGCGCTCACAGCTCTTGTATGGTGACTTCACGATTGGACTGGATGACAACCCGTGGCAGGTGATCCCGACGGAGTGGGTACGTGCTGCGTTCCAGCGGTGGGAGCAAAGAGAAGCACCAGACACGCCGCTATCCGCATTGGGCGTGGACGTGGCTCGGGGCGGCAATGACAAGTTTGTGATCGCCCCTCGACGTGATACGTGGTTTGGCCCATTGGTCAAGCGGTCGGGGCGCGAGGTGCCAGATGGGCCTACAGGAGCGGCACTTGTCGCTACGACGCTGGGTGATGAATCTGATGCCCTAGTGAACGTGGATGTGATCGGCGTTGGTGCCTCTGTCTATGACCAATTGGCGGGCCAGCGCAAAGAGGACGGGACGCCCTACAACGTGTTTCCCGTGAACTTCTCAGAGAGCACGTCAGCGCGTGACCGCTCGGGGATGCTGGCAATGCGTAACATACGGGCTGAGGCGTGGTGGGCGATGCGTGAGGCTCTAGACCCTGTGCGAGGTGACAACTTGGCGCTACCGCCTGACCGTGAACTGCTGGCCGATCTCGTGACACCACAGTGGAAGATCAGCGCATCAGGCATCCAGATTGAGAGCAAGGATGAAATCAAAAAGCGGCTTGGGTGCTCGCCTGACTGCGGCGATGCTGTGGTACTCGCCAATTATGGCACATACGGATCGTGGATGACACTTCTATGACAACCAAACCCTACAAGGCCATTTTGGGCGGCTCGTTTGGCACAAAGGCCGTGGCGCTCAGCGACGTGGATAACTTCCTGGACTGGCTGGTCAACGAGGGCCAGCAGCCGGGAGACGAGAGCGCACAGGACCTGTACAAGGCGGTCGCCTGGACCTACTGGTGCGTCAACCTACGGGCTGACAGCGTGGCACAGACACCGTATCTCGTGTTCCCGATGGACTTGAAGGAAGATGAGGAGGGCGCAGAGGTCGAGTGGGACATCGACATGCGCCGCATCCTGTGGATGGTAGAGGCGTGGTTGAACCTGGTAGCGGCCGCCTACGTGCTCAAACGCGAGAACCGTGCTGGCCTCCAGGCGCTGCAGGTACTCAACGCCAACTCGATGCGCGTCAAGAAGTTCGATAACAACGGCCCGACGCTGTTCGAGCAGAGAGTAGGGGCGAACACGCTGGAATTCGAGCCTGACGAGCTGTTGTACTTTCGAACATTCGACCCGAGTGACGACATCCGCGAGGGCATATCAGCGGGGCAGGTCGGCAGGCGCTCGGCATCGCTGGTCAAGGCAGCTAATGAGTGGGCGGCCGCGTTCTTTGCCAACGGTGCTATCCCTGCTGTGTTTCTGACCACCGAGGGCGCGGTGCCGCCGGTAGAGAAGGATCGCATAC
>DATKTN010000076.1:0-17907 GCA_035531135.1 Anaerolineae bacterium
TGCGTGCCGGGGTGGCGCGCGAGGTGATCTCGCCGCCGAAGGGCATCTACCTCATCGGCTACGGCGACCGTGCGAAGGGCAACGCCGGCGTCCACGACGACCTGACCGCCACCGCGCTCGTCTTGGACGACGGCCAGGAGCGGCTGGCGCTCGTCGCCTGCGACCTGCTGTGCCTGAACGAATTCGTCGTCGACCGCGTTCAGGCCCAGGTCGGCGAGGAGACGCCGGTTGTGATCTGCTGCTCGCACACCCACGCCGGCCCGATCGCATACGCCGACCACCGCTCCAGCCGCGCCCGGCGGGCATACGTGAACACGCTGGTGGGTCGCATCGCGCACGCGGTGCGCCGGGCTGCGTCGGCGCTGGTTCCAGTGGACCTGGCCTGGGGCCAGGCCGAGACCGACATCGCCGTCAACCGGCGGGAGAGGCGGCCCGATGGGGAAGTTGTCATCGGCGTGAACGCCAGGGGCCCCACCGACCGGTCAGTGGGGGTGTTGAGCGTTCGCGCTGCAGACAGCGTTCGCGCTGCAGACAGCGTGGGTGCCGCGGACGGCATAAGCGCCGCAGACAGCGCGCCGCTGGCGACCGTCGTCAACTTTGCCTGCCACGGCACCGTGCTCGGGCCGGGCAACCTCCTCGTCTCGGCCGACTGGATCGGCACGATGCGGCCGCGGGTCGAGCGTGCGCTCGGCGGGCTGACGCTGTTCTTGCAGGGCGCGGCGGGCGACCTCAACCCCGACCACGAGTGGGGGGAGGGCGACCCTTGGGAGGCGGTCCAATCGCTGGGCGAGCGCGTCGCCGACCGGGTGATTGCCGCATACCGGGGCGGTCTGTCGCCGCTCGTAGGTGTCCCGCTGCGCCTGGACCGCCTGGAGGTCTGGCTGCCGCTGGAGGCCAAGGCAATTACCCCCACCCCGCTGCCGGCCTATCGCCGGGTGCTGACCGAGGTGGCTGGCCTGCCGTACGCGCTGCGGTTCATCGTCGACATCCTGCTGGAGTACCGGTACCCCTGGCGCTCGCGGGTCGAGGCGCGGGAGGGAGTCTGGCACGTGCCACTGCGGATCAATGGTATGCGGGTCGGTGACCTGGGGCTGGTCACCTTTGCCGCAGAGACACTGACCAAGATCGGGATGGCGGTCAAGGCCGCATCGCCCGCCGCGGTCACGATGTTCGCCAGCGTCAGCGACGGCTGCATCGGCTACCTGCCCACGGCCGAGGCCCACGCCCAGGGCGGCTACGAGGTCGACGTCACCCCGTTCTTCTACCGCTACCCGGCCCGGCTGGCCTCGGAATGCGCCCAGATCGCCACCGACGCGGCAACGCAGGAATTGCACGGGCTGTGGAACCCTGAACCTTGCGAAGGTTAGACGAGAACTTGAGGCCAGCAAGGTCTTTTCTAGCAGGGAATGCTCCAATGGCCAAGGCTCTATGTAACCTTCGCAAGGTTCGTGTGGATTGAAGGAGCACGAACGATGGGAACGGGACGGCGCGAACACCAACGGCCCGGTGTGGTGGAGGGAACCACCGGACCTCCGGTGTGCCTGGCAGGTCGATACCGGATCGGCGAGCGGCTTGGCGAGGGCAGCATGGGCATCGTCTACAGCGCGCACGACGACACGCTCGACCGGGACGTGGCCATCAAGTTCCTCTCGCCGGAACGGATCATGGGCGGAGAAGCCAGCGCCCGATTCCTGCGCGAGGCCCGCGCCGTGGCCCGGCTTTCACACCCCAACATCATCACGCTCCACGATGTGGGCCGCGAGGGCCCATGGCATTACCTGGTGCTAGAGTACATCCCCGGCCGGGACCTGCACGCCCTGATGGTCGAGCGCGGCGGGCCACTCCCCGTGCGCGAGACGCTCCACGCCATCCGGGGCACGCTGCAGGCGCTGGCCTACGCCCACGGACAGGGCATCGTCCACCGCGACATCAAGCCAGAAAATATCATGGTCACACCGGATGGCCAGGTGAAGGTGACCGACTTTGGGCTGGCGCTGGCCCGGGGCGACGTCCGGCTGACCCAGGAGGGTATGATCGTCGGCACGCTGCTCTACCTGGCCCCGGAGGCAGTCACGGGCACGCCAGCCGACCACCGCACCGACCTGTACGCCGTGGGAGCCGTGACGTACGAGTTGCTCACCGGCCGGCCACCTTTCGCCAGTGAGGACCCGATGGCCATTATCTCGCAGATCCTCAACACGCCAGTCACGCCACCGCGCTCGCTCAACCTGAGCATCCCCCCCCAGGTGGAGCGTGTCGTCGTGAGACTTCTGGCGAAGGACCCGGCCGACCGCTACGGTTCGGCGGAGGAGGTGCTGGCGGCGCTGCCTGCCCCGACAGAAGCACGAACGCTGGCCCCAGCCGCAGCGGAAAAGGCCACGGGCCAACGCGCCTCCCTGTCGTTGTTGGAACGGATCGTCCGCAGTTCCTCGACGACCCACCCCAGGCGGGAGCGCCCCGTCCCCACCCCCGAAGAGGAGACGCTGCTGACGCTGCCCGAGAGCGCGGAGACAGCGCCACCCCACTTGACGCAGGACCTGCTCGTCCACGCCGCGCTCGAGGACACGGCCGTGGCGGTGGAAGCGGAACGCCGCCGCCTGGCCGGATTGCTGCACCGCAGCCTGGTCGAGCCCCTCAACCTCCTCCTGTCGCAGGCCAACACCTACGAGCAGACACTGGGCACGAACCCGACCGCCCGCATGGCCGTCTCGGTGCTGGCCAGCCTCGCCCGCCAGACGCTGCAACAGGTGCGCGACCTGGAAAGCAACCTGTACCCCGCCATCCTGGAGACGCTGGGACTGGAGCCAGCGCTGGAGGCATTGGCCAGCCAGGCGATGCGCGCCCACGGCCTGCGGATCACACTGGCGCTGGAACGGATGCGTGAACAGTTGCCGGCCCAGGTCGAATTGGCCCTCTTCCGCGCAGCGCAGGATGCGCTGGACCGCGCGATCCGCCACGCCCACGCGTCCCACGTGACGATCCAGTTGGAGCGACGTGACGAGCGTCTGACCCTGCGCCTGGCGGACAACGGCATCGGGACGGCGGGTGGAGAAACGCTGTGCGCCGCCCGCCAGCGGATCGAGCAACTGGGCGGCACCTTCGAGACCGGCATCGGCCCGCACGGTGGCCTTGAACTGGCGGCGGGCTTTGCGATCGAACCACCAGTCCAACTGACGCCCCGCGAGATGGACGTGATCCAACTGCTGGCCGAGGGATTGAGCAACAAGGAGATCGCCCGGCTGCTGTTCATCAGCCCGCGCACGGTCAACTTTCACCTGGACAACATCTACTCCAAGCTGGGCGTGAGTTCCCGCACCGAGGCAGCCATCTACGCGCTGCGTCATGGTTGGGCGCGGAGGCCAGCGACGTACCCCGGTTAAATGACCAGGTCAGGACCGGTCATTTGCCCGTTCCTCCTGGCCGGACACTGTGCTACACTGAGAGTGTAGGCAAGCCGGGCACACGCCCTCACACGTTAGGGAGGAAAAGCAATGAATGCACAAGACGAGATCAGAGATAGGCCGACGAATCAACAGGATAGCCCCGAATTTGGCCCGCTGGGGCCACTGATGATGGACGACACCGTCGCCGAGGTCATGGTGGACGGGTACGAGAAAGTCTACGTGGAGCGCGACGGCAGACTCGAAGACGTGCCCATTCACTTTCGTGACGACGAACACGTGATGGAAACCATCCACCGCATCATTGAGCCACTGGGCCGCCGCGTGGACGAAAGCCATCCCTTCGTGGATGCCCGTCTGGCGGATGGCTCCCGCGTCAACGTCGTTATCCCGCCCATTTCGTTGGTCGGGCCGGTGCTGACCATCCGCAAATTCGGCCGCAGGCCATTGACGACCGAGGATGTGATCCGCTTCGGGTCATGTAACGAGGAGATCGTCGAGTTTCTGCGGGCCTGCGTGCTCGGGCGGCTCAACATGGTCATCGCCGGCGGCACGGCGTCGGGCAAGACAACGGTCCTGAACCTGGTGGCCGGCATGGTCCCCGCCGACGAGCGCATCATCACCGTCGAGAACGCGGCCGAGCTACAACTGCCCGAGACGCTAAAGTACGTCGTGTCGTTGGAGAGTCGCCCGCCCAACATCGAGGGCCGGGGGGAGGTCACCATTCGAGACCTGGTGATCAACAGCCTGCGGATGCGCCCGGACCGGGTCATCGTGGGCGAGTGCCGGGGACCCGAGGTGATCGAGCTGCTTCAGGCCATGACCACCGGTCACGACGGCACCGTGTTCACCGTCCACGCGAACAGCCCCCGCGACGCCCTGGCCAGGCTGGAGACGACGGCGACGGCGGCGAATCCGTCGCTTCCGCTGCTGAACGTCCGCCAGCAGATGGCCTCGGCGATCGACTTGATCACGTACCAGGAACGGCTGCAAGACGGCTCGCGCAAGATCCTGAAGGTGACGGAAGTGGTGGGCATGCAGGGCGACGTCGTCCTGCTGCAGGACATTTTCGAGTTTCGGCAGACCGGCGTGAAAGAGGGCCGCATTACCGGCACCTTTACCGCGACTGGCTACATTCCCAGCTTTCTGAACCGCACCAGCGCAGCGGGCGTCGACCTGCCGCTGAGCCTCTTCACGCCACAGTAAGGCTCCGTTCAGATGGCCCGGCTTGCCGACTGTCCTGTCAACCGGGCCTTCAGGTCGCGGATCTCGAGCGGCTCGCCTCTGGCCGGGTCGCGCGCGAGCGCGAGTGCCCCCTGCGCACACTGGGAGACGCACACGCCGCAGCCCATGCAGGCGACGGCGGCGACGGCGGCGGCGCCATCCTCGACCGAGAGCGCGCCGAATTGGCAAGAGTCGACGCAGACACCACAGCCAACACATAGATCGGCGTCGACGCGGCTGACGTAGCCAGAGGATGCCAGCATCGGCGTGCCGCTGCGGTGGGCCTGCATCGCCCCGCAGCAGCAGGCGCAGCAGTTGCAGATGGCGTAAAAGCGGCCCAGCATCGCGTCCTTGAAGAACGCGTGGTGTACGTGGCCACGCTCATCCTCGGCGCGCAGGATCGCCACCGCCTCGTCGGGCGTGATCCAGCGAGAGCGCTCTGGATGATGTTCGGCGATGAAACTGGCAAAGGGCTCGCCGATGACGAGGCAGACGTCGAGGGGGAGACAGGGGGCCGGGCGCGAGACGCGGCACGGACAGTCCAGGACGACGATGTGGTCGGGATGCTGCAACACGATGTCGCGGGCGAGCGCGTAGGGGATGACCTTTTCCAGGTTGGTCAAGCGGACGTCTTCCTCGACAGTGACCAGTTGCCTCGCGGCCTCCAGCGGCACGACCTTGCCGTGGTAGGTGTCGGCGAAGGTGACGCGATCGGGGCCGGGCACCCGGGGCGGGAACAACCGGGCCAGCCAGCGGACAAGTGGCCCCAAGAGCCGGGCCAGCGGATGCTCGCCGGTCCCGATGCCGATGTAGAGGTAGAGCCAGCGGCCATACACGTATGCGTGTATCCAGTCGAAGAAGCTGAATCCCGGTGTGCGCCGGGCCTCGCGGGCGAAGGCGACGGTCGAGGGCCTGGGCCATCGTTTATGCGGCATCGCTACTCCTCCAATAGGCGATCAATTTCGGCGCGCAGCATCCCCTCCGTGCCGTCTCCATAGCCGACGTGGCTCATCACGGCTATGCCCGCCTTACCTGGCGTGTTCCCCCAACATACCCCTGAGGCGCGCGGCGACCATCTCGATGGCGACCTCGTTGAACCCCCCCTCAGGGATGATCACGTCGGCATAGCGCTTGCTGGGCTCGACGAACTCCAGGTGCATCGGGCGCACCGTCGCCAGGTATTGTTCGCAGACCGACTCAACTGTGCGGCCCCGCTCCTCGATGTCGCGTCGCAGCCGCCGGATAAAGCGCACGTCCGCATCGCTGTCCACGTAGAGCTTGACGTCGAACAGCTTGCGCAGTTCAGGCTCGACCAGGACGAGAATGCCTTCGACCAGGATCACCCGGGCCGGCTCGACGCGCCGCGTATCCTGTCTGCGTGTGTGCGTAGTAAAGTCATAGACCGGGATTTCGACGGCCCGGCCGGCGCGCAGTTCCCTGACGTGTTGGATCAGCAGTTCGGTCTCCAAAGAGTTGGGGTGGTCAAAGTTCACCTGGGCGCGCTCGGACGGCGAGAGATGGCTCAGGTCGCGGTAGTAGGCGTCGTGGGGGATGTAGGCGATATGCTCGGCGCCCACGCGGTTAAAGACCTCGTTCGCCACCGTCGTCTTCCCAGACGCAGTTCCACCAGCCACCGCTATCACAATTGGTTGCATACTTCCCCCCCAAGTTAGTGAGTGAGCGGTCGGCGTTTAGCAGCGTCCCAGGTTCACCGCTAACCTCACGTCTGTAAGATCGGATGTCCCGCAGCCAGCACGGCAAGCAACACCGCGGCCACGGCGGTCAGCACGGCCCGCAACCAGCGCGACTGGCGTGGACCTACCCGGGCTGCGGTCCAGGCCAGCCAGGCTCCCGCCAGCCCACTCTCACCCGCGGTCCCGTCCCACACCGATCCACGCTGCCATAGGCTCACCAACGCCATGCCGCCCACGACCACGGTCAGCAGCGCATGTGCAGCAGCGGATGGCCATTCGACGCCTGGGGTCGAGGTGGCACTCTCGCTCAGTGCGACAGCGAGTGCCCGCGCCCCAAGCCCTCCACAGATGATCACCGCCATCTCCACCAGTGCGACCGGGGAGCTGCCCGCGCCGGCCTCGATGGACGCTGAGGTCCAAAACAGTCCTGCCCCGGCCAGCACCAGCGCCGGCAGGATGAGCCACACGTTGGTCCAGCAAGCGAGGCTACGGCGATGGAACACCGGTGGAGCTGCCAGCGCCGCCATCAGCACAAGTCGAGGAGCAGGCGCGGACAGGCTGCGGTCCCCCTGCCACGCCAGGAACACCCCGATGACCAGAAACACACCGGCCACCCAACGGATAACCTGCACGGCGTGAGAGACCCCGGGAACCTGGCGGAGACCGTCCCACAGCGCCAGGCCGGTCGCTGCCAGTAACATGCCGCAGGCGAGCCCTGTGAATATCACGGGGCTTGGCACGTCAGACCTCCCTGCTCCTTGCCAGCAGCGGCCGCAGGTTACCACTGCCTTCGACGTATTCCACTCCCTCCCGAAGCCAGAACCGGCGCGCGGGCCACGCTGCGCTCCCCAGCACCCCCGTTCCCAGGATCGCCAGACCGAGGCCAGTGGGCCAAAGACCGGGGTTGAACGTCACGGTCAGCCTCGCGTATGGCACACTGCCGAATCTCAGCCCCACGTCGCCCACGGCTACTTCCGTGTCTCCATCCACGACCGTCTCGATCTCCAAACGTCCAGGGGGACTGCGGTAGACCTGGACGAGCACAGGGCTGTGGGGCTCGGTGACGTGACCGGGCTGTGGCGTCAGCCGGACGATCAGTTGGGCCTCCGGGATGGCAAAGTACTGGTCCTCGATGAGTGGTACAGTCAGTTGAGTGACCGGATCGGCCTCGGCGGTCTGTAGGAGTGGCAGGAAGCGCTCTGTTCCCCTGACGGCCGTAGCTCGCACGCCAGGCCCACGCTCCTCGAAGAACGTCACGATGCCAGGGCTGTGTCCCGCACTGGCGGCGTCCTCGTCCAGCACGACCCACGCTTCAGAGTTGGGCAGCGTGACCCGTTCGCCGCTCTGGATGACCAGCCCCTTGACTCGCCAGCCCCACAGATGGGTGACGAGCAGGCCCGTGATAAACAGCAGCGCGCCGCCGTGAGCCAACAGGGGGAACAAGCCGGCCCATGGCCAGCGGTCGACCTGGAACAGCGGGGGAGCACCCAGCACCCGATAGCGCCACCGATGCAGGTCATCCAGCACGTCGGGCAGGCATGCGTCCCCGAGCACGTGCCACCCTCCCACCGGCCTGACCATCCCCCGGCCCTGCCGCAGCCGATCGCCGCGTTCGACCAGCCGGAGCAGCAAGGAGCCCGCAAGCAGCGCCAGCAATGCGCGGAAGACGAAAGAGCGTGCGACCGTGAACAGGCCCAGCGTCTGCATCGTTTGGGTCGCGTCCCCGAAGCGGGCCTGCTCCTCAGAGAGCCAGCGCGTGTAGGCCACCGGGTCGGCCACAGGCATCTGGGGCAGCCAGGCTGTGATGGCCAACCCGGCCGCGATGCCCAGCAGCAGCGCAACGATCAGGTGGTCGCTGGAAGCAACCCGCCAGATGACGCGCCAGGGGTCACGTGGAGTCTGATCAATCATCCGCTTGTCGTTGGTTCGGTCGCCTGCTAAAAAGAAGGCCCCATCTGAGGGAGCTGGCGTAGTGAGAGCCACCCTTGGGAGTCGAACCCAAAACCTACCGCTTACGAAGCGGTTGCTCTGCCGATTGAGCTAGGGTGGCACAAACATAATTATACCAGCAACACAGGTGGTTGGCAAATCACGTCGAGCTTGGCAATCCGCGAGATGAAGCGTATAATTTGAGAGTTGATCCATTCTGGCGCTGGCCCGCCGTGCGGGCTGGTGCATGTGCTCCGTAACCATCCTATGTCTACAGCGACGGCTACCTCCCGCCCCTCCGCATCCTGGCGACGCAACCTGGTCGCCATCTGGTTTGCCGAACTCATCGCCATCGTCGGCTTCACCGTCGTGATTCCACTCCTGCCGCTGTACGTACAGGAGTTGGGCGTGCAGGGCGAGCGAGAGGTGAGGATCTGGGCTGGCGTCATCTTCTCCGGTCACGCGGTGGCCATGGCGATTTTTGGCCCCATCTGGGGCGCGCTCAGTGACCAATATGGGCGCAAGGTGATGGTCGAGCGGGCGATGTTCGGCGGATCCGTGGTGATCGGACTGATGGGCCTGGCACAGGACGTGCAACAACTGGCGCTGCTGCGGACCGTGCAGGGTGCACTGACCGGGACAGTCACCGCGGCGAACGCACTCGTCGCCACGACCGCGCCGCGTGAGCACGCCGGCTCGGCGCTGGGCATGCTCCAGATGGCGATCTACGTTGGGGCCTCCGCAGGGCCGTTGCTGGGAGGGCTGGTGGCGGACACGTTCGGCTACCGGGCGACCTTCTGGGTAACAGGGGGATTGCTGTTTCTGGCCGCGCTGGGGGTGCTGTTCTTTGTCAAGGAGGATTTCCAGCCCGCTGCACCACCGGTGGATGCGCAGGCGGCGGCCAGCACGAGCAGGTTGACGCTGCGCCAGCGGGTGTGGAACCGGCTGGCGCCGGTGTTGGGGTCTCGGTTGTTGCTCGGCGTGATGGGGGTGCGGCTGCTCATGCGGTTGGGCGCGCGCCTGCTAGGGCCCGTGTTGCCGCTCTTCATCCAGGCGATCGTTCCGGCCGATGCCCGCGTGGCCTCTATCACGGGCATCGTCAGCGGGGTCAGCGCGGCCGCCGGCGCCGTGGGTGCGCTGGGGCTGGGACGGCTCGGCGACCGCGTGGGCTACCGTGGCATCCTGGTGAGCTGCGCGCTTGTCTCGGTCGTGTGCTACGTGCCCCAGTACTTTGCCGGCGATCCCACTGCTTTGCTGTTCTGGCAGGCGGGGACAGGGCTGGCGATGGGGGGCATCCTGGCCTCGCTCAGCGCATCGTTGGCCCGGCTCTCGCCAGAGGGCCAGGAGGGGATCGTCTATGGGGTAGACACCAGCGTCGTGTCATCTGCCAATGCGATTGGGCCGATGACGGGCAGCGCACTGGCGGCCTGGTTCGGGTTGCGCGTGCCGTTCCTGGTCGCGGCTGGCATATTCGGGCTGGCCGGCGTCGCCGCTGCCCGGCTACTACCAGGGCGGTCGCGCACGCATGGGAGCGGCCCGCTCTCGACCTGAAATGGAGGCTGACGTGAATTCAGCGGACACAACCGGTTCCTTCAAGGTGGGCGTGGTCCAATATGCCCCTGTGTTCTTGAATATCGAGGCGAGTCTGGAAAAAGCCTGTGCGCTGATCGAACAGGCAGCCGACCAGGGGGCGAATGTGATCGCCTTTCCCGAAACCTGGCTGTCCGGTTACCCCGTGTGGCTGGATTTTGCGCCCCAGGCTGCACTGTGGGACCATCCTCCGGCCAAAGCACTGTATCGCTTGTTGGTCGAGAATTCGGTCACCATACCCGGCAAACACCTGGACAGATTGCTCGCCATCGCCCGGAAGACCGGCACGTACATCGTCATGGGCGCTCACGAGCTCCTGGGAGGCACGTTGTACAACACCATGATCACTGTCAGTAGGGATGGGCAGGAATTCCGATTGCACCGCAAGCTCTTGCCGACGTACACCGAGCGGATGATCTGGGGGCGAGGCGACGGGAGCACGCTGAGCGTATTACACACCCCATACGGCAACCTGGGGGGCTTGATCTGCTGGGAGCACTGGATGCCGTTGGCGAGGGCCGCCATGCACGCCCAATACGAGACGGTGCACATCGCGCAATGGCCAGCGGTGAAAGAGCTCCACCAGTTTGCCAGCAGGCATTACGCCTTTGAAGGCCAGTGCTTCGTCATCGCCGCAGGCTGCGTCCTGAGCCGGGGAGACGTCATGGGAGGAATCAACTCACTGGGCCGGTCGGTGGACGAGGCGGTCCAACTGCTGGAGGCCATGCCCGGAGGAGACCAAGATCTCATCCTGAGTGGGGGAAGTGCGGTCATCGCTCCCGATTCTAACTACGTCAAGGGCCCGGTTTTCGATCAACCGGGTATCATCATCGCCGAACTCGACCCGGGACGCATCGCCGAGGGTCACCTCGTTCTCGATACACAGGGTCACTACTCGCGCCCCGACGTCTTTCGCTTGACGGTCAACGACCGACCTCAATCGACCGTGACGTTCAAGTCCAGAGGAGAGTGAGAACCTGAAACTGAAGGAAAGGAGTTCGATATGACCAGCATTCAAGATGGCCCCAGTTCGCCCCTGTTCGCGCCCTTGTCGCTCAAGGGCAACGTGGCCCTTTCTAACTTGGCCAGCGTCGGCGTTTCGGACGAGATGGCGGCGGCCCTGGAGCACGCGCCGGGTGGTGCCTGCGTTGCGTGGGGCATCCCCTTCGAGATCGGGGACGTCGTGGTGATCGCGGATCGGGCCGTCTCCGTCGATTTGAGCCCGACGGTGGCAGCGTGGCTCGTCTTTATGCACACGTCAGATCTGCGGCCGGTCGAGCCCGGCCCCGGCGGATTCATCTCGCCGATGCGTGGGGAGGGGAGACTGGCCGAACACGCCGCCGACTATGTGATGCTCTACGCGGATGGCACGGAGGAGCGCGTGTCGATTCGCCGCCGCCATCACCTCGGTACATTTCAGCGCCTCTGGGGCGAGAACTGCTTTGAGGCGGTCGCGCATCGCAAGCCACACCCACTGCGGGCGTCGCACGAGCAACTGATCGCCGGGTGGGGGTGGAGCCAGACGCGCGGCGCGTCGGCGGATGAGGGGCCGTGGGTAAACTGGCTCTGGGCGTGGGAGAATCCGCGCCCAGATCAAGCAATCGTCGGCGTACGGTTCGAGCCGGTATCAGGCGTCGTCGTCGTGTCGGCGATCTCGGCTGGCAACGGTTCCTCGTTTCCGCTGCGCTGGCGGACGCGCCGCAAGGCGCTCCTGACGCTGCCCCAAGGGGAATCGTTCCATCCCGAATTGGACGAGCAGGGGGTGCTCCAGCAGGTCCAACTCGACCTGGGGCAGGTCATCTCGGCGACGCCTCGCCTGATCTATCCCGATGCCGCCTGGTCCGAGTCGTACAACAACCAGATCCCGGAGAGATCGGACGACGAGGTGCTGATCGAGTACACCGCTCACCCGGATGCCTGCTTCCATCTCTCGGATGGGCAGGTCGTCCCCGTGGCACAGGTCGAGGGGGCCCAGCCTTCATGTCCCTTGCAGCCGGTGGCACCGGCGACGCAGCGGGTCACACTGCGGGCCGTGGAGCGGGGCAGTGGCAAACCGGTATCGGTCAAGCTGCACGTCCACGGTGAACGGGGAGAGTACCTCGCGCCAGTCGACCGCCATCGCATCCTCAACCCGGCCTGGTTCGAGGACTATAGCGTGGACTTTGCCCATCGCGGCACCCACTCCTGCACGTACATCCCCGGTGAGACGACGATCGACCTGCCACTGGGCCGGGTGTACGTCGAGGTATCGAAGGGATTCGAGATCCGGCCCGTGCGGAAGGCCGTCGAGGTGACCTCGTCCACCCGGGAGATCGTCGTCGAGGTTGAGAGGGCGCTGCCGTGGCGCGAAAAAGGCTGGGTCACGGCCGACACCCACGTCCATTTTCTCTCCCCAATGTCCGCCCTGCTGGAAGGATCTGCGGAGGGCGTGAACGTTGTCAATCTGTTGGCCAGCCAGTGGGGTGAGTTGATGACGAACGTGGGCGATTTCGACGGCAAGACGACGTGGGGCTCGAAAGAGGCAGGAGGGGACGGGGAATATATGGTGCGCGTGGGAACCGAGAACCGGCAACACGTGCTGGGACACATCTCCCTGCTGGGCTATCGCGGCAGAATCATCGCGCCGATGACGACGGGGGGGCCGTCCGAATCCGCGCTCGGCGATCCGATCGAGATCTTGCTGACCGAGTGGGCCAGGCAATGCAAGAAACAGGGGGGCCTGGTCATCCTGCCGCACTTTCCGCAGCCTCGCGCCGAGCACGCCGCTAGCATCGTCAGCGGAGACATCGACGCCATCGAGATGACGTCGTGGGGCAACCTATACGGCGGCATCGAACCCTACTGCCTCTCGGACTGGTACCGTTACCTGAACTGCGGACACCTCGTGCCAGCGGTGGGTGGCACAGACAAGATGTCGGCGGACACGGCCGTGGGGACGGTGCGGACCTATGCCCGGATCGACCCCAGCGTCGAGTTCACCTACGAGACCTGGATGGAGGCGGTCCGGCGGGCGGAGACGTTCGTGACGTATGGCCCACTGCTCGAGTTTGCCGTCGATGGGCACCCGATGGGGAGCCGCATCGAGATGACCGGTAACGGAGGCACGGTCGACGTGACGTGGCAGGTCGCCAGCGTCACGGTCCCGATGTCGCGCGTCGAGCTGATCGTGAACGGCGAGATCCGGGAGAGCGTGGCGGTCTCGCCTGGAGAGGGGGCCGATGCCGGAGTATCGGAGGGCCACTGGTCCGTCAAGGTGGGCCAAAGTTCGTGGCTGGCCCTGCTCGTGCGGGGGCACTATGCCGACCAGCCAGAGATCGTCGCCGCGCACTCTTCGCCGGTGATGGTCACGGTCGAGGGATCGACACTGCTCGCCGCGGCCGACGGTGTCACCATCCTCGAACAGATCGAAGGCGCCCTGGCCTACCTGGACACGGTCGGCACGCGGGCCGAGGACGTGGCATACAAGCGCATGCGCATGGTCCTGGAGTCGGCCCATCGCGCCCTGCACAACCGGATGCACCAACTCGGCTATTATCACGGCCACACGCCCGTGACGGATCACCCAGAGCACCATCATTGACCCAAAATGAACCTATGTGAATTCGCCCGTCGTATGCCCAAGGTTGAGCTCCACGTCCACCTGGAGGGCGCGATCCGCCCGGCCACGCTGCTCCAACTGGCCAGGCGAAACGGCGTCCGGCTGCCCGTCCAGGACGAGGAGGGGTTGCGGGACTTTTACCGCTTCCGCGACTTCTGCCACTTCATAGCGGTCTACGAGATGGTCACCGAGTGCCTGCGCACCCCCGACGACTATCGCCTGATCGCCCACGAGTTCGGCAGCGACTGCGCGCGCCAGCACGTCCGCTACGCCGAGGTGACCTTTACCATCGTCTCGAACCAGCGACACGCCGGCCTGCCCTGGCAGGCGATCCTGGAGGGGGTGAACGCGGGACGGGCCCAGGCCCACGCCGAGTTCGGCGTGGACTGGGGCTGGGTGTTCGACATCAGCCGCAATTACCCCGAGACGCAGGACCAGGTGGTCGAGATCGCGCTGGCCGCCAGGGACCGGGGTGTCGTCGCGCTGGGGCTGGGCGGCAGCGAGGCCCAGTTCCCGGCAGAACTGTTCGAGCGGGCCTTTGCGCGCGCACGCCGGGCGAATCTCCCCCGCGTCCCGCACTCGGGCGAAAACGCCGGCCCCGAGTCCATCTGGACGACGCTCCGCCTGCTGCACGCCGACCGGCTGGGACACGGCGTGCGCTGTGCGGAGGACCCCGTGCTGATGGAGCACCTGCGCGCGCGCCAGGTCCCGCTCGAGACGTGCCCCACGAGCAATGTCTGCCTGGGCGTTTACCCGGACTATGCCGCGCACCCGTTGCGCCAGTTGTGGGACGCGGGGCTGCTGGTGACCGTCAACTCGGACGACCCGGCGCTGTTCGGCACCGACTTGAACCACGAGTACGAGGTGCTGGTCGACCACTTTGGTTTCACCGCCGACGAGTTGGAACAGGTCAGCCTGAACGGGCTGCGCGCCAGCCTCCTGCCCCAGGCCGATAAGACGCGACTGGAGGCCGAGTTTCGCGCTCGGTTCGCCCAATTGAGAGAGGCATTGTAGTGATTGCTCCCAGCCGGGGGATGGAGACCGGAGAATGGAGAATAGAGAGTAGAGAGCAGAGGGTGGAGTATATATGAAATCATCGTTGCCTGACGTCCAACTCTTTTGCCGTCCTGGGATCGTGGAACTCAGTTGGGGCCACCCTGACCTCGCCCTGTTGCCGGTCGCAGGCTTGTTGCAAGCCACCCAGGTGGCGCTGGAGCGCGATGGTCCGCTGGCCCTGTCCTATGGAGCCGAGCAGGGGCCGGGACGCCTGATCGAGCAGTTGTGCGCACGGCTGGGCCGCCTGGAGGGCGTGGGGCCGCCCCCGGAGCAGGTGATGATCACCGGCGGGGCATCGCAAGCACTGGATATGCTGTGCACGCTGCTGACGCAGCCCGGCGACGTGGTGCTGGTCGAGTCCCCCACGTACCACCTGGCGCTGCGCGTGTTGCGCGATCACGGGTTGGAGTTGGTGCCCGTTCCAAGTGACGATAAAGGGCTGCGGGTGGATGCGTTGGAGCAGGTACTGACGGAGCTCCAACGCCAGGGGCGACGGCCACGTTTGCTTTACCTCGTCCCGACGTTCAACAACCCCACCGGCGTCACGCTGGAGGTCGAGCGGCGCGAGACACTGGTGGAGCTAGTCCAGCGCACGCAGACTGCGGACAGTCCGGGGCTGATCGTGGTGGAGGATGACGTGTACCACGAACTGTGGTACGACTCGCCCCCACCGCCGCCGCTCTGCAGCCTGTCCCCCGCCGGGCCGGTTGTGCGGCTGGGGTCCTTCTCCAAGGTACTGGCACCCGGCCTGCGCCTGGGGTGGATGTGCGCCGCGCCCGGGATCATCCGGCGATGCACGGGCAGTGGCATGTTGGACAGCGGCGGCGGTCTCAACCACTTTACGGCTCACGTGGTGGCGGCCTTCATCGAGTTAGGGCTGCTGGACCGGCAAGTCGAGACGCTGCGCGCGAGCTATCGGCAGCGCCGTGATGCATTGCTGGATGCCCTGACCAACCATCTCCCAGAAACGTGCCACTGGATACGTCCCGCAGGTGGTTTTTTCGCCTGGCTGCGCCTGCCACCGGAGGTGGATAGCGCTGCGCTTCTGCCCACCGCCGAGTCGGGGGGAGTATCGTACGTGCCAGGTGCGCGTTTCCATACCGATGGCAGTGGAGGGCAATACTGCCGTCTGGGCTTCACGCTGGTATCACCTGAGGAATTGGAGGAGGGGGCCCGCCGGCTAGGATCGGTATTGGGCAATCGCTAAATCGCCTGGATGGCACAAGGTGGTGCTAATGAAACAAGTCCATGCTCCGATCGTCGCCGTCGGCGCTGTCGTCGTGTGGAACAGCCGCGTGCTGTTCGTCCGCCAGACCTACCCACCCTTCGCCGGAGAGTGGGTCGTGCCGGCCGGACATCCCGAGCCGGGCGAGACGGTGGACGAGACGATCCGCCGGGAACTCTGCGAGGAAGCGGGCATCGAGACGGAGGTCGTGGGCCTGATTGGGCTGACCAGCGTCGTGGCACCACCGCCTCCCCGCGTCCCGGCCCACGTCTTTGTCATATTCCTCTGCCGGCCGACGGGCGACGTGGAGCCGGTCGCCGACGGGGTCGAGAACGACGCGGCGGGGTTCTTCTCGCTGGAGGAACTGGCAGCGCTGGCGGAGCCGGTCGAGCCCCAGTCGCGCATGATCGCCGAGCGGGTCCTGCGCGGCGACTACCAGGTTCTCCTTCCTGCCGACCTGGGGAGCGGGACCATCTTTACCGAGATTGCAGCATGGATGTGATGAGAAGGAGGAAAGAAACCCATGAACGTTGAACGTCCTGACCTGGACAAGTTGGACCCTGCCGTGCGGGCCTACATCGAAGGCCTGGAGGCTGAACTGGACCGCCTGCGCCGGGATGCAGACCGTCCCGGGCGAAGCGGGGCGGCCGCGGGTCCCTCTGAACCCAGCGAGCCGCCGACCACGCTCAACCTGGTCACGATCAGCGCCGCCGGCATGGCCAAGCGCACCCCACGCCATCTCTACTCCCGCCAGCGCCGTGGTGGCATGGGCATCTTTGACCTGGAGACCTCGGAGGATGACCCGCCCGCTTTCCTGACCATCGCTGACGAGAGCCAAAGCCTGGTTTTGCTCACGAATCAGGCCCGTGCCTTCCGCCTGCCTGTAGACAAACTGCCCGAATCCCCCGTGCACGGCCGGGGTCAGTCCTTCGCCGCCCGGCTTCCCCTGAACCCTGGCGAGCGCCTGGCGCTCGTCCTCCCCGATCAGGGCGGCACAAACGTGGCGCTGCTCACGCAGCGTGGTCACGTGCGCTGGTTTGCCGGTCATCTACTCGGGGAGAAACTGCGCCCCGGCATCATACTCTACGAGGCCGACAAGTTTGGCCCCCCCACCGCAGCCTGCTGGGCTCCCGGCGACGGCGAGCTCTTTATCGCCACCCGCGGCGGGCGCGCCATCCGCTTTGCGGCGCGGCAGGTGCCCGTGCGCGGCTGCCTGGGCATCCGCCTGGATCGGGATGACACCGCCGTCGCGATCGCCGCCGTCCGCCCAGATAGCGGCGTCTTCCTGCTCAGCGCCGATGGTAGAGGCACCATCCGCCTCATGTCCGGCTTCAGGCCCAACAAAGCGCCCGGTGGCGGGGGCAAGATCGCCATCAACACCGATCACCTGACCGGTGCCACCGTCGTCGCCGATACGGACGACATATTTATCATCTCTCGGCTCAGCAAGCTGATCCGCTTCCGGGCCGTCGAGATGCCGCCCAAAGAGGGCGTCGTCCAGGGCGTAAACTGCATGGCCCTGCGCGCCGACGAGACAGTGGCCATCACCGTCGGTCCCGCTTTGATCCAAGGCTGAGCGTGTACCTGCTCGGCCCGCCCCTCATCGAGCGCGACGGCGTGCCGGTCAAGGTGGACACATCCAAAGCCCTCGCCCTTCTGGCCTACGAGGATGAGGCAGCCCTCATACGCCGCTTCCTGGGAGTGGTGGAAAATGGATTGACGATGTATGGTGGGCAGGGGGCAAAAAGGGATCAAGCGCGCGAGCTGCTTCAAGAGACTTTTGGCTGGTTCACCGAGGGCTTTGACACGGCTGACCTGAAGGATGCCAGGGCATTGCTTGGTGCACTGGCGTGAAATTGGGGGAAAGCTGGCCTGCCTGCTTCTTGGGCGTTCTCATCAATGGATAAACAGGTGAAAGGCGCATGAAACTGGCGCAGAACTGGGTGCTGAACCTGAAGCAGGTCGAGCCGTTCCTGCCGCTGGGCAATCCGACGTTCGACAATCCGGACTTTGAGAATGCCTCCTATCGGGTGTTGATCGTCCGGCTCTCCCCCTTTCGGGACGTAGACAAATCCATTCCCCATCTGTTCCTCTTCCAGGAGGTGCGGCAGGCGCTGCCGGATGCGTTCATCGACCTGGCGTTCTTTCCCACGGCGGCACAGAGAGAGCGGTTCGAACGAGACGATGTCC
>DATKTN010000077.1:0-3124 GCA_035531135.1 Anaerolineae bacterium
TCGCAGGTACGGTGTCCATGATGTCCATTATAACAGCAGTAACTGCCCCAGGGCAAGTGGTCCTGGGGCAGTCTTCAGAGCCCAACCCGATGTGGGTTTACTCCAGCGAGTCGGCCAGCTCCAGCGCTCCCGCGTAATCCCCGTTCCCCGTGACGGCATAGACGATGCCGCCCTTGACCCAGGTCAGCAGGTACTCCCGATACCACCTGTCTTCGGACGCGGGGTGGATCAGTGTGGCCTCAACCCCGTCCACGCGCACCGTCTCGTACGCCAGGTCATAGCGATTGGGGAAGGGCACGACCAGCGTGGTGGTCCAGTCGATGCGATCGCTCAGGCGCGCGGCCTCCTCGTCGGTCATCCCCAACAGTTCCAGGTAGACCCGGCCCAACTGATCGATGTCCAGGTCATCCGGCACAGAGATCGCGGGGCTGGGCATCTGCACGAAAGCCATGCACTCCCCGCCAGGGGGACGCTCATCCTCGCAGGCGCCGTACGCCGCCGTCAGCATGCCCTGGAAATCCGCCTCGACCGTCCTGTCGCCGAGCGTGTCCGGCAGTTCGACGTCCCGATAGCCCAACTCGGCGAACAGCGTCCGCAAGCGCGGCAGGTCGACCTGCATAGCGACGTGCACGGGCGGGGTCCACTCGTAACGCACTTCCTCCTGCTCAGTGGCGGGCAGACGGATCGAGAACCCGGCCCGGGCACGGGCCGTCGCTTCGTCCACGGTCTCACGCTCGCCATCCGTCGTGATCGTGAGGTCTTTGTCAAACATGCGCTGAATCTCCGGGGCGACGGCTTCCAGCGTCTCTTCGTCAGGCAGGGCCTCTGGGTCGACGGGCGTGAACTCGATCTTTTGCACCCGGAACAACCTCAACAAGTCCCCGGCCCAGGTGCGCACGGGCGGAACGGTGAGCGTGAGCATCACCAGCAGCACCAGTGCCGCGGCCGCCCACGCGGGGCGGTAACGGCGTGAAAACGGATTGCGTGCCATACTTTGCTCCTTTCTTTCCCAGAGATAGGTGTCAAGCTGCCTTCGGGCGATCTGTGGGGCCACAGCGCCGGCTCCGGGTCGGGGCTCCAGCCCGGCCAGCAAGGTATGGACGCGACGCCCGCGCTCCCGGACGACGGTGGCCCGCGCCGCACAGCGGGCACAGGTTTCCAGATGCTGCTGCACCTGGCCGCGCTCCGCCGCGCTCAGACCACGCGCGCTCAGAGCACGATCGTAAAAGGCGCGCAGTTTTCCTTCGCTGAGATGCTTCATGGCCTTTCCTCCAACGCCTGGTAGCGCCGCTCGAACTCTTTCTCGGCACGAGCCAGCATGGTCCCCACAGAACCGGGGGCGACGTCCAAGATGGCGGCGATCTCTGCGTAACTGTGACCCGTGTGACGCAGGATGAGGAGCTGGGCCTGGCGAGGTTTCATGCGCGACCACACGCAACGGACCTGCTCCCGCGCCTCCTGGCGCTCGGCTTCGACGGCCGGATCGATGGAGGCAGCACGTTGCAATTTCAGGGCCCCTGCTGCTTCCTCGCACCGCTGCCGGCGCCGGCGCGCGCGGATGGCATTGCGGCCTACGTTCGTCGCCACCCGGTGCAACCAGCCGCCTAACCTGGTCAGGTCCCTGGGCGGGCGCGTGTGCAGGCGATAGAATACCTCCAGCGCCAGGTCCTGCGCCTCGTCCCAGTCACCGACCAGGTAGTACAGCGTCTCGCAGACCCACGACCAGTGTTCCTCAAAGGCCGTTTCCAGCACCGCGTCGGTCTCCGAGCCCGCCCGAGTGGCTGCGCTGTGGGTCGTTTTGGTCAGCGCTGTCGTCATCTTGAACTTTGCTCTCACGATATAAACACCGCCCGGTTCCAAAATATGACACCCAGGTGCCTGGCACCCGACAACGGCTGGCCGTCACAGGCGGACGAAGCGATTGTTCTGGAGGATCCTGGCCGCCCCGCGCCCCCTCGTACCCAGTATGCGGGCATTGGCAAAGTATGGGAAGTCAAAGTCCGTCATGTCGCCGGCCCGCTTGCCGGGGATCGGCATCAGCCGGGCCGTCAGCGGCTTGTCCGCGATCAGCGCCAGCGTGGCCACGTCGAGCAGAATCGCGGCCAACTCCTCGACGGACACGTCGCCAGGCAGCGGGACCGTGTCCAGGCCGGTCCCGCACACCGTCGAGTAGAGCAGCAGGCTGTCGAGCGTGTACAGGTCCTCGGCGCTACGCTGGGCCAGCGTGCGGTCCTCCAGCACGGGCAGGAGCAGGCCGGAGAACCCGCAGCGCGGGAATTGGGCCTCCCGGAGCACCCGCTTGATGAAGGCGACCGCGAACAGCGTGCCGTTGCCTCCAAAGACATCCACCCCCAGCTTCTCGATGGCGTGCCCGATGCTGCGCGCGACCTCCGGGTAGGGAGCCGGGGAGAAGTCGATGCCGCCGAAGCGGAAGATGCCGCCGAAGCGGAAGCCGGACTCGGCCTCCAGCGTGTGGCAGACTCCCTCGATGGCACGGGCCGCCTCCTCGACGGCGGCGCGCAGGTTCTGGCGGGCCTCCTCCAGCGTCGTGGCCCGCGCGAACGCGTCGACCGCCAGGTCGGCCGCCTCGGTGGCGACGGAAAAGGCCGGGCCGGGCCCCTGGTGGAACGCGGCCGGGAAGAACGGGGAGCCGGGCCCACAGTTGGCCAGGACGGCGAAGCGCAGGTTGCCAAAGCCATCGGGCGTCGTGCGGGCGACGTCGGCGATCACCCCGGCGGCACGCGTGACCGCGGCCAGGTTGACGCCGGACGCGGGTGAGGCGACGAGCGCCGAGGCGAAGGCCACCTCGGTCTCCCGGATGACCGCCGGGATGGCGTCCACGTAAGCCAGGTCCGCCTCCGGGCTCGTGGCCACGACCGTGCCGATGGAGCAATAATCGATGGTGTGGGCCTGGCACACGCCCTCCAGCTCGCGGGCGAATCCCACCGCGGCGGCGGGTCCCTCTTCCCGCAGGATCTCGGGGAAGGGCTGGGTGGCCAGGCGCACGGTCTGGACCTCCAGCCCGGCGTCCTCAAAGAGCGCCCGGGCCCGGGCCGCGAACTGGCCGAAGGCGCGGAAGGGACCTGCCTCGACGGGGTAGCTCACGTTCGCGCCGATGGTGACG
>DATKTN010000078.1:0-2366 GCA_035531135.1 Anaerolineae bacterium
GAGCCGGGGGAGGGGGTACGCCCCATCGTTCGCGGCAACGTCCCTGCACCACGGACATCACCAGAGAGCCTCAGCCCCGGGGCCCCGATCGCCCCGGCCGGTGGAGGGATGAGATCCAGCACTAGAAAAAAGCGCGGGGCCTTGAGTAAGACCCCGCGCTTCTCGCCAACTGAGGAAGTCAATGACTTCTACATACCTCCTCCCCTGGCGGGGAGCCGGGCTCAACCTCCAAGACCAACCACAGCGCCGCCGAAAATCCGGCAGGGCTGGCAGTATGCTGCTGATAACGTGCTGTCTTAACCGGCGTGTGCACCGCGGACGTCTGCTCAGGCCAGCGCTGGCGGGCATGGCGACCAGCCGACCGCGCGCCGTCCAGAATGGAACAGAAGGCGGCCGCACCCATTGGGGCCGGTATGCAGTTACCGGGATGAGCCAAGCGTACGTTCATCGTAGTTGGGATTATACCACAATCTATGCACATCGCAAGGGCGCAATCGCGCCGCCGGGAACAGTTTGCCTTTCTCGCCCGCTTATAATACAATCACCGTCATTATGCGGACCTACAGTATTCCTCTTGTCCCCGGCCCGACCCGGGTGCCCGAGTCGGTGCGCCGGGCCTACCTGACCGACTACGGTTCGGCCGACCTGGAGCCCGAGTACAGCCAGCTCTACGCCGGCGTTCAGGCCCAACTACGCACGATTCTGAACACCGGGAACCAGATCGCGATCATGACGGGCGAAGGGATGATCGCGCTGTGGGGGGCGCTCAAGAGCTGCATCCGGCCGGATGAGCGCGTCCTGGCGGTGAGCACGGGCGTCTTTGGCCACGGCATCGGCGAGATGGCCGCCGCCGTCGGGGCCGAGGTGCAATGGGTCGAGTTTGGCTACGACGAGATCATCCAGCCTGCGCGCGTCGAGGAGGCGATCCGCGAATTCCGGCCCAAGATGGTGACCGCCGTCCACTGCGAGACCCCCTCTGGCACGCTCAACCCGGTCGGCCTGGTTGGCGAGTTGGTGCGCCAATACCAGGTCCCGCTCTACTACGTGGACGCCGTCGCCAGTGCCGCCGGCACCCCCGTCCTGGCCGACGAATGGTCGATCGACCTGTGCCTGATCGGGACCCAGAAGGCACTGTCCGCCTTCCCCGACCTGGCGGCCGTGGCGATCAGCGAGCGGGCCTGGGAGACCATCGCCGAGGTGAACTACCCGGGCTACGACGCGCTGCTTCCCTATCGCGATGCGCTGGAAAAGCGCTGGTTCCCCTACACCCCCGCCTGGGCCAGCCTGGCCGCGCTGCACGAGGCCTGTCGCCTCGTCCTCGACGAGGGGCTGGAGCGGGTCTACGCCCGCCACGCCCGGGTGGCCCAGCACTGCCGGGACCGGGCGCGGGCGATAGGCCTGTCGCTCTACCCGCTCGACGAGGCCGGTTGCTCCCCCACCGTCACGGCGCTCAAGGTACCCGCGTCGCTGGGTTGGGAGGAGTTGGACCGGCAGTTGCGGGCACGCGGTATGGGGGCCGGCGGTTCGCTGGGACCGCTGGCCGGCCGGGTGTTTCGCATCGGGCACATGGGCACCCAGGCGGACCTGGCGCTGGTGGACCAGGGGATGGACGTCATCGCCCAGGTATTGACCGAAATAAGGAGGACCTAATGTCAAACGAGCAAACTGCATTCGCGGGCTACCCGTCGGCCGTGATCTACGGGGAACCCATCCCTGGAAAAACCAGGGGCAGGAGGGCACTGCAGCACCTCATCTGGGGGGACTGGCTCAAGGTCACGGACGCTGACGGCGACTGGCGACGGGTCAAGTCCCGGGGCGTGGACGGTTGGCTCCACCAGGACTCGATCCAGTCCGAGCGGCTGCTCGAGGTGAACTTTGTCGACATCGGCCAGGGCGACGGATGCCTCATCGTGACCCCGGAGGACAAATTTATCCTGGTGGACGCCGGCGCTGGCGACAACATGGTCCGCTTCCTGCGCTGGCGGTTTGGCCGCTTCCGCCACAAGATCACCTTCGAGGCCGCCGTCATCACCCACCCCGACCAGGACCACTACTATGGCTTCCAGCCGCTCTTTGAGCACGAAAAGGTTCACTTTGAGTCCGTCTACCACAACGGCATCGTCGAGCGCGTCGCCGACAAGGCGACCGACCGGCTCGGCCCCAAGTGGCGGGACCCAGTCACCCGGCAGACCTACCTGACCGACGTCGTCGCCGACCTCCCTGCCCTGCGGCGGATATTGGACAACCCGGACCTGGTCGGCAAGCTCCAGTACCCGTCGATGCTCAAGACGGCCGCCGATAGCGGGCGCGTGGGGGACATCCGCATGCTGTGCGCCGACGACGGGTTTATGCCGGGCTACGAGGCC
>DATKTN010000079.1:0-20043 GCA_035531135.1 Anaerolineae bacterium
AATGACTATGCGAAGGTATGCTGAGAGCGCCACAGAACGAACGGCGGACTGCGGTCCGCCCGGAGCAGGAAGTTTATGACCGCCCCTTTTCCGCCTCAACGGCCAGTTCCACATATTCCTCCCTCACGAGCTCGGGCTCCTGTACCTGGAGCAACTCCAGGAGCTCGCCAATCAGCTCCGCCTTCCGCTCTGCATCCTGCCTCGACCACGTCCGGCTCTTGATCTCCAGAAACACGCCCGGCCACCCGAGCTGCACCGGCTGATCCAGATTGATCGCGAAATCCGTCCCGCCGTAGCGCACGCGATATCGACGCCGCTGCTTGTGCACCGTGACCTCGGCCACCGGCTTAAAGTACTCCCGGTAGAAGCGCAGGCTGCGCGTCGCCGGGGCGTCGAAGCGGGAGCGCGAAAGCAACACCGACCTGGCGTACTCGCGCTCCTTCGTCTCGCTGATCAGCGTCAGCCGATAGAGCACGTCCTGCACCTGGCCACCTTCATCCAGCAGCTCGTCCTCGCGATAGCGGAGACGGCTGCGGTAGGGGTCATCGAACAGGAAGTAGGTGTCGTACTGGCGGCGCAGCGAGGGCTTGAGGATCGCGACCTCTGACCGGCCCAGCAGACTTTCGAGCGGCACCTCGTCGGCCAAATGGACCTTCACCTGAACCTCGAACGTCTTCGCCTGGGCCACCTGGCCGATGGCCAACAGCTTGCTGAGAACGCTTTCCTCGCGGTGCATGAGGAACGTATCGATCTTGCGCGCGATACCGGCGGCCTCGGATGCCAGCGCCTGCTCGTCGAGCGTGAGCAACTTCCGATCACGCATCAACCACCGTCCCTGGCACATCACATCCCTGACATCGCTTCCCTTGGTGGCGTAGACGAGTTGCGCATACAGCGCCTCCGGATCGCGCGCGAACCTGGGCGTGTTATGGAGGGTGCACAGGTCCACGACGTCGATGTCGGCCCGTTTGCCCGGTTCGAGCGAGCCAATGGCCTCCGACACGTGCAGTGCACGTGCCCCGCCGATGGTCGCCATCGCCAGCGCCTGCCGCGCCGGTAGCGCCGTCGGGTCGGCGGTCACACCCTTGGCCAGCAGCGCCGCCAGCCGCATCTCCTCCCACATATCCAGGTCGTTATTGCTGGCCGGGCCATCGGTGCCGATGCCTACGTTGAGCCCGAGTTCCAGCATGTGTACGACCGGCGCAAAGCCGCTGGCCAACTTGAGGTTGCTGGTGGGGTTGTGCGCCACGCCAACCCCGTGGTGCAGCAGCGTGTGCATCTCCCCCTCATCCAGGTGGACACAGTGGGCAGCGGTGACCTTGGCCTCGAGAATGCCCTGTTTCTTCACCCAGGGCACCATCGGCATCCCGTACTCATTCCGGTGCTCCTCCACCTCTTGCGCGGTCTCGGCGATGTGAATGTGGAGCGGCACGTCAAACTCGAGCGCCATTTGGGCACAGGCTCGCAACAGCTCTGCCGTCGTCGTATACGGCGCGTGGGGTCCTACCGCCGGCATGATCAACGGATGACCCTTCCAACGCACGATAAAGTCACGGGCATGTTCCAGGCCCTCGTCGTAACTCAGCGCGTCAGGTGTCGGAAAGCGAAGCACCGTCTCGGCACAGATGGCACGCAGGCCGGCCTGAGCAGCGGCGTCGGCCACGGCCTCCTCGTAGTAGTACATGTCCGCGAAACAAGTGGTACCGGAGCGGATCATCTCGGCGCAGGCCAACTGGGTACCCAGCCAGCAGAAATCAGGGCGCACGAATGCCTGCTCGACGGGCATCATGTAGCCCATCAGCCACACGTCCAGCCGCAGGTCGTCGGCCACCCCCCTGAGCAGTGTCATCGAGGCATGCGTATGGGCGTTGATGAGACCCGGAATAACCGCGCACCCACTGCAATCCACGACATCATCGGCGGTGTACGTGGCTCCGACCTGGTCGGCCGGTCCCACGGCCTCGATGAGCCCCGCCCGGACAGCGACCGCCCCAGGGGTGAAAAGCTCAAAATCGTCGTTCATCGTGGCGACGCTGCCGCCGGTCAAGATCACGTCAACCTCGGTCATCAGCCTATCCTCCGTCCTTCTCCCCGCCCGTGATGTAATTGGCTCATTATACCCGAATCGCACCCCAGTGCAATTTCTCAATCCCGTGAGACTCTGATATAATTGGCACACAGCCTGTTCCGACATCAGAAAGCTGAGGTAACCCATGAACGCAATAGACGTGATTGCGCAAAAGCGCGACGGCGGTGAACTCTCGCGGGAGCAGATCGAGTTCTTCGTCCAGGGGTACACGCGGGGCGACATTCCCGACTACCAGGCCGCTGCATGGCTCATGGCCGTGTACCTGCGAGGCATGACCGACCAGGAGACCACCGACCTGACGCTGGCGATGGCTCACTCGGGTGACATGCTCGACCTGAAGGACGTGGCCCCCTTCACAGTCGACAAGCACTCGACGGGCGGCGTCGGCGACAAGGTCAGCCTGGTCGTAGCACCGCTGGTCGCGGCCTGCGGGATGCCAGTCGCCAAGATGACCGGGCGGGGGCTCGGCTTCAGCGGCGGGACGGTGGACAAGCTGGAGGCCATTCCCGGCTACCGGACCGACCTGAGCGAGGCCGAGTTCAAGGCTCAACTCGGGGAGATCGGCATCGTACTGACCGGCCAGAGCGCTGACCTGGCGCCGGCCGACCGCAAACTGTACGCGCTGCGCGACGTGACGGCCACTGTCGCGTCCATCCCACTGATAGTCAGTTCAATCATGAGCAAAAAGCTGGCCGCCGGGGCCGACGCGATCGTGTTGGACGTCAAGACAGGCAACGGCGCATTCATGCAGACGCAGGAGGAGGCAGAGGCTCTGGCCGAGGCGATGGTTCGCCTGGGCAGCCGGGCCGGACGGCGCGTGGTCGCGCTCATCTCCGACATGAACCAGCCGCTGGGCTGGGCGGTGGGGAACGCGCTGGAGGTACGGGAGGCGATCAACACGCTGCACGAGGGCGGGCCCACCGACTTTCGCGAGCATTGCATGGTCGTGGCAGCCGAGATGCTGATGCTGGGTGGGAAGGCCGCCGACGCCAACGCCGCGCTCACACTGGCCTTGGAGACGCTGGCCTCCGGGGCTGCCTGGCGCAAGTTCAGGGAACTGGTAGAAGCCCAGGGCGGCGACGTGCGCTGCATCGACGAGCCAGAGCGGCTGCCGCAGGCCCGGTTGATCGAACCTGTGCCGGCGCCGCGCAGCGGGTACCTGGCCTCCCTAAACGCTGCCGAGATCGGCAGGGCCGTGATCGAGCTGGGCGGCGGGCGGGAGAAAATGGGAGACCCGATCGACCACAGCGCCGGCGTGATCGTGCACTACAAGTTGGGGGACCTGGTGCAGAAGGACACGCCGCTGTTCACAATCCACGCCAACGCCGAGGCACAACTGGCAGCAGCCCGAGAGCGGGCGCTGGCCGCGCACACGTTCAGCAACAGCCCTGTCCAACGGCTACCGCTGTTCTACCGGCGCGTCGCAGAGTAACCATTGATGGGAGTGGGCAACCCCTCCGCGCCGATGCGATACGAGTAGAGGGGCGCGTCGCCCCAACTGCGGTCAGCGTCAAACGCGATCAAACCCAGCACCCCTTCGCGGCTGGTGGCTGGAAGCGCCGCCGCTATCCCCTCCCGCGTCGGCACCCCATGGGCGGCGATGTCCCGCTGAAGCGCCTCAAGCAGCACCCAGGTGGCCTCGTAGGCAGGAGCGGCGAGGGGGCCGGGCGGCAGGCCGTTGGAGACACGCTGGTAGGCGGCCGCAAAGTCTGCGGCGGCCGCAAAGTCTGCGGCGGCAGCCTCATCCGCTGGGAACGGCCAGGGCGTGACAAAGACCGCCCCCTCGGCGGCGTGGCCCGCCACGGCGACAAAGTCGGCCGCGGCTAGCTGTGGCCCGCCCAGAAAGGTGCCCTGCCAGCCAGCCTCACGCAACGCCGTGACCACCTCGCCCGCCACGACTGGGCCCGCGTCACAGAAGACCGCCTGCGCACCCGAGGCCCTCACCTGTTCCAACCATTCCGCGTCCTGCGGCTCTGTGCCCTGCGGTGACACAACCGGCCAGAGTCGCAGCCGGCCCGGCTGCGCATTCCGCCGCAACGCTGCCCCCAGCGGGCCGCCCTCGGTCACGAGCGCCGCCTGGCGGTGTCCCAACTGATCGAGCCGATCGAGCAGCGCGTGCGCCAGTGCATCCGCGACCGGCCCCAACCGGTAGGCGCGGGGGCCTTGCGCATCCCCACGTGTCAGCGCCGGATCGAGCACCCCTGGGGCAACGAGCGGCATGCCCGCCTCGGCGTAGGCGCTCAAGGCAACAGCGGTCGTCTCCTCGCGGAAATGGCCGATCGCGGCGATCACATCGGGGTCAACGGCCAGTTTGCGGGCCTGCTGGACCGCCATCGCCGGGTCGGCCCCATCGTCGTAGGCAACCAGCTCGACGCTGTAGCCCCCCACCCCACCAGCCGCGTTGGCCTCTCGCAGCGCCAGCCGCACCGCGTAGATCACGTCGTAGCCGACGTAGCGATATCGTCCCTCGAACGGGGCGACGAGCCCGACCTTGACGGTTGGACGCACGGAGCCGGGAACCTGGCAGGCAGCCAGCAAGAGCACGAAACACGCAATTCGCAGTACGTGGCGCGTGTTGCATGTTGCGTGTTGCATGTTGCGTATTTTGTGTTGCGCGTCGTCTCTTACGCGTTGCATGTTGCGCGGTTATGGAGCCTGGCCACCGCAGACACTATAGTTGCCGAGATGTTCCTCCTCCGTCACAGCAAAGAGGTGGCTGCCGTCGTCTTTCGTGCAGTCGGCGAGGAAGAAAAAGTAGCCCGTGTCAGCCGGATACGCAGCCGCCTCGAGCGAGGCCAGCCCGGCGGAACAGATCGGGCCAGGGGGCAAGCCGAGGTTCCGGTAGGTATTGTAGGGGGAATCCACCTCCGTGGCCTCCAGCGTGAACCGGGGCCACCAGTCATCCGGCGTGCCCAACACGTACTGGACGCTGGGGCAGGCACCGAGAAACCATCCTGACTCCAGCCGGTTGTGATACACGCCGGCGATGAGCGGGCGTTCCTCGTCGATCACCGCCTCCCGCTCGACGATCGAGGCCAGCGTGACCAGTTCGTAGACGTCCAGTCCCCGATTGGCCGCCGCAGCGCGCATCTCCGGGGCCACGCGCCTGTCAAAAGTCTCCAGCATGCGGCCCAGCAGATCCAGGGCGGTCGCGTCCTCAGGCAAACGGTAGGTATCCGGGAAGAGAAAGCCCTCAAGCGTGGCGGAGGGGGGCAGATCCGCCAGGAAGTCGAACGGCAGCCCTGCATTCCGCCATCCGTCCGTCGCCAACGCCAAAAACTCATCCTCAGGTATACCGGTCTGCTCCGCCACCAGGGCAGCCACCTGCTCCAGCCGCAGCCCCTCCTGAATCGTGACGACCTGCTCCGGACGCTGTCCCTTCTGAAGCGCCTGCGCGATCTCGGGAATCGTCATCGTCTGGCGCAAGACAAAGTCGCCGGCCTCGATGCCGGCATCCAACCCGTGGTACTGCACGTAGCGGCGAAACAATTCGGCGTCGGAGACCAGTCCTGCCTGCTTCAGCCGGTCAGCGATCTCGACCGCCGTCTCCCCCGGCTCGACGACGAACGCGACCGGGGTGTCGTCGCTCCCGGCCATCTGATCCAGCTCGGCAGCCCTGGCGTCCAGGTAGAACCGGATCAGGAGATCATCCGGTGAGGAGAGGCCACACAGGCTGAGGGAGACACCTCCACCACCAGGTGTGGAGCGGCTGAGAAACCAGCCCACGCTGCCCACAGCAACGACAACTGCAATCAACGCCCCGGAAAAAGCGATCATCCTGCCTACGTTTTTCAAGACGGATCTCCTCTATCGGCCACTAACTATCCACCACCGCTGACTGGTCGACGCTGTCCAGGTAGCTCTGCAGGATCACGGCAGCCGCTATCGCGTCCACCTGGCCCCTGGCGCGTGCACGGCGTCTCCCCTTCCGGCCCCGGATCTGGCGCAAAATCTCATCCGCGGCTGCCGTAGTGAAACGCTCGTCCCACGAGACGACGGGGACAGGGAGGCAAGCGGCCAGCGCGTCCGTGTAGCGGGCGACCCGCCGCGCCTGCGGTCCCTCCGTCCCGTCCAGGCTGAGCGGCCAGCCCACGACGACCAAGTCGACGTCGTGCTCGGCCACGAGGGCCGCGATGGCAGCAAAGTCCTCCTCGCGCGAGCCTCGCACCAGCGTCTGTAACGGGTGCGCCAACGTGCCCGTGGGGTCGCTGATGGCAATCCCGATGCGCCGCTCACCCGGATCCAGCCCGAGAATACGCACGCGCTACCTCTCAGCCAGCGTCAAGTCCCGGCCCACCGCCTGGCGCTGTGGCACGACCTCGACGCGGATGCGGAGCGGAAGCCAGGGCATTCGCCCCACCTCCTCCGGCCAGACCGTCACCTGGGGGGGCTCAGCCAGCGGGAACTGGGCCGACAGCCGCTCGCGCGAGTCGGCTACAGGCTGCCCGCGGATGAGATCAACCGCCGCGTTGGCGTCAAGCACAGCAGCGGCGTAGCCGCGCGCGGTGACGAAGAAAGTGAACCTGCCTGGGCCAACGTCCTCTTCGGCCACCTCGCCCAACTCGAAGCGGGCATCAACCAGAGTGTACCCCGGTGGCAGGCGGCGCGACAGGTCGATGTAGGCCACGCTCTCCGCGTTGTCCACATCCGCCGCCAGCCCGTTCACGAGCACCCGCATGTCAAGCCCCACCGTATCGGCCTGCTCGCTGATGAAGCGCGTGTAGCTCTCCTTGGGCACGGCCTGGATGATCAGCGACTGGCGCAGGAGGATCTCTGTTGGCTTCAGCAGGTCGCCCATCTCCACGTACGCCTGGTCGAGCAACTGGCGCATCACCTGACCTCGCACCCGGTCATAGTCGGCCTGGGTCACGACGCGCGCCTCTTTGGGCTCCGCACCTGTGGTCGACTCCGGGTTGGTCACCCGCACGGCAGAAGCAGCCACGCTCTCGACCTGGTTGATTTGAAAAGCCCCCACGTTGCCGATCCGGTCCTCGAGCGCTTCAACAGGCACGGTCGCCTGTCCACCGGCGGGCACAGCGACGTCCGCGGTGGTACGGAAGCGGATGGGGTAGCTGGTGGAGGAAGTACGCACAACTGTACCGGCCGGCACGACATAGTCCTGCGCCAGTAAATTGGTGAACAGGACCACGCCACCCGCCCGGCCCAGGATCACGTCCCGGACCCCCGACGTCTCGACCTCCGCGTAGCCCTCAACCTCGACGCCGACCCGCCGCGCCGGGATGACACGGGCCGCGTGATCCACGGCCTCGACGTCGGGGCTCACCGATACAGGCACAATGGTGGTAACCTCTCGGCCGGCCGGCACGAGCGTCACCGTACCGCTGGGCACGATCAGGTAGGCGACACCGGCAAGTACCAGGAGCGAGAGCAAAAAGATGACGACGCGGACCCCTAGTTTGACCCAATTGAGCCACCGGGCACGAGGACGAACCGGCCTCGGCTGGAGGACGACCTTCTCCTGCCACCAGTGACGAGGCGGTGGCTCTGCCACCACTGACCGCCGGCTACGCCACACCGCGGACCGCTGTGCTTCCTCGACGCTGGCGAAAGCCGGGAACCCGCACCCACGGGCCAGGCGACGTCGCTCCGGGTCAGCAGAGACGATGGCGACTTCCAACTGCCACCGCTCGGCCTCGCGCCGCAGGATGTCGAAATCCAACTCACGGGAGAGGAAGCGTATGTCCCACGGGAGGATCAACGCGACGCGCCCCCTGTCCAGCCAACTGAGCCGATCCCGAACGGAGGCGAAATCGTCCTGGGGATGCAGTTCGACGACTGAGGGCGGCCTCACCGGGCGATCATCTCTTCCAGCATGCGAGGGGCCTGGCGCAGCGCATCATCGAGCCGGCTGGGGTCACGTCCGCCCGCCTGGGCCAGCGTAGGCCTGCCACCGCCACCGCCGCCCACGATACGGGCGATGCCGCGCACGAGCCTGCCCGCATCCACGCCACGATCCACCAGGTCGGGTGTGACAGCCGCTACGAGCGCGGGCCGCCCGCCCAGCACTGTACCCAGGACGACGACGCCGGAGCCCAGCCGGTCCCGGAACCAGTCGGTCATCTCGCGCAGCATCTCCATACTGGGCGCGGTCACCCGGGCACTGAGCAAGGACACGCCCGTCACCGATTGTACCTGATCCAGCATCGCCTCGAACTCGCGGCGGGACAATTGCTCCTGGAACCGCGTGATCTCTTTGCGGGCGGATTGCAGTTCATCCAGCAGGCCCAGCACCTTGCGATCCACCTCGTCCGGTGAGACGCTCAGGTAGGCCGCCGTGCGCCGGAGGGCACCCAGTTGGCGCTCGACCAAATCCACCGCCACACGCCCGGTCACCGCCTCAATGCGGCGCACTCCCGCCCCGACCCCTTCCTCGGAGACGATGTGAAACAGGCCAATCTCGCCGGTCTCGTTCACGTGGGTGCCGCCGCAGAGCTCCTGGCTGAACGGTTCACCCGGCCACCCGATACGCAGGACCCGCACGTCTTCGCCGTACTTTTCGCCGAACAACGCGATGACCCCTTCGCTCACAGCCTGGCGGTACTTTTCCGCGGTGATCTGCACCGAGTAGTTCACCAGAATCGCATCATTGACGGAGCGGGTCACGAGGTCCAGCTCGTCCTCGGTCAGCATGGCCGGGTGGGTGAAATCGAAACGCAATCGGTCAGGTGTGACGAGCGACCCGGCCTGCTGCACGTGCTCGCCCAGGACGTAGCGCAATTCGCTGTGCAAGAGATGGGTAGCCGTATGATTGCGGGCGATGTCCATCCGGCGCTCATAGTTCACGACGGCCCAGACGGAATCGCCGACCCGCGGGCGGCCTTGCTTGACCACGCCGACGTGGACGATCAGACCCGGGACCGGCTGACACGCCTCGTGCACCTCGATCTCCCAGACTGGCTCGTCCTCTCCCGGCGGATACGCCGCGACGTAGCCCGTGTCGGAGACCTGGCCACCGGACTCGATGTAGAAGCAGGTCGCCGGCAAGACCACCTCGACCTGATCCCCCTCTTTGGCCAACTTGACCGTCTCGCCATCGCGCAGGATCGCCGCAACCGAGGTCTCTATCTCGGTGGTCGAATAGGGTTCGTGCTCAACGCCACCCTCGCCCAGCAGGCCCCGCTCTCGCAGGTCGGCCATGACCTCCGTGTAGCGTTTCATGGCCTCCTCGTCGCGGGACTCGAATCGATCCGCCTGCCGGCCACGCTGGCGCTGTTCCTCAAGCGCGGCCTGATAGCCGGCCTCATCAACACTCAGGCCTCTCTCTTGGGCCACGTCGCGCGTGATCTCGAGGGGCAAGCCAAATGTATCGTAGAGCCGGAAGGCCACATCGCCGGGCACGACCCGCTCCTCCTTGGCCTCCAGTTCGGCCAGCACCTCGTCCAGGCGCGACAGGCCCAGGTCGAGCGTGCGCAGGAAGCGCTCCTCCTCCTGGGTCACCGTGCTGAGGATGAACTGGCGCCGCGCCTCCAGCTCGGGGAACTGGGACCCCATGGTCTCGATCACGACCTTGACCACCTGGGCCAAGAACGGGTGGGTGAAGCCAAGCTTGCGCCCAAAGCGGGCTGCACGGCGCAGGATCATGCGCAGCACGTAATTGCGCCCCACGTTGCCCGGCAGGACGCCGTCACCAATGAGAAAGGTGACCGCCCGCCCGTGGTCGGCGATGACGCGATAGGCGACGATATTCTCCTCTACTTTGGCGTCCGTGTGGCCCACCATCTCCTGCACACGGTGCATGATCGGCGCAAACACGTCCGTCTTGTAGTTGGAATCCACGCCCTGAAGCACGGCAACGAGCCGCTCGAACCCGGCCCCGGTGTCGACGTGCTTGGCCGGCAGCGGATGCAGGCTCGCATCGGCATCCTTGTTGTATTGGATGAAGACGAGGTTCCACAACTCGATGAAGCGCCCACAGGTGCCATTCACCTGGCAGACGTGACCCGCCTCCCCCCGGCACGCGCATGCCTCGGGGCCCCGGTCGTAGTGAATCTCGCTGCACGGCCCGCAGGGGCCGGTGTCCGCCATCTCCCAGAAATTGTCCTTGCGGCCAAAGTACAGGATGTGGTCGGGAGAGATGTCCGTCTCGGACCGCCAGAAGCCCGCCGCCTCCTCGTCGGTCTCCAATTCGCCCAATTCGTCCCGGAAGACCGTGGCCCACAACCGCTCCCCCGGCAGTCCCCATACCCCGGTCAGGAGTTCCCAGGCCCAGGCGATGGCCTCCTTTTTATAGTAGTCACCAAAGGACCAATTGCCCAGCATCTCGAAGAAGGTATGATGGGAGCCATCGCGCCCCACGTCCTCCAGGTCATTGTGCTTGCCCGAGACGCGCATACACTTTTGCGTGTCGGCAACGCGGGTGTAGGGCCGGCTGCCCAGCCCCAGGAAAACGTCCTTGAACTGGTTCATCCCCGCGTTGGTGAACAGCAGCGTGGGATCGTCCTGCGGCACCAAGCTGACGCTGGGCACGATGGTGTGCCCCTTGGCGGCAAAGAAATCGAGAAAGCTTTGGCGCACTTTTGCGCTGGACATCTTTTTCATCGGCCCCTCTTATCTACGCTAACTTGGGCGATATTGTAGCCGGAAGGCAGGAAACTGTCAACATGGGCCTGTGACCTGGCGTCGGCCGCACCGGCCTGAAGCAGCTTGCCCTGAGCGCAGCCGAAGGGCCGGTGCTGGATGAGCGTCCTAACCAAACGTACACCGCGCCTTCGACCAGCGAAGGCGCGGCACTGATTTCAGAGGCCCGTCGAAACCGCCTGGTCGGGGCCTGTACCGTGATTTCACATTGTTGCGCTAAATGAACAGCGTGACCTGCGAGTTTCGCGCCTCCTGGATGTAGGTCCCCACCGCTCCGTACTCGTCAATCAGGTCCTCGCGCAGATCCTGGCGACGGATGCCCATGATCTCCATCGTCATCTCGCAGGCGATGATCTTGCCCCCCAGCTCCTTAAAGTCGTGAAGCAGCCTTTCGAGAGAGGCTACGTTGGCCTTCTTCATCCGCTGCTTCACCATCCACTTGCCCAGGCCGAGGAAATGCATCTTGGAGAGAGGCCCTTTCTCCAGGCCCCCCTTCGCCAACCGCTGCAGGCCCCAGAAGGTGAAATAGATGGAAGCCTCCATCCCCATCGCCAGCGCGCCATTGGCGATGATCAACGCGCTGTACAGCTTGTCCATTTCGCCGCTATGCATGACGATGGTCACGCGCTGAGCCGTTGCCTTATGTTCCTCCATCGTACCCCCGAATCCTTGATCGGGATCTGACGATCCCGTAACAGCGACAATCAGCCTACCTCGTGCATGAACTGCTTGACGTGGTAGTCCCACTCACGGGTCTCCAGCTCGACTGTCGTGCCTTTGTCTCCTGCAAAGGCCGTCACGTAGACGTGTCCACCGCCCCCCTCAAAATAGACGCAGCATGGATTTTTCTCGACGGCCGCGAGTCCAAGGCCCCCTTCGCCAAAGTAAGCTGCAGCCACCTCGACGGCTTTTTCGGGGCTCAATTTCGTCTCCACACTATATCTTGCCATCTTTCAACTCCTTGTGACTCTCTCAACGCCGAATCCGTATCGTCCAGTCGGTGTCCGTCCCTTCGACGCTCAGCAATTCCAAACCCAAAGCCTCGACCGCCATCGGGATCTCTTTTTTGGAGGCCGGGTGTGTACCAATCACCTCGACTATGTCACCCGGTGATGCCTTGCGCAACGCTTTGCGCACCTCCACCAGAGGCACGGGGCACGTCTCCCCAACGCAATCCACCTTGATCTCCATAGGACATGCCTCTCCGTTGCTATCTACCTTGATCTCTGCCATCGTTCCCCCCTCAGTCGGTGAACTCTAAAACGACCTGCTCGACGTCCCACAGCGGTTCGATCTTTTCCACAACCTCCTCGCGGATGTTGGCGGCGAACTGGTGGTCAGCGGGCAGGTCAATCACCACCCGCACCTTTCCATCAGCAACCTCAATATCCTTGACCAGGTTGGTGCGCACCAGGTCGAGCCCGGTAATCGGGTTCATGACGCGCTTCAGCCGTTTGCGCACGACCTCGACGGTCGTAGGGACGCGCTCCTTGACCAGGCCGTGGCGCTCCTCATAGTTCTGGATCGCCGCCCGCAAGCCGTCCACCGCCAGGACGGAGCAGTGGGCCTTGATCGGAGGCAGCCCTCCCAGCGCCTCGGAAGCCTCCTTCCAACTGATGTGCTTGGCCTCCTCCAACGTCTTGCCCTTGGCCAACTCGGTGATGATGGAGCCGGTGGCGATGTTGGAGGCGCAGCCGTAGGACTCGAAGCTGATGTCCGCGATACGCTGGGTGTCGGGATCGACCTTCAAGTAGACCGCCACCATGTCGCCGCAGGCCGGGCTCCCCTCCATCGCCTTGGCGTCGGCGTCGTCTATCCGCCCCACGTTACGCGGATTGCGAAAGTGTTCCATCACAAGTTCACTGTACGGCAATGGCATTCGATTATCCTCCTAAGACGCCAACAAGTTGGCGCGTCCATTTCCTTCCACAGGGTGCGAAATCCAGGCCAAGCCCGGTTTCGCCTAATCAGACCCTCGCTTGGCCAGTTCCCTGTCGAACATGACGAGCGCCTGGCCCTTGTCCCCAATCATCTTTAGTGTATCCAGGATCTGGGTAGCGTTGCTCTCTTCTTCGACCTGCTCGTCGATGAACCAATGCAGCATAACCTGCGCCGGATAGTCCTTCTCCTCGAGCGCGAGCTCGTAGAGATGGTGGATCATCCCCGTGACCTTGCGTTCGTGGTTGAGGGTCTCCTCAAAGATCTTGACCGGCGACTCGAACTCGACCGGCGGCTGGTCAATGGCATGCAGCACGACGCGCCCGCCACGCTCGTTGACAAAGTCAAAGAATTTCATGGCGTGCTCGACCTCCTCCTCACTCTGCACGCGCAGCCAATGGGCGAAACCCGGCAGGTTGCTCGCCTCAGAGTGAGCCGCCATCGCCAGATACAGATAGGCGGAATAGAGCTCGTTCTTGATCTGTTCGTTGATCGCATCTTGTAAGGCCTTGCTTAACATCACGTGCCTCCTTTCTCTCTACGAGTTTCCAATACCAATCCGATGGTGGCCGATCTACCCGCCCGCTAGTCCTTCCCCAGGGGGCTGATCCGCCGCAAATCCATCACTACCGCCTCGACCGCCTCCGCCACCGCGTCCACGTCCTGGTCCTGGTTGAAGCGCCCAAAGGTGAATCGGACGGAGCCGTGGGCCCGCTCGTGGTTGCCCCCGATCGCCAGAATGACGTGGCTGGCCTCCAACGAGCGGCTGAAACAGGCCGAGCCGGTGCTGACGGCGAAACCGCGCATATCCAAGTGCAACAGGAGGGACTCTCCCTCCACGAAGCGGAACGAAATATTGGCGTTGTGGGGGAGGCGGTAGACCGGATGGCCGTTGAGGCGGGACTGCGGAACTTCTAGCAAGCGCTCGATCAGCCGGTCCCGCATCGCCTGAAGGCGAGCCGTCTCATCCGGCGTCACCAATTCCACCGCCTTGGCCAAGCCCACCGCACCGGGGATGTCCTCCACACCAGGCCGCAGGTCGAACTCCTGGAAGCCACCGTCCATCCACTTGCGGATGGGCGTCCCCTCCCGCACGTAGAGCCCGCCAACCCCCCTCGGCCCGTGAATCGTGTGGGCCGAGACGGTCACCAGGTCCACCGGGATCTCCCGCACGTCCAGCGGGACGCGGAGGAAGCTGTGGGTAGCGTCGGTATGGAACAGGGCTCCCCTCTCACGGGCGATCTCACCGATGGACTTTAACTCCTGCAGCGTGCCGATCTCCTGGTTGGCCGCCTGGATGGAGACCAGAATCGTCTCAGGGGTGATCGCATCGCGGAGTTGATCGAGATCCACCCGCCCGGCCCCGTCCACCGGCACGCGGGTCACCTCGAAGCCCTGCCGCTCCAGCGCCCGCGCGCTGTGGAGGACAGGAAAGTCCTCGATGGTGCTGGTGACGATGTGCCGGCCCTTTTTTTCCCTGAGCGCCAGGGCCACGCCCTTGATGGCCAGGTTGCTCGACTCGGTGCTCCCGGAGGTAAAGATGAACTCTTCCGGGCCAGCCCCCAGCACGGCTGCGATCTGGCCCCGGGCGGTGTCGAGCGTGTCGCGGGCGTCGACGCCCAACGAGTAGCCGAACTGCGACGTGGCCACGGCGTAGAGGTCAAAGAAGTAGGGCTTCATCGCCTCAAGGACTCGCTCGTCCAGCCTCGTCGCAGCGGTGTTATCCAGGTAGACTATGTTCCCAAACACAGCGCCTCCCTTCGCGACATCCAGGCCCGCGCCCGTTCGTCAGGCCAGGCTCCGGTAACATCTCTTCAATCTTGACATTATTGTACCACAACTTTATAATAAAGTCAATGGGTATCTTGTTAAATTTGCGTTAGAAATCTAAAGACCCTTAGGGTTTCGGAAAACCCTAAGGGTCTTGGGAGGGGGGCGGTTCAAAGCACGTCACCTGGCCGGGACCGTGGAGGGGCCAGGCGACCGGCCAGGTCGCGCAACTGGTTGAAGCTGATGGGCTTGATGAGCACCAGGTCGGCCTGATCCTGGAGCATGTCCGTCGCGCGCATATCGGCAGTGGCGACGATGACGCGGGTCCCGGCTAGCCGTGCATCGGCCCGAATGTGGCGCAAGATCTCGACGCCGGACACGCGGGGCATGTGCAGGTCCAACACCACGACATCTGGCGTCGTGATGGCCAGGCGTGCGAGGGCCTGATCGCCATCCTGGATGATACCGGTGGCGAACCCGGCCGCCTGTAGCGCCTGGGAAAAGATGATCGCCAGCTCGCTGTTGTCTTCGATGATCAGGGCAGATCGGCCACTCATAGCAATCTCTCCTGTGCCGGGATAAGCGACGGCAGGGCGGCAAACCTGCTCCCGTGCCCGCCCTGCCCACCAGCGCAATCTCGCTGCCCATCACAGGATGATCAGTTTGCCTCTCTCCATCCGAGTCCCAGTAGACTGCCCGCCATGGCATCATTCTATCCGTTTCTCACCTCGGCTGTGTTACAGCTTTGTTACGGTGGAGTTTCACTGTAGGAAAAGTTTTATGAGAATTTTCCTATTTTGCCGATTGGAGCGGGGATTGGCAAGAGGAGGGCGATCTACGCAGTAGGGGCCCGGCCGGGCAAGTACACGGTGAAGGTACTCCCTTCGCCGGGAACGCTGTGGACAGTGACGTCGCCACCGTGGGCGCGGGCCAACTCGCGGGCGATGGCCAGGCCCAGGCCGGCGCCTCCCAGTTCCCGGCTGCGAGCCCGATCTACCCGGTAGAAGCGGTCAAAGATGTGAGGCAAGTGCTCAGCAGGAATACCCGGCCCGCTGTCGGAGATGGCGATCCGTATCTCGCCGCTGCCAGGTCCGGCGCGGTGAGCGCTCAACCGCACCCGGCCCGAGGGAGTGTACTTGATGGCGTTCTCCAGCAGGTTGAGAACCACCTGGGTCACGGCGTCCGGGTCCACACTGGCCGTCAGGTTGGGAGCGATCTGCACTGTCAGGGTTAGCCCTTTGGCTTCGGCCATAGGACGAGTCTGCTCGATCAGGTCGGTCAGGATGACACCCAGGTCCACCGTCTGCCGGTGCAGCGGTACCCCCTCGGCGTCGGCCCGGGCCAGGGACAACAACCGCTCCACCAGACGACTCATATGATCCACTTCTTCATCGATCTCGGCCAATACCCGGTGGTAATAGTCGGTGTTGCGAGGGTGGGCCAGAGCCAGGCTCAGATCGCCCTTGATGATGGTCAGCGGCGTGCGCAATTCGTGGGAAGCATCGGCGGTGAAGCGGCGTTGGCGACGAAAGGCCGCGTCCAGCCGGGCGATCATGGCGTCAAAGGTGCGGGCCAGGCGACCGAGGTCGTCGTCGGGCAGGTCCAGGTTCAGCCGTTGGCTCAGGTCGTGGGCGCTGATGGAGCGGGCGGCACGGGTGATCTGATCCACAGGGCGTAGGGCCCGGCCGGCCAGGAAGAGTCCCCCAACGCTGGCCAGAGCCAGTACGACCGGCAAGGCAAGGAGCAGAATCCAGCGGAAGGCGGCCAGGATCTCGTATACATCCTCCAGGGAGATGCCTGCTTGCACCAGGCCAATGATTTGGCCCTCGTGGGTCACTGGCGCAGTGTAGACGCGCACCGGATTCTCCTCCACCCAGATGGTCTGGACAACATCGTGCCCGGCCAGTGCTGCCGCTATGGTCGCCGGATCGACCGACACATTGCCCATCTCGTACATCCCAGCCTGCGCCACCATCTGGGCGGAGAGATCCAGGACGCGCCAAAAATGCTCTCCTTCCTTGGGACTGCTCCATTGAAGAGGCTGCTCTGACCCAGTGCTCGGGCGGCCCTGGGCGTCCACTTCCAGGGTGTCGGCGACCAGTGCCGCACTGCTGCGGAGAACATCGTCCATGTTGTCGTACAGAGTGATACGCAGGGCCAGGTAGAGCGCACCACTGAACACACTTTGCACAACCATCAGGATCAGTACGTACCACAGCGTCAGACGCACTCGGACAGAACGAAGGGAGTTGCGCAATCCCATCTCTATGGCTCGGCCTCAATCTTGTAACCCACGCCGCGCACCGTCCTGATCAATTTGACTTCAAATCCTTTGTCTATCTTGCGGCGCAGGTAACGAATGTACACGTCTACCACGTTGGAAGTGGAAAAGAAGTCGTAATCCCACACGTGTTCGGCGATCTGCGTGCGGCTGAGCACCTGGCTCGGGTGGCGCATCAGGAATTCCAGCAGGGCGTACTCACGGGCCGTCAACTCGATGACCCGCCCGCCCCGAGCGGCCCGATGCGTGGTCGTGTCCAGCGCCAGGTCACCCACCTGCAAGCGGGTGGTCTTGACCTCGCCGCTGCGCCGCAGGAGGGCGCGAATCCGGGCCAGCAACTCCTGGAAGGCAAAGGGTTTGACGAGATAGTCGTCGGCGCCACTGTCCAACCCCCGCACCCGGTCCTCGATGGTGTCCCTGGCGGTAAGCATGAGGATGGGTACCTTGTTGCCCTGGGCCCGCAGCTCGCGGCAGACCTGGATGCCGTCCTTCTTGGGCAACAGCACGTCCAGCACGATCGAGTCGTAATCCACCACGTCCGCCCAATCCAGGGCTTCCTCACCGTCGTAGGCGACGTCCACTGCGTAATACTCTTCTTCCAGACCACGCTTGATGAAGGCAGCGATCCGTCGTTCGTCCTCCACCACCAGGATGCGCATTGTCATACCCCTTCACGCCACTGGCGGGGAGCGGTAACCCGATGCACGCACAAAGCTGCCAACAGGTAGAGGGCACCCACCGCCAAGGAGGCCAGCACATCGCTTGGATAGTGGACGCCCAGGTAGACCCGGCTCAGGCCTACCAGGCCAGCCCACAGCCCGGCGACAGCCCACAGGGCAGCCCGCTGCCAGCCGTCCAGTTGTCGCCCTGTCAGCCAGGCCAGCAGGCCACCCAGAACCACGGCGGTCAGGGTATGACCACTGGGAAAGCTCCAGCCTCCAGCCGCGATCAGCCAGGGGAACAACCGTGGGCGGGGGCGGGCAAAGAGGAGCTTGAGCGCCTGGCCCAAGACCGCGCTGCCCGCCAGGGTGACGGGCAGAACGACAGCCTCCGGCCGCCGCCCGGCCTGCCGCCGCCAGCGGATGCCCAGCCCTATTGCCACCCCGATAGCCACCAGGCCGGAGGCGCTGGCTGTGATTAGCCGCATGGCCACCGTCAGCCAGGGCGACGCCAGGTGATGCATAACTTCCATCACCGCCCGGTCAAAGGCAAATCCTTCTCCGATCCGTACGTCACCCGCGAGTTCGCCAAACGTGTAGAGCGACATAGCGGCCAACGCCAGACCCGTCAGCCAGGCCGGTATTCTGCGCTGTGACACTGGCACCAACGGCAGCAATCGGTCAGCATGACTTGTTCTTTCCATAGATTCGTTTGCTCCACAATTATCAAGTATACCGCCGGAAGCGGGATGAGTCAAAACATGGTCGGCGGCAAATGAAACTAGCCGGAGAAAGATCCTTGATTTCGTTGTCGCCAGGCTTGGCAGTTTTCATAACGCCAGACCAAGCCTTTCAGCGCCGTAAACGGCGTAGGTATTGAATGGCCGGTCAGGTTCCAGTTCGCAACGCCTGGACCGGTTCCAGGCGGGCAGCACGCAGAGCTGGATAAGTACCCGACACCAGGCCGATCACCCCGCCGACCAGTGGCGCGAGGAAAGGCGCCGCCGGGTCTAGCACCGGGGTCCAAACCTGGTAGGCGGAGACGGCGACCACGGTGAGGATGCCGAAACTGGCGCCGAGGATGCCCCCGATGACGCCGATAGACGTACTCTCGAGCAAGAACTGCGCGGCAATGTGCCCCCGGGTGGCACCGATGGAGCGGCGGAGGCCGATTTCGCCGGTCCGCTCCATCACCGACACGAGCGTGATATTGGCGATGCCGATGGCGCCCACGATCAGGGACAGGCCGCCCAACAAGAGAAACAAGATATTCAAGTCACTCTGCACCGCATCGCGCACACGCTGCGGCTCAGGAGGAGAGGCAATCTTCAAAACTGATGGATCATCGGGCCGCAGTGCCAGTGGCGCTTGTTGAGCGATGAGAGACGCCGCGCCGATCTGGGTTTCGACGACTACGATCTGGGGACTGCTCAGGCCGAAATCATGGCGGGCGGTCCCTTCAGGGATGATAACGGAGCCGAGTAGATCTGGCTGGCGGGCGACATCGCGCAGGATACCAATGACCAGGTAGAGATTATCGCCGATGGCGATTGCCGGGAGCTGTTCAACGCCGACAATACCGAGCCGGAGTGCGGCTCCCGGCCCAAGGACAGCGATGCGATCTGCCCTATCAGAATGGCCCTGGTCTGGAAAACGGCCGGTCTCTAGATCCGCTCTAACGGCCGTAAACAAGCCAGGAGAAGCGGCCTGTACCGAAAGCTTGAAATCGGTCTGGCTCTGGGGATCTTTGACGAGTGACGAGCTAACCAGCGCGTCCCCGATATCTATCGGACTAAGCGTCCCGGCAGCCACGACACCATTGAGCTGGCGAAGGCGAACGGGAGCGTCCCAGGGGAGCACTTCGGGTTTGGCTCCGTCGGGCACGGGCTTTGTGGTGACAAATATCTCGGTCGCGGCAAGCTCGTCGAATCGACCGATGATGCGGTTGCTGGCAGTGCGTGATAGGCCTATCGTGGCCACGAGGGCGGTCAGCCCGATGACAATACCTAACATTGTCAGCGCCGTACGCCACGGCCTGGCGAACAATCCAGCAATAGCTTCATCAAAGAGGTCACGGAGTGTGATACCCGACCGCGAGATCGGGTTCGTGTTCGCTCTCGTTTTTTGGGGATGCGATAGCTCCCTCTTACTTTCCCCATCTGTGTTCTCCATCAGTGAGCCATCAACGATCTGCACGCGGCGGCCAGCCCGTTTGGCGATGTTCTCGTCGTGGGTCACAATGACCAGCGTGAGCCCTTGTTGGTTCAATGCTTCAAAGAGATCGAGGAGGTTAGCGGACGTTTTCGAGTCCAGGTTCCCGGTTGGTTCGTCACACAGCAGTAGGCTGGGAGAACCAACGAGGGCGCGGGCTATGGCGACCCGTTGCTTCTCACCGCCAGATAGCTTCGTCGGTAAGAAATCGACGCGGTGAGAGAGCCCGACCTTCTCTATCGCCGCCAGCGCGCGTTCTCGCCGCCCGCGGCGAGATTGCCTACGGTACACCTCTGCCAGCATCACATTCTCCAATACCGAGCGGTGAGGCAAGAGGTGGAATGATTGGAACACAAACCCGATGCGTCGGCTCCGGAGTCCAGCGCGTTCGTTGTCGCTCAACGTGGCGGTGTCTATGCCATCGAAGAAATAGCTGCCGCTGGTTGGACGGTCCAGGCAGCCGATGACGTTGAGCAGGGTTGACTTTCCGGCGCCGG
>DATKTN010000080.1:0-20430 GCA_035531135.1 Anaerolineae bacterium
AGCCGCCGCTGCGCCACGAGGAGCAGGATCACCACCTGCCAGCTCGCCCCCAGCGAGTTCGAGAGGGCGATCGAGCCGTGGGCCAGCAGCGGGAGCAGCGCCCAGCCCAGCCCCGCGTTGAGCGCCAGCCCGCCCAGCGCCGCCCAGAGCGGCGTCCACATATCCCGCTGGGCGTAGAACAGCCGGCTGACCACCTCCAACGCGCTGTGGGCCACCAGCCCCAGCGCAAAGAACTGCAGCGCCCAGGTGACCCGGTCGGTCGCAGTCGCGTCGAACGCGCCGCGTTGGAAAAACAGCGCCGTCAGCGGGCGGCCGAGCGCGAGCAGGCCCACTGCCGCCGGCACGGCGAGCGCGAACACCAGCCGCAGCGCCCAGGAGGCGGTGCGGTGCAGCCCTTCACGGTCTCCTGCGTTGGCCCGCTCCGCCAGCGTTGGGAAGACGGCCAACCCCAGCGCCGTTCCAACGATCGTCTCGGGAAACTGCATCAGTCGCCAACTGTACTCGTAGGCCGAGATCGCGCCCGCGGGCAGCCGCGAGCCCAGGAACGTGGGCAGCACAAAGTTCAGGTAGGTGGCCCCCAGCCCCAGCACGCGCGGTCCCATCAGCCCGAGCACCGCCCGCAGGTCAGGGTGTCGCAGCGTGGGCCACCAGCGGGCGCGGTAGTGGACCAGCCCCGGCGTCTGGATCAGAAAGTGGCCCACGGTCCCCGCCAGCCCCCCCCACGCCAGCCCAAAGACACCCCAGCGAGGAGCCAGCCATAGTGCCCCGGCAATGCGGCCCAGTGTGTAGCAGATCGGGGCGGCGGCAGGGAGCAGAAAATGCTGGTGAGCTTGCAGCACGCTCATCACGATCCCACTGGTGCTGGAGACGAGCGTCTGGAGCAGCACCAACTGCATCAACCGGGCCGCCAGCGCCGCCGTCTCGGCGTCAAAGCCCGGAGCGACGGCGCGGATGAGCTGAGGGGCAAAGACGGCGGCCACCACGCTGACGCCTGCCACGACCATGAGCGCCCAGTTGATCACCGCCGAGACCAGCCGCCACACGCCCTCCCGGTCGCCACGGGAGATGCGGGCGGAGAGGATCGGGATGAGCGCGGTCGCCAGCGCGCTCCCGGCGACGACGGTAAAGAGGCCATCGGGAAGCTCGAAGGCGGCGTAGTAGGCGTCGAGCGCGGCGGACGCCCCAAAGGCGCGGCCGATGCTGGCATCGCGCACCAGCCCCAGCAGCTTGTCGGCGGCAAAGAGGAGCGCGACCAGTACAGCAGACCGGGCGACGTGAGGGCTGGATGGTGGATGCTGGATGCTCGATGCTCGATGCTCGATGCTCGATGCTCGATGCTGAGAACTGGATCCTGGTTGCTGTTGATTGGATGGCTGCATGTCGAATGGCATGTCGGGCACCGGTTGGGATAATCTGCAAAAGTCTAACGGAAATTGCGATTCCTGTCAACAACGTCGTTCTGCCGTTTCGGCCAATCCGCGTCATTCGTCCCATTCGTCCCATTCGTCATTCGTCCATTCGTGTTGCTGGTTGCAGCAATTCCCGTTTTAGCATTATCGTCACGTGGTATAGCTTTGTAGTGGCGACTTCAGTCGCTGGTTACGCAGCAAGAATGACTAAAGTCGTTACTACGAACTCCATAACGGGAATTGCTGTGCTGGTTGCAGCCTATTGGGAAACCAGGTATAATCGGCGTGCTCAAGAAGCACCTCGTGATCCACGGCAGAGAGGAGAAAGCGATGTCCGAGGAGAAAGTACCGGCACCGGAGCGATGGAAGCCACCCCGCCTGCTGTGGGGGATGATCGTCCGGCCCCGTGCTACGCTAGAGTACCTGCGTGACCGCGGAGGGAAAACGTGGTGGTTGCCCGCGCTCCTGGCCACGGCTATGATTATCCTGCCCGTCGTGGTTGCCGCTCCGATCACCGCGCGCGTGGCCCGCGAGTCCTTCCTGGCGGCCCAGGAGCGGATGGGGGAGCAACTGGATACGGAGATGTCGGAGGAGGACAGGGCTCAGATGGAACAGGCGATGTCGATCACCGCCTCTCCGCTCATCACCGTCGTTTTCCCCGCCGTCAGGGGCGTGGTGATGCGGGTGGTGGGTTGGCTGGCGTGGGCCGGGGCGCTGTACCTGGCAGGTCTGGCGATGGGAGGCCGCAGCACCTTTGGCCAGATGTTCCGTATGGTGGTGTGGGCCTGGCTCCCGTACGTGCTGCGCGGGTTGCTTCAGACGGTCTACATCCTGGCCAGCGGCCAACGCATCGCCCACCCGGGACTTTCGGGCCTCGTGCAAGGCGAGGCGTCCGTCGAGGAGATGGTGTTGGCCCGGCCCAGCCCAGCCCAGACGGTCCTCGTGGCCTTCCTTTCTCGGATAGACCTCTTCCTGGTCTGGAACCTGGTCCTGCTGGTGATCGGAGCGATGGTGGTCACCCGCCTGCCCCGGCGCAAGGCGGCCCTGCTCACGCTCGGCGTATGGGTTCTGCTGACGGCGTTGGGCCTGGCGCCGGCGCTCATCGGCGGCCTGTTCGCCCGGCAGGTCGGCGGGTTCTGATGCCAGAGAAACCAGGTTTCGTCGCTTCGCTTGCAGAAGAAACCTGGTTTCTGGACAGACGACAATGTCCAGTGAAGACCCGCTGATCCGCATCCAGGAGCTACACCGCGATTTCGTCATGGGGCACGAGACCGTCCGCGCGTTGGATGGGGTGAGCCTGACGGTGAGCGCAGGCGAGTTCCTGGGCGTGATGGGGCCATCGGGGTCGGGCAAGTCGACGCTCCTGTACCTGATGGGCGGGCTGGACCGCCCCACGGCTGGCCACATCTGGGTGCACGACCAGGACATCACCGCGCTGGACGAAAACGGGCTGGCCGTGTACCGGCGGCGGCAGGTGGGCTTTGTCTTTCAGACGTTCAACCTCATCTCCACGATGGGGGCACTGGAGAACGTCGAGTTTCCGATGCTCTTTGCCCGCGTTCCCCCCGCCCAACGCCGGGAACGGGCGCACTACCTGCTGGAATTGATGGGCCTGGCCGACCGCATGGGGCATAAGCCGACGGAACTATCCGGCGGACAGCAGCAGCGGGTGGCTATGGCCCGCGCGCTCGTCAACGACCCTACCATCATCCTGGCCGACGAGCCCACGGGCAACCTGGACAGCCACACGGGGGCAGAGGTGATGGCGATCCTGGCACAGTTGAACCGGGAACAGGGGCGCACCATCGTCGTCGTCTCCCACGACCCCTCGATTATCGACTTTACCAGCCGGTGCGTCCACCTGCTGGACGGGCGGGTCGCTGAAGCAATGACCAATGACCAATGGGCAATGACCAATGACCAATGACCAATGACCAAACTGGGGCTGAACACGGGGGGAAGTATGCGCAAGGTTGCTCTTTTGATCATCGTTCTGGTTGCGGGGGTGGCAGCGGTGTTTGTGACGGCGAAAATCGCCGCCGCGGAGCCTTTGCCTCAACTGGCGCTGACGGGCGTCGAACCCGACACGCTCGTCAGCCAGATTGGTGGCACGCTCAGTATATACGGCAGCGACTTTACCACCGCTACTGTCGCACGCCTGGTCGGCTCCGGCCTGCTGGAGACGACCTACGTCAACAGCACGGCGCTGCGGGCGGTCGTGCCCCCCGGTGTCCCGGCCGGCACCTACGATCTGCAGGTGAGCGAGGATACCGTCTCGGCGACGTTGTCCAAGGCACTGACTATCGTCAGCGCCACGCCCACGCCCGGCCCCACCCCGATCCCCACCCCCAAGCCCACGCGGACCCCCGGACGTCCGATCCTCACCATCCGCAACTACTCTGTCGAGCCGGCCCGCCCTGTCGTCGGGCGCGAGTTTGTCGTCACCATCTACGTCTATAACACCGGCAGCCGGGCCGGCGAGAACACGATGGTCACCTTCCCTGGTGGCACCTTCCTGCCCGTGGGCGAGACCGGCCACCTGTTGTGGCAACTGCACATCAACCACACTGCCGTCGTCACCCAGCGCATGCGCGTTCCCAGCGGGCTGGCATCCGGCAGCTACAACCTCCAGGTCAACCTCAGCGCCAACGATTACGAGGGGAACCACTACGAGTACCCGGAGACCGTCGCCGTCGAGGTCGCCGGCGTGGGGGCCGGGCGACCGCAGGTGGTCATCGAGGCGGCGCGGACCGAGCCCGCCGTCCTGGGGCCTGGGGATGCGTTCAGCCTGACGCTGTGCCTGGCCAATCGGGGCAGCCGCACGGCGACCCAGGTCGTCGTCGGCGCGGCGTCTGCTGACCTGGCGGTGCCGGCGGGCGGGAGCAACGTGACTGCCGTCGATCGCATCGGGATTGACCAGGTGGTGACGACGACACTGCCGCTCGTGCTGGGCGAGGTGACGCAGGCCGGCCGCCTCGGCCTGGAGATCGCACTGGACTATTCCGACTTTCAGGGCGGTGCCTACACTGCCCGTCAAAGCGTCGGACTGGAGGTCAGCACCACGCTGGCGGACCGCCCACAGTTGATCGTCGCCGACTACCACACGACGCCCGACGCGCCGGCCCCCGGTGACACCTTGACGCTGACGCTGCAGGTGAGCAACGTCGGCGGCGGGGAGGCCCAGCGACTGACGTTGACGCTGGGCGGCGAGGGAGGGAGCGACCTGGCGCCCTTTGCGCCCCTCCAATCGAGCAACGTCAAATTCGTGCCGAGCCTGGCGGCCGGGGAAGCGGTCGAGGTGACACAGCGGTTGGTCGTGGACGGGGGGCGGATCCCGGCGCGTACAGCCTGGCCGTGGCGCTGGCCTTCGACGACGCCCGCGGCACCCGCCACTCGGACAGCCAACTGGTCAGTCTGCTGGTGCGCCGGCGGCCTCACCTTCAGATTGGCTTTTACCGCCCCGTCGAGCTAGCCACCGTCAAAGTCCCGGTTAAACTCCCGGTCGAGGTCACCAACATCGGGCGCACGCTGGTCAACGTCAGCATGCTGGAGGTCACGAGCACGCAACTAGAGATCCAGGACGGATCGCTCTACCTGGGACCGCTGGATGGGGGCACGTCGGGATCGCTGGAGGCAATGGCCGTGGCCCACGAGGGCGGGACAGCCGAGGTCGTGGTGACCGTGCATTACCTGGACGACTTTGAGCAGCCACGGGTCGTGACAAAGACGCTGACGGTGGAGGTGGAGGAACCGGTCGTGAGCCCGGACTCGGCCGGGGAGGAGGCTGAGAAACAGGAGAAGGGGTTCTGGGATACGGTGCTCCGCGTCCTGCGGGGGCTGGTGGGGTTGGGAAGCTGAGGCCGCAGAGGGAACGAGATGAAGGCACGTGATCTCTTGCGCCTGGTGTGGAGCAACTTGCGGCGGATGAAGGTCCGCGTGGCGATGACGGCCATCGGCGTGGTCATCGGCACGGCGGCGGTGATCGTCCTGGTCTCGCTGGCGGCCGGCCTGCAGCGCACCGCCACCGAGGGTGTGGGATCCATCGGCGACCTGACTCAGATCACCGTCATCTCCCGCACATTCATCCGCACCATGGGTGGGCCGGCGAACCAGGCCGGGGAGGAGGCGGTGTTGGACGACCGCACGCTGGGAGAGCTGCGCGACCTGCCCGGCGTGGTCGCCGTCACGCCCCGGGAGCCACTGATGGGCGGCGGCACGCTCCGGCTGAACCGGCTCCTGGGCGGCGCGCAGTTCGTGGGCATTGACCCCACACAGGTGGAAGGGCTGGATTTCGCGCTGGCGAGCGGGATGGGCCGGCTGGGACGCTGGCAGGTGCTGGCAGGAACCCGCGTCGCGGAAGGGTTCTACGACCCCCAGGCGCGGCGTCCGGTGGAAAAGCCCCCCGACCTGCAGGGCCAGGGGCTACAACTGGTTCTCAGCAAAACAGGCGAGGACGGCCTCCCGGTGGAGCGGGTGGTGCGGCTGCGGGTGACCGGCGTGTTGGAGGAATCGGGCAGGTCGGACGACTACACGCTCTACCTGGCGCTGAACGACGTGCTGGAGTTGAACGGCTGGTTCACCGGTCGTCGCCCCAACCCAGGCCGCGACGGGTATCAGCAAGTATTGGTCAAGGTAGCCACCTCCGAACAGGTGCTGGCCGTGGAGCAGGAGATACGGGCGCGGGGGTTCTACGCCTACTCGTCGCGCAGCGCGCTGCAGGAGATGAACATCCTCTTTCTGGTCATCCAGGGTGTCTTTGGCGGCATCGGGGCCATCGCGCTCATCGTGGCTGCCTTCGGCATCGCCAACACGATGACGATGGCGATCTATGAGCGCACGCGGGAGATCGGGCTCATGAAGGCGGTGGGGGCGACCAACCGGGACGTCATGTCCGTCTTCCTGGCCGAGGCCGGCGGCATCGGATTGTTGGGCGGGCTCGGTGGGGTCCTGGTGGGCGTGGGGCTGGGGGCCTTGATCGACCTGATCGCGGGCACATACCTGGCGGCACAGGCGGTGCAGAGCGGGGCGTCCGCTGCGGAAGTGAGCATCTCGCTGATTCACACGCCTCTCTGGCTGCCCATCTTCGCGGTGGCGTTTGCCGCGCTGGTCGGGGTGGCTTCCGGGCTCTACCCCGCGATGCGGGCGGCCGCGCTCAGCCCTGTCACGGCGCTAAAGTACGAGTGACCGGGGCCGGCCGGTGTCCCCCGCCGGTTTACCGAGCTTTATCAAACACGCTCTGAGCGGACCACAGTCCGCGACATGGGACCTGCCTCGACGTCCCTTCACACCGGCGCCTGCAAGTCCCCTTCCCGCCAGCGGGCCGCCCGCACCTGCACGCCTTCTCCCACACAAGGGACCAGGCGCTGGATCATCGTAGAGAAGGCAGCGGCGTCCCCGCTGGTGTAGAACACGTGATGTCCTGCCACAGGATCGGCTGCTAACCCCCGTCGGGCCAGCACGCGCCCCGTCTGGCGGGCGATGGCCGGGGCGGGATCGATCACCGCCACGTTCGTTCCCACCACCCGCTCGATGGCCGGCCGGAGGAAGGGGTAGTGGGTGCAGCCCAGCACCAGTTGGTCCACTCCACCCTCGATCAGCGGCGTCAGGGCCTGCCGCAGCCGCGCCTCCGTCTCGGGGGTGTCCAGCCTGCCGGCTTCCACCGCCTCGACCAGTCCCGGGCAGACCTGGGTGAGCACGCGCACGCCGGCCGCGTATCGCGCCACCAGGCTGGCGAACAGCTCCCCCTGAAAGGTGGCTTGCGTGGCGATCACACCCACGACGCCATTGTGCGTTCGTTCGACGGCGGGCTTGACGGCCGGCTCCATCCCCACAAAGGGGACGTGGGGGAAGGCGCGCCGCAGGTAGTGCAGCGCGGCCGCGGAGGCGGTGTTACAGGCGATGACGACGATCTTAACGCCGTGGTCCAGCAGAAAGCGCGTGATGCCCGCAGACAGTTCCCGCACCTCGGCCAACTGGCGGGAGCCGTACGGCACGTGGGCCTGATCGGCCAGGTAGAGGGTGCGTTCGTGGGGGAGCTGGCGGGCGATCTCGCGCCACACGCTCAGCCCGCCGACGCCGGAGTCGAAGACGCCGATGAACCGGGGATCACTCATTCTACTCTGTCGCCCGGCGTGTCGACGGTTCGTCCCTCCCGCCCGCGGTGCAGCACCAGGTAGATGCCGAGAACGAGGGCGATCGCCTGCAGCGTTGCGAGCGTCGCCAGGGGTGCGTCGGGACGGCTGGTCTCCTGGGGCGCTGGCGTCGGGAGCGGCGTCCAGGTGGGGAAAGGCGTGACGCTGGGCGCTGGAGGCGATGGGCCAGGGGCGTAGGGAGTCGGCGTCGGCTCGACGGTTGGGGACGGTATGGACGTGGGGGCCACCGTGGGAGCGGGCGTGGCGGCCGGCTCTGGAATTGGGGTCGCAGCGGGCCCGGGTGTGGCGGTAGGTTCGAGCGTGGGCGTGGGGGTGGGTGGGATGGGGGTGGCGGTAGGTGCGGGCGTGGGACCGGGTGGGATGGGCGTCGGTGTGACGGGCGTCCCCTCGCCGAGAAAGATCGTGTCCGCCGAAGCAGCGGTGCGGCCGGCAGCGTCGCGAAACTGGGTGTAGACGGTATGCTCGCCTGGGGTATCTGGCAACGTCCAGGGGACGAGCGGCTCCCAACGTTCCCACGGCAGGTCGCCAAAATCGGGTTCGTTGCTGATGCGGATCTCGATCGCCTGCCCCATAAAGTTTGCCCCCTCCCCTCCCGGGCGGGCTTCTTCGTTGATCAGCCGGATCGCGACCTGGGGGTCGTCGGTGCTGGCGGCCCCATCGTTGACAAAGATGGGCAGCACGTTGGGACGCACGCCAAAGTCAAGCACATAGTAGTTGCGGCCGGCGGAGTCGGTGGCGACGCCGATGCCTACCTCGCGATAGGTGGTGCTGAGGATGTTGTCGCGGTGGGGCGGATCCTCCAGGAAGAAGGCCATCGCATCCTCGATCGCGCCGTAGCCGGTCCAAAAGTTCTCGCTGACGACCAACTCCCCGCTGTTCCACGTCCAGGCTGCGTAGCCGGCGTCCGCAATGCGTTGCCTGGGCGTGGAGCCGTCGGAGCCGGTGTGGGACCAAATCTGGTGGGCCGCCAGGTCATCGGCGTGGCGCTGCGCCGCGACGGTCAGCAGCCGGGAGAAGCGATAGGGGGCCAGCCCTTCATCCAGGCGGGCCTGGTTCACCAGAGACTGCCAGGTGACGATCGGGTCGGGCTCCTGCGCACGGGCTGGAAATGAGGCCAGCACCAGACAGGCAACGAGAATGACGACGTGTAGTGGCTTCCGCATCAGGGGGAATTTTAGCACACAGCCGGTAGGATGCAAGAACGAGAGGAGGCAAAATGACCCAGGCCTCAGCTATTCAGGTATACTGAGGGCTGAGGCCTGGAACGCCGACCGACCTGGCGTCGTTACGGGATACACAGCACCTGTCCAGCACAGATGGTATGCAGGTTGAGGATGTAGTTTGCCTCGGCGATGGCCCACATACTGACCCCATAGCGCAGCGAGATGCGGTACATGTTCTCGCCCGGGGCGACGGTGTGATACCAGCGACAATGAGGCGGCGTGACGCCGTCGAACTGGCGCGGGCACACCCGGCCGGGCGGCAATGAACGTGGCGCGTCGGGAATCGCCAGTCTCTGCCCGACGTGAATGAGGTTGGGGTTGAGAATACTGTTCCGCCTGGCGATGGCGTAGGGGTCCACCCCGTAGGCCCGCCCGATGCAGTAGAGCGTCTCTTTGGGCTGTACGACGTGGTAGCCCAGGATATCCGCGTCTGAGACCACGACGACCGCCCCGTTTTGGGTGGCGACCGACAGCGGGTTACCACCCGGGTCGGAGAGGAGGACACTGACGAACCTCACCTCGTGGGTGCCTGCCTTCCGGCCCTGGAAGATGAACGTCGCCAGATCACACGCCCCGTTGACCGGCGGGCTGGGGGATCGAAGGCTGGCGGCGTAGTCCACCTGGTCTCCCGCCACCGACGCGACAGCGACGAAGTCTGCCACACATGGCCCCGGTGTGATGCCGGTGGCGTCAATACCGTCGCCATGCGCCAGATGGACCTCCACCCCGTAGAGATTGGAAACGTTGGTCACACGGAGTTTGACCTGCACCGTCTCCCCGACGTGGACGGAGGTAGACCGGGGATCGAACGTCAGCGATGGTCCCGGGGGTGTGGTCGGCGTCGCCGTTGGGGTGGCGGTAGGTGTTGGGGTGGCGGTAGGCGTTGGAGTCGGGCTTCCATCCGGGGTTGACGTGGGCGTCCCCGTCGGGGTGGGTGTCTGTGTTGGGGTGGCGGTGGGCGTCGGTGTGGGGGTCACACCCCCAGTGACGGTGAGGCTCCCACGCTGGGTGCCAGCGCTGATCGGTATGCCACCTGAGGCGGCAAGTATGACGTTGACAAAGTCGATGGGTGAGGTCCCAACCGCTTTCCCCTTGAAGGTGATCGTGGCCAGTACCCCGCTGCCGCTGACCGGTCCGTGCGGCGCCATCTGGGAGATGGCAAAATCGATCTTTCCGGCGGCCTGGTCCACGTCGTTCTGCGCCGTAAAGTCGGGGCTGAGGAACGTGCCAGGCTGGATCTGCACACCAGCCGTGCCTGCGTCGGCGTCCCCTCCCTCCAGCAGCGCCGGGTCGAACGTCAGGTGCACTTCGGCGCCGAACAGGTCACTCACGTTCTCGATGCGAATATCGACCGTCGTCGTGGCCTCCACGGCTACCTCGCGGCTCGGTGGGTCAATCACCACCGTCGGACCCTGGGCCAGCCCGTGGCCGATAGGCGTCGAGAACAGCGTGGTCAGCAGCAAGGCCAGGCGGATCCGGCGTCCCAAGGGCATCCCAAGCTGTTTGTTCATCACTCCTCCTCTTTTGTGATCGTGCCAATTGACGCGCCTTGATCGCGTTCCACATCACCGCGATGAAACCGGCTGCGACGGCGAGCGCGACCAGCCCGATCAAAACCCGGACCTCCAGGGACGGGCTAGGGCGCCTGATAACGACCCCACTGGAGCCGGTCTCGATTTCGACCGCGATGGGCTGACTCCACACGTCAGCCAGGAGAGCGCCACCAATGGCGACCACCGTTTCGCCCTCGGCCAGGGCGCGGAAGGTGACACGGGCCAGCACTCCACTGCCACTGACCGCCCCATCCACCGGCATGCAGGCGATGGCGTAATCCACCGTGCCGACGACCGGATCGACCACGTTTCGCACGACAAAGTCAGGCCTCAAAAAGTCCCCGTGGGCGATCTGTGTTTCCTCCGCCGTCGGGTCCGCGTCCACTACCTCCAGCAGCGCCGGGTCAAAGGTCAGGCGCAGCTCGGCCCCTGCCAACTGGGTGACGTTTTCCACGCGCACGTCGAGTGTCCGTACGTCGCCAGGAGCCAGGTTCAGCGTCGCCGGATCGAGCCGTATTTTCGCGCCAGGGGCGGCCACAGGGCTTGCGACCCAGACGACGAACCCCCAGCAGCCAACGAGTATCAGAGCAAAACGCCGTAGTTTCAAGGACAATTGGTGCATAGGCCAAAGTTCCCGGCAGATTGAGTCAGGTCAAGGATGTTGACCCGACAATCGCCATTGATGTCGCAGGGCGGCGCGACCTGGCCGCCGATTGATGCACAATCGGGGCATTGCGCGAAGGGGACGCAGCATCCTGGCTCCACCATATCGCCAAAGGCATCGATGATCCGCACAATGTCGAGAATGTCGATGCAGCCGTCCCCGTTGACGTCGCCTCCCTCCAGATCGTGCCAGCCGATGTCCAGCACGTCATCGTCGGCGCATCTCCAGTAGCACTCGCTCAGGTAGTTGGGGAAATCAAGGCGCACAAAAACCCTCCGGTACGTGCAGGGAGGCCTGGTGGGCGGGACGTCATCCAGCGGAGGCTGCTGATCGTCCCAGGCCTCCGACGTGAAGTGACCTGCTGCGTCTGTGCATCGGTGTGCCCGCACGGAAGGTTTGTAGGGAGGGGCGGCCGGGTAGAGCATCAGGTTGACCCCTGAGCGTTCGTGGCTGTGCCATCCCTCGCGCGTGACCCGTCCGGTCACCGTGAGCGGCGGTACGATGATCACCGCGTCGGTGAACCGGTCGATGGGCACGGAATGGCCCTGCCGGTCAAAGAGCGCGGTCCTTGCCCGGTCGAAGGAGACGGTGTAGATGCCCGGCCCCGTCGTCTTGACCAAGAGGGTGATGGAGGCTGCAGTACCGCTGCCGGAGAAGGGCTCCCGATCGGGGGATCTTGTGGCAACAAAGTGGATCTTGCCGCCCTCGGCCTCGTTCCACTGGATACAGGTCTGGTTAAAGATCGGGCCGGGCGCGACCTGCACGCCGGTGCGCCCAGGGTCGGCATCCCGCACCTCCAGCTCGGAAGAGTGGTAGGTCAGGTGCAACTCGGCACGGTCAAGGTTCTCGACCTTGACCCCGAGGATGAGCGTGCGAGTGTCACCGCTACGCGCCTGGTCGATGTCCGGCTTAAGCCACAACTCGGCTGCGGGCGCGCCCTGTGCTGGGGCAACCGCCCCCGTCATCGCGACGAGCGCGAAACACAGGGCCATCGTGACGAAGCGCAGGCCTTTCAGTTGACTCGCGATGATCATTGCCACTGTTCCCCGCTGCCAGCCATTACCAGGCGACCAGAGATGGTTGTGACTGACCCACCGCCTCGCGCGGGTACCCGCCACCTGCAGGACAATGCTCCTATGGGGTCCAGGTCGTCGGGCCGCACCGCCCAAAGTTGCCAGCGGCGATCGTAAGGTCGAGGATGTTGACCAACCCGTCGTCGTTGATGTCCACCGCATCCTCCGGCGGCAGGCCGGTCTGCCCGAATTTGCTGATGATGAGGACGATGTCCAGGATGTTGATGCAGTTGTCACGCTTGACGTCACCCCCGACCAACGTCGTGGTGCCGATGCCCACAGTCGCACCCACGACATAGACATCTGTCTTCTGGGTGTGTAGATAGCCGGGGTACCAGGCGTTGACGGTGTAGGTGCTGCCCACCGGAACCGCCAGGACGAAATCGCCGTTGGCGCTCGTCTTGCTCTCGGCTACTTCTGCACGGCTCACGGTCAGGGCCACGACGTCCGTGTTCGCGTGATCGGTCTGCGTCCCCTGCCGCCGCACGAAGCCCCTGATCTCACCTGCACCAGTCACGGTGACTGTGGGCACGGAGATGCTGTTGATGGGGATGGGGCGACCATTGCGGTCGGAGAGGATCGAGTCCGGCGCGATGGCAAAGCCGCACTCGCCGGGTGCTTCAGCCGCCCAGGTAATGGTGGCCACCGTCCCCGTCGTGTTGGTCACCGGGCCTGAGCCGCCGGTGTGGCTGACGGCGACGTGGACGCACGCCGATCCGCCACACTGCCACGGACCTGGGCCGGGATCGAAGACTTCGTTGGCTCCTACCACCAGGTTCCCGTCGAAGAAGCCGTTCTTGATCTCGACCTGGGTGCCGTTGGCTGGATTGTCATCGGCATCGTCCACCCCTACGACGGCTGGGTTAAAGGGCACCCAGATTTCGACGCCCAAAATACCCACCGGGGGTGTGGCATTGTTGGTGATGGAGACCCGGAGGTCGGTGGTGAACGTACTGCCCACGACCGGGGCACCGCCAATTACGTCCGTCAAGATGATGGAGGTATACGTGTTAGGCGACTGCCCTACCACGGAAACAGGCACCAGGGCTGTGAGGATGCCCATGATGATCAGGCTCAGGCTGAAGGCGTGTACTCTCATCGTCCTTCCCTCCCTCGAGAACGTCACTTTGAAGAACTGCTCCATAAAACCACTTATAAAATGTAACACCGTAGCTATTCGTCATTATAGCACGGATTGTCTGGGCAGTGCGTTACAAAGGTGTTACAGCATGCACACGATGTCTATCAGAACTGTAGTTGCTCGAAACGATCGTTTGACAACCCCCCCCGTGCGTGTTATACTTTCGGCCGTGGGCCGTTAGCTCAGCCCGGCAGAGCAGGGGCCTTTTAAGCCCAGGGTCGCAGGTTCGAATCCTGCACGGCCCACCTCGCTTGATCGGCCAGCGGGCCGATTTCGTTTATGAGGGTGATGCAGTGGTTTTACCGATGTGGACATTCTGGGTCGCGCTGGCGGCGATGGCCATCGGGCTGATCGGCGTCATCCTGCCGATCGTCCCCGGCGTCGGCTTCATCTGGATCGTGGTGCTGATCTATGCCATCGCCGAGCGCTTCGCCACCATCGACCCCATCACATTTGCCGTGGTCACCGTCCTGGGCGCGATTGGCGTCAGCGCCGACCTGTGGATGAGCCACGCCGGGGCCAAGATCGGTGGCGCCTCCGCCTGGTCGCTGTTGGCCGGGCTGGTGCTGGGCGCGATCGGAGCCATCGTCGGCCTGGTCTTCCTGGGGGTCGGCGCGGTGCCCGGTGCGATCCTCGGCACGATCCTCGGCATTGTCCTGGCCGAGTGGTATCAGCGCCGAGATTGGCGCGAGGCATTCAAGGTCGGGGGAGGATGGCTGATCGGCTGTACGCTCTCCGGCGGCGTGCAGTTCCTCATCGCCGTCCTGATGATCGTCATCTTTGCCTGGCAGGTGCTGAGAGGCTAGGCCGATGACACGACACTCCTCCCGCCAGCCCAGCCGACGGGTGCTTCTGATCCGCGCGCCGCGCCGGGGCACGGTAATCGTTGCCTCCATTCTCTACATCGTCGGCCTGTTCGGCGTGTTGGGCTTTTTCCCCATCCCCGAGCCATACGCCATCGCCGCGCTGGCCATCGCCGGCGGTTTGCTCATCCTCGGCGCGCTGCTGCGCGGTCTGTAGGTCCAGCCGCTTGAACGCCAGCCCCCCGGTGATCCTTGCTGCGCTGTAACGCTTTGGGCACGCTTCCGTAACATTCTCCCCTGGCCCACGTAGTATACTGGAGGCATATCCCCATCGAGGTACTGAACCTATGCGAAAGGCAAGAGTGAACGGTCGGTTGGTACTGGCAGCGCCAGAGTCCCCAGACGTGGCATTGTGTCCCGCCTGCGGCGAGCCAGTTGAGAAGCGCAAGCGGGCCAGACAGGACGGCCAGGCGACCTACTTCTGGCGGCACAAGGTAGGGGTGGGTGATGGATGCCCGCTGCGCTACCAGCCCGTCGCCTGATGCCATTTGCCGCGATCCACCCTCCCCCATCCCCTTCCTAAGCCTATTTTTCGCACTTTTCCGGCGTCCATTCCCGAGTGGCCAACCTAGCGCGCCTCGGCGCAAACAGGTCGCTGGTTATTTTGCTTCCAGGGAATTCTCAGACCCCCGGCGGATTCATGCCGTCTTGCACTAGTGGAGGAACCACTCGGCGATCGGGTAGCCCCATAGCAAGGTGACGATAGCGCCGACGATGAGGAATGGCCCGTAGGGAATGGGGTCGCGCAGGCCGCGCACGCGGGTGATCAGCAGGATCGAACTGATCGCTGCCCCGACGAGGATGGCGATCACCAGCGCCTCAACGACCAACGGAAAGCCAGTGATGGCCCCCACGAGGAGCGCCAGGGTGATATCCCCCTGGCCCAGGGCCAGCGGGCCAAATACCGCAGTACCGATAAAGTAGGCTACCAAAAAGAACGTGAAGCCAATTGCGCCACCGATCAGCACGCTCCACCACTTGGCTCCCGGCACGACCAGGCCGGCTACCAGCGCGATGGCGATGGCCGGGAACGTGACGACGTTGGGGATCAGCCTTCGCTCGATGTCGGTGATGAGTAGCACAGCAAAGATGGTGCTGTATATGCAATAAAAGACCAGCTTGACAGACGGGCCGAGCACGATCCAGAGGTAACCATAGGCCACCGCCAGCCCAACCTCGACCAGAGGATAGCGCAGGCTGATTGGCGCGCCACACGAGGAGCAGCCAGCGCGCCTGACGAGGTACGCGGGCAGTGCCAGCCACTGCCACCAGGGACGATTCCGCCCGCAATAGGGGCAGTGCGGACAGGTGAGGCCCTGCCCGGCAGGGATGTCGGAGCCGAGTCGATTGACGAGGCCACCGACGAGAAACCCAAGAACGGTGAAGACAATGGTCATTGACGGGCATTATACATGACAAACGGGTAAATGACAAATCTCGAATACCACGTCGCCAAGGTGCCAGGCACCTTATTGGGCTGCTATCACGGCCGGCGGAGGGGCGAAGAGGTCGCCGATCAGCGCCTCGGCTCTCTTCCTGTCGAGGATCAGGACGGCGGCACCACCGGGAGTGGTCCAGAACTGGGTGCAGGTCTGGTCAACACCGACAGTGACGATCTGGTCGGCGGGAACACGGCTGCCGATGACGGCGAGGTCCACCATCTCCCCCAACGTCAGATCGGTCTCGAATGCGCGCTGGAGGGTAGACCAGAGCTGTGGGGACTGCGTGATCAGATCCGGGAGGAGATCGAGGCGCGTGACCTGGTCGCGCACGGCCAGCACGATCTGTCGCTGGCGGGCGTTGCGGTCAAAGTCGCCACCGGAGGTGACGCGGGTGCGGGCGTACTTGAGGGCGGTCGCGCCATCCAGGTGGTGTTGGCCGGCGGAGAGGTAGAAGGGATCATAGCCCGTGCCGCTGTCCGGATAGGTCGGGTCGGAGATGGCGTAGGGCACGTCCACGTCGACACCGCCGATCGCGTCCACGAGCGTGACGACAGCGTCAAAGTCGAGCAAAACGGCGTGTTGGACCGGGATGCCGAGCGTGGTGGATATGGTCCGGCGGGCCAAAGCCAGACCGCCCGTCCCGTCCTGCTCACCCGAGGCATAGGCGGTGTTGATGCGGTTCTGCCCGTGGCCCGGGATCTCGACGTAGAGGTCGCGGGGGATGGACAGGATCACGGCGCGCCGGGCGCTCGGATCGAGGCGGAAGAGCATCAGCATATCGGTGTTGTCGGTGGCGCTGTCCGAACTGCGGCGGTCGGTGCCCAGGAGCAGCACAGTGGTCGCCTCAAACTGCGGGCGAGACTTCCGCGGCGGCGGTGGCGGATCGGACGCAACCACGGGAGTCGGGGTGGCGTAGGTCACGGTAGGCGTCGGCGGGACCGGGGTTTCGACAGCCGGACTGCAGGCCGCCAACAAGGCCAGTCCCAACAGTAGGATGACCAGGGGTAAACATTGAGTAACCCTTGCGAAGGTTTGGCAGCTCCTGGCAGGCCACCAGTGTCTTTGCCCGGCGGGAATCGCTGCGTCGCCAGGACGGTCCACAACCCTTGCGAAGGTTTGGCAGTTTCTGGCAGGCCCACAGTGTCTTTGCCCGGCGGTAATCGCTGCGTCGCCGGGACGGTCCACAACCCTTGCGAAGGTTTGGCAGCTTCTGGCAGGCCACCAGTGTCTTTGCCCGGCGGGCATCGCTGCGTTGCCGGGACGGTTTACAACCTTCGCAAGGGTTTCTGCAGCCAGGGGTGTCTTTCGGCGGATCATCGCTCCTCCTCCAGCAGGTCCTCCATCAGTGCCTCAATCTCGTCCTTCTGGGGCAACAGCACGCGCTCGCCGGCGGGCGTGGTGTGCTGAGCGGTACAGCACTCGCCGAGGATGGCCGTGCGGACGTCATCGGTGGCGATACCGGTCGCCAGGAGCGCCAGGTCGATCACGTCGCTCAGAGAAACGTCCGTCTCGATGCCATCTGCAACGGCCGACCAGAGGGTGGGGGCCTGGGCGATCAGGCCGGGCAGGAGATCAAGCCGGGTCACCCGGTCGTGGGCGGCCAGGATCAGTTGCTGCTGGCGGAAAGCGCGGTCGAATCCGGGGGCGGGGACGACGCGAGTGCGGGCGTAGCGCAGAGCGAGTGCGCCGTCCAGGTGCTGCAAGCCAGCGGGGATGAACAGCGGATCGTGCCCGCCGTCACCGTCCGGGAAGGCCAGATCCTCGATGGCATGAGGGACCTCGACGTCCACTCCGCCGATGGCGTCGACGAGCGCGACAAAGCTTTCGAAGCGAACCAGCGCGGTGTGCCGTACGGGGAGGCCCAGCGTGGCCGAGATGGCCTCGCGGGCCAGCACGAGGCCGCTGGTGGCCCCCTCCTGCTCGCCCAGCGCGTAGACGCTGCCCGCGCGTGCCGACGTGTGCCCGGGCACGTCCACGTACAGGTCGCGAGGGATGGAGAGCACGAAAGCGCGTCCCGCTTCGGCATCCAGATATAGAAGCAGCAGCGCGTCGATCTCGCCAGACGGGGTACTCTCGCCGTCGATGCCCAGAACCAGCAGGGAGTTGGGAGCTGCCAGGCGATCAGGGCGCAGGCGCGGCAACGGCCCAGGTGCGGGCGATGGGCTGGCCAGGGGTGTGGGCACGGGGGTTGGCGTCGCCCGGGTCAACGTCGGCCCGGTCACGGCCAGCGTGTGGATCAGCCCGGTGAGCCCGGCGACGATGAGCAGCAGGACGGCCAGCGTTGCGACGTGGCGCAGGAGCGGGCGGGACGGGGGGACAGGCAGACTGGGGCGCTGCCCCCTCCAGCGCCGGGATACAGCCTCCCAAGAGCGGGCCGGTGCCAGCGGGACCTGCTCTCCCACGGCGTGCAGCGTCGTGGTCAGGTCTGCCGCTGTCCGGGCCAGCCGCTCCAGCCGGACACGGCAGGTCGGGCAGGCACGCAGGTGGGGCTCAACCCACTCGCGGCGCCTGGATGGGATGTCATCTTCGATGTAGGCCAGAAGCTGGCCGTCTGCCAGGTGTTTGTTCACTCTGTTCATGGCGCGTCTCCCGTGTGGCAACCCTGGTAGCCCAACTCGACGCACGTCTCGCGCTCCAGCAAGCGGGCCAAGGCCTGGTGGCCGTAGGCGACGCGCGACTTGGCAGTGCTGACCGAGCAGCCGAGCGCCTGGCTCATCTCGGGGTACGAAAGTCCCCCAAAGTAGCGCAGGATGAGCGCCTGGCGCGACTTGCGCGGCACCTGCTTCAACGCCTCCCACACCACCTGCTGGATCCGTACCAACTCGAGCACGACGTCCGGCTGGTGGTCGGGCGTCCTGTCCTCAGGTTCAAGCCCCGCCTCCGCCAACTCTTGCAGCGAGAGCCACCCGACGCGACGCCGGCGCTGCAGGTCCCGGCAGCGGCTGGTGACGATGATCTTGAGCCAGGTGGCGAAAGCGGCCCGCTCCGGATCAAATCGGGCCAGGTGTTCGAACGCATAGACGAAGGCATCCTGCGTCGCGTCCTCCGCGTCTTGGTGGTTCTGCAGGAGCATATAAGCCAGCCGCAGGACGGCCGGGTAGTGGGTGTCGTGCAGGCTGCGGGCAGCGGCTTCGTCGCCCGCCAGCGCACGCTCGATCAGTTCTTGAGTCATCGAGTTGGCCCGTCTGTAGTGGTCACCACAAGTCTTATACGTCGCAGGAGAGGCAAAAGACTGGTTTTTGTCAGCGGTAGTCGACAGAGATCACGGATGGCACCGGGACGAGAGAGTCCACCTCCACAGACCGCTCGCCCGCCTGCAACCACAGTCCTGTGGAGAAACCCCCATCCAGGTTGAGCGCTACGTCCAGTTCGAGGTCGGACCCGGCGAGGAAGCGCGCCAGTTCGTGGAGGCTGAGGTAGCCGCGGGGTGCGACGATGATCAGGATGCGCCCCTGCACGTCCTGCGCCACGACAGTGCGACGGGCCGGGCGGCCGTCGTCGGCGTCGGCGGGGAAGCCCATCACGCCGCCTGGCTTGACCACCACCGGGAACGACTGGAGTGCCTCCACGAGGGGCTCGTTCGGGTCGTACGGCTGGTCACGCAGCCAGCGCACGCTCACCCGTCCATCGGACGTGACGGCGAACATACCCGCGAATTCCCCGTAGGGGGTGCCCCAGGCCCGCCCGTTGCTGACGAGCAGGCCCGTGGTCTCGTTTTCCGGCGTAAAGTAGCCGCCGTTGACGACGAGCAACGGCTGGAACCGCCCGGCCCAGGCGCTCACCAGGCGGGGCGCGGTGGGGTCGTAGTGGACGCGGAAGCGCACGGTGGCGGGATCGAGCCGAACGATCGTCAACCGCTCGGCGACCGCGCCGGTTTCGACGCGCACGTGTCGCAGGGCGACCCCTCGCAACTCGCCCTCTCGCAACTCGCCCCCAGGCTGGAGTGGTTGCCAGCCGGTGTCGGGTGGTTCGGGGGTGGGGGTTGGCCACGGGGTCGGATAGGGCGTCGGCGAGGGGCTTGGCGTCGGAGAGGGCCATGGCGTGGGCGTCGGGGTAGGAGTGGGAGGGGGCGGAAATAAAGAACAGCCCGACACCAGAAGCAGGGTCAGGCAAAGAAGTCGGACCATCGGTCGTCTGGCAGGTTGGTAAGCTGGTAGATTGGTGAGTGGGTGTGCCAACGCTCCGCCCCGACTCACCAACCTACCCGCCTGCTGGCTCCCAACCTGGCATTTACCCGGCGGTGTTACGGTTCGTCCGCAGTCCCCTCGGCCGCGATGCGCTGTGCGCACTCCATCAGTTCGCGCAGTCGCTGCGTTTCTACAGAAAGGCCACGGGCACGCCGCATGTGATCGAAAGCCTGGCCATACAGCGCGGATGCGTTCTCCCATTCGTAGGTGAATTCGGCGATGCGCGCCGCCTGCTCCAGCGCCATCGCTGCCAGCTCCCACTTGCCCTCCCCGGCATACTGGGCGGCTGCCTTCTCCAGGTCAGCCGGGCGCTGCCGTGGCAGTCGACGCTCTGGCTCTGCGAGAACACGCTCGACCGTGGGCAACAGCAGGTCGTACCAGTTCGACTTGGGCAGGTACTCGTAAAAGTCCAACTGCGCGGCCCGGGCCTCGGTCTCCAACGAGGCATAGCCAGTGAAGATGACCACCCGCAAGTCAGGCTGCAACTGGCGCAACATGGCCGCTACCTGAAAGCCATCCATCTCGGGCATCTTCATGTCCAGCAGGGCCAGGTCGCAGGGGTTATCCCGCGCCTGATCGACCGCCTCGCGGGCACTGCTGGCTGTCACGACCGTATAGCCTGCTTGCTTCAGATAACTCTCCAGGCTCTCGAGCGCGAGCAGATCGTCGTCCATGACCAATATGGTTGATGACATGGTGCTTAACCTCCTATAGAAAGTCTTG
>DATKTN010000081.1:0-4433 GCA_035531135.1 Anaerolineae bacterium
GCAGATCGAGGCGCGCAAGGTGGTAGAGCGGGCGAAGGGGGTGCTCATGGAGCGCGAGTCGCTCGGCGAGAAGGAAGCATACCTGCGCATCCAGCGCCAGGCGCGGCAGGAGCGGCGCACGATGCGCCAGGTGGCGGAGGCGATTCTGGGCGAGGCAAGTGATTGACTGACAGATCTTACTAACACCCCCTTCACCATATCTTCACACAGTTCTGGTATCATGCCGACAGAAAGCGGACGAAGGGAGATCCTGGAAGGTGACGATTTGACATCAGTCACCTCCTGTGGTATAGTCTGACATAACTGAATACGACTTTTGGGCCACGAAGCCCTCTGGGACAGGAGATCCTGTGCCCAGGGGGCTTTTGTACGTGGTGGCCGAGATTGTGGATCAAATTTCAACACGGAGACCAGAGTATGACAGGACGCTATCACATTCCCACCGCGCCGGCGCCAACGCCGTTCGCCTACCCGGCCGCCTTCCACCTGCTGGAGCACGACGATTACGTCAAGTACGGGCACACGGTCTTTGAGGGGCGCGCAGCCCGGGGCGACGCCCACTGGACGGCGGAAGTGATCACCCAGACGTGGTACCAGGCCGAGACGGGGCGCATCCCCATCTCCGGCGCGGGGTACGGTGGCCCCTTCGCGGGCGAGGGGTTCGACGGTATCTGGCTGGACATGTCCGAGATCGTGCGGCCCACGCGCGACGGCATCCACGGGCGGGAGACCATCTCGACCACCGTCGACCTGGGGCGCCGGCTTCCGGCGCTCTTCTTCGACGACGCCGGGCGGTTGACCTCGGCGCTGCCATCGGTGGTGCAGTTGCCGCTGCCGGTGCTCTTTAACCCGCTGCCCGAGCCCCTGCCGGGCCGGGGGGCGGTGCGCGGGCTGGTCGCCGCGGCGGCGCGGCTGGGGACGCTCGCGCTCCTGACGCCGGACGAGTGGGACGAGGGTTTGGTCGACCACGCCTCGGCCGTGGCCTTCCGGCTGGCGCCCGATCAACTGGATGCGGAGCTTCCGCTCCCTTGTGGGGAAGGGGAGCACAGGGTTCGGTTTGTTGAGATAGAGGGAGACCAAACCCTTAGGGTTTCGGAAAACCCTAAGGGTTTTGTAGGTGCCTGGGAGCAGGCGCACGCCCGGTGGCCGGGGGCGGTGATCTCGATGCGGGTGCCGCTGCACAGTGACAGCGGCGCGGTGGTGGCCGAACTGGCCCGGGCCGGGGTAGGCGTCGTCCACCTCTTTGCCGACGACATCGCCGATGCCGGCGGAGCCCCGCTGACCGACGCACTGCGGCGCGTCCACGATCACCTGGTGCGCGAGCGCGTGCGCGACCAGGTGGGGCTGATCGTCAGCGGCGGCATCTGCGCCGCCGAGCACGTGGCCAAGGCGCTCGTCTGCGGCGCTGACGCCGTCGCCGTCGACTGGGTCCTCCTCGTCGCCTGGGGCTGCGCGCTGTGGGCCGACCGGGGCCGCTGCCCGGTCGAGGGGGGCGAGCTCGAAGCCGACTGGGCCGCCCAGCGCGTCGTCAACCTCATGGCCGCCTGGCGCGATCAACTGCTCGAGGTGATGGGCGCGATGGGCATCCGCGAGGCCCGCCGCATGCGCGGGGAGAGCGGGCGCGCCATTTTTCACCACACCGAGGAGGCCCACTTCAAACCGCTCCTGGGCGGCACGGCGCCCGTCTCGGCCTACCGGCGTCTGCCCGAGCCAGAACACAACAGCGAGGGGGATTTTCGCTGGACGACCGCGCTGCTCCTGTCCAGCCACGAGCAGGCGCGCACCGGCGAACCACCGGATGGCTCGATGGAGTTCCGCGTCGGCCACTCCGGCGGCGGTTTCGACCGCCTGGCTTTCGCCTTCGAGATCGAGGACGGCCCGGCCGAACCCGCCGACCCTGCAGAGTTCGACATGGCACTCACGCTCAACCACCGGGGCGACGGGCGGCCCGCTATCTCCATCCCCCTGCCGTGGTGGGGCTCAGGGATGTCCTACGGCTCGGTGGGGCTGCCGGTGATGTTGTCGCGCGCCATGGCGGCCCAGACACTGGACACCTTCACCTCGACCGGCGAGGGCGGATACCCCGAAGAACTGGTGCCCTACGCCGACCACGTCATCACCCAGATCGCGACCGGCCTCTTTGGCGTGCGCGAGGAGACGATCCAGCGGGCACGGCTGGTCGAGTTCAAGTACGCCCAGGGGGCCAAACCCGGGCTGGGGGGGCATCTCCTGGGGAACAAGAACACGGCCACTGTCGCCGACCTGCGCGAGGCGGTGGAAGGCACCAGCTTGTTCTCCCCATTCCCCTTCCACAGCGTCTACTCGGTCGAGGATCACAAGAAACACGTCGACTGGGTCAAGACAGTCAACCCGCGGGCGCTGGTCTCGGTCAAGGTGTCCACGCCGACCGACGTCGACATGGTGGCCGTCGGTAGCTACCACGCCGGCGCGCACGTGATCCAGTTGGACGGCGCCTACGGCGGCACGGGTGCCGCGCCCGAGATTGCCAAGAAGAACGTCGCGATGCCCACCGAATACGCCATTCCCAAGGTGCACCGCTTCCTGGAGGAGGAGGGAGTTCGCGACGAGGTGGTGCTGATCGCCTCGGGCGGCATCCGCACGGCCTACGACGTGGCCAAGGCCATCGCGCTGGGGGCCGACGGGTGCGCCATCGGCACGGCCGAACTCGTCGCCCTGGGCTGCACGCGGCTGGGTAGCTGCGAGAAAGGGGACGGCTGCCCCTTTGGCATCACGACGACCGATCCGGAGCTTTCGAAACTCGTCGACGCGCTCCAGGGCTGGCAACGCATCGTCAACCTGTACCGGAGTTGGTTGGCCCAGTTGGCGGGCATCCTGCGGGTGCTGGGGATGGGGGGGATCGGTGAGCTGCGGGGGCGGAGTGATGTGTTGGTGTATTTGGAGGAGTGAGACGTAATACGTAATGCGTAATACGTAATACGTAATGCGTGATGCGTGAAACGTGATGCGGGTTGCGGGTTGCGGGTTGCGGGTTGCGGGACACGGAACACGGAACACGCAATACGCAGTACGTTTGAGGGGAATTGTCGCCAGGAGATGAGTCTTTATGGACAGAAGGATCATTGCCGAACAATTGCTGAATTCGCGACGCCATCTGATAGACAGCGAGAACCAGACTACTCGCTCACCCTCGGCCGCCGAGGGCGGCTGCGGGGTGCTGGGGCTGGCGTGCAACGTCCCTGTCGCCGGGCGGCACGTCGTCGGGGCAGCGGCGCAGATGCACAACCGGGGCAACGGCAAGGGCGGCGGCATCGCAATGGCCGGCCTGGACACGGGCCAGATGGGCGTCTCACCGGACGTCCTGCGCGACACCTACCTCATCCAGATCGCCTACCTGGACCCGGCGGCCCGGCCGGAGGTCGAGCGGACCGGCCTGGTCCAACTGGACCTGGTGCAGGGGTACCGCGTGCCGACGCTGGACGACTGGCGGGAGGTGCCGGGATTGGAGGTACGGCCGCCGGACGTGTGGCGTTACTTTGCCCGCGTCAAGCCGGACGCGCTGGCCCGCTTCGCCGAAGCACACGGCATGGAGGCGCTAGCGCCCCGCGCCGTCGAGGACGAGTTCGTCTACCAGAACTCGTTCCGGTTGAACCAAGAGTTCTACGCCAGCCTGGGCGAGAAGCGCGCCTTCGTCCTGTGCCACGGCCGTGACCTGCTCGTGCTCAAGATCGTCGGTTACGCCGAGCAGGTGGTCCAGCACTACCAGTTGGAGGACCTGACCGCCCGCGTGTGGATCGCCCACCAGCGCTATCCCACGAAGGGGCGGGTCTGGCACCCGGGCGGCGCGCATCCCTTCATCGGGCTCAACGAGGCGCTGGTGCACAACGGCGACTTTGCCAACTACCACGCCGTGACCGAGTACCTGCGCCAACGGAACATCGCCCCGCTGTTCCTGACCGACACGGAGGTCTCCGTGCTGCTGTTCGACCTCCTGGACCGGGTCTACGACTACCCGCTGGAGGTGACGCTTGAGGCGCTGGCGCCGACGACCGAGCGGGATTTCGCCGTGTTGCCAACTGAAAAGCAGGCGCTGTATCGCGCCGTCCAGGCCACGCACGTGCACGCCTCCCCCGACGGCCCCTGGTTCTTTATCGTCGCTCGCTCCCGGCCAGAGGCGGGCGAGTGCCAACTGCTGGGCATCACCGACACGAGTATGCTGCGCCCGCAGATCTTTGCGCTGTACGAGAACGCGGATGACGCGGGCGACGTCCAGCTCGGCCTGATCGCCTCGGAGCGGCAGGCGATCACCGCTGCGCTGCGCTCGCTGGCGGCGGAGGACTCTCGCTTCTTGCCGCTGGCCGACCGGTACTGGGTCGCCCGGGGCGGCAGCCACACCGACGGGGGGGCGTTCGTTTTCACGGTGCACACCTCACCCCCCCTCTATCCCCCCCAGA
>DATKTN010000082.1:0-2338 GCA_035531135.1 Anaerolineae bacterium
CTGTTGGCCGAAACGGCCTCGATCGATGGTACGTTCGTCATCATCGCCACCTTTGGAGGGCGGTTCTCGACGTTGCAGCCTGCCCTCTGGTGTATTATAGCACCGTGCAAGAGAGGCAGCAATTCGCGCACGTTCTTTGCATAGGAGAAGACTGCTGATACAATCCTGCCAGAGAATGGGATTCGATTGTTGCCAGCCCTTGGGCCGGTGAGGGTTAGCCTAGGAAGGAATCGGGCTTGGACTGGTGAACGCTTAGATCCTCGTGAGGTGTGAAGTGCAGACACAAGATGCAGAGACGGTTGCCTCGAGGCGCCTCGAGGAGAGCATATTGGGTTGGGGAGCTTCCCTCGTGGGGTTCGCCCATCTGGGGGACGCGGCGCCTCCGGCTCTCTCCGAGTGGCCCAGGGCGATCTCTATCGCCGTCGCTCTCGATCCTCGTGCGACTGAGGGGGTGCGCGACGGACCCACTTCCCAATACTACACAGAGTACAACCGTGTCAACTGCGCCCTCAACGAGATCGCGGGACGCACAGCTGAGCTCGTTTTCTCTCTGGGCTATCGTGCTGAGCCGTTTCCCGCTACGGTGCCTGAGACCCAGCAAGCGGATGAATGGACCAGGACCCTGAGCGTAGCGTTCCAGCACAAGACGGCGGCCACACGCGCCGGCCTGGGCTGGGTGGGCAAGAACGCGCTGCTGATCACGCCACGCTTTGGCCCTCGCCTCAGGCTGGCCACTGTCCTCACCAACATGCCGCTGCCGGCTGGACACCCGGTCACAGCAGGTCGGTGTAGCAAATGTGTCGCCTGTGCTCGTCTGTGTCCTGCTCAGGCCATCAAGGGTGTGGAGTGGGAGGCTGGTCTGCACAGGGAGGAGCTGGTTGATGCGTGGTGCTGCTGGGAGACGGCCCGCCGTCTCCTTCGCGAACGTGTCGGAGCGAACAATGCGGTGTGTGGGATCTGCGTAGCGGTCTGTCCAGTTGGGCGCAAACAATCGTAGAGAGGTTGGTCCTGGCAGTCAGCCCTGGTTCCTCCAGCTCGCCTATCCGAGGGCCGCATCGGGAGGGGCGAACGCAAACATACACGAGCGCTGGACTCGTGCGCGGTGACCTGGGCTCCCTCCTGGGCCAGGACCAAACCCCACCCTGGCGCGCCTGCGGAGCAGCAGACAGGCCCCGCTAAGGCGCCGTGCGGGTGCTACGCTATCTCTCAGTCTATTTGCGCCTTCCTCATGGCGTGTTCTCGACCAGATATGGCAGGGGCACCAGCCGTTTTGTGTGTGCAGCGAGCGCCCGCCAGGTTGCGGCCCCCTCGGCACTGGCGGTGTCAGTGTTGTAGGCTATCAGCAGCCACCGCACGATGCGCGCCACCCTCTGCCGGGCTGAACGTGGTGACGTTCGGGCCGACCGTGCTGGTCACCAGGTTGGCCGCAAACGCAGCGTTGGTGTTTCGCTGGATTCTGTATCCGGTCCCGTTGGCCACGTCCGCCCAGGTCAGCAGGACTGCGGTCCGGCCCAAACGATCAGGCCGGACCGCCGAAGCCTACGGAAGCGGAACCGTGAACTGAACGATGTTGGAGGTGCTCGTCACCACCAGGGTGGAGTAGCCGGGCACCCCCACATAGCCGACTCTGTTGGACGCGATCACCTGGTAGAAGTATACGCCTATGGGGATGGCAGAATCTGTGTATGTGGTCACGTCGGGAACCAGAGTGTCATAGACGGTCGTCCAATCGGGAAGAGTCAGAGTAGTAGCTCTCTGCACCACGAAGCTGGTCTCGTTCAAGGAATTGTCCGTCCAGTCCAACTGAACGCTGTCCGTGAACGGCAGCGTCGTAGTGATCAGATTGGTCGGCGCGATCGGCGGCTGGGCCACCGAGACGGGCCGCATCATGTCCATCTCCTCATGGCTCAGGATGTGGCAGTGCCACATGTACTCCCAGCCGAAGTTCGTCAAGGCGTTGACAATGGGAGTTGTCGGGACGCCGTTCGCATCCGTGCTGTTGAACCCCAGCAACGAGCCGGGCCCTGTCAGCGGCATCATGGGGTTGATCGGCCGGACGCTGTTCGGCTGGTCGAACGGCACCTGCGGGACGACCGGCCGCAGGGCCACGATGGTGTCCTCCAGCGGGCTGATCCGGAGGGTGTCTTTCCAGCCGAGCTCGTTGGCATCGGGCTTCCGGATGATGCCGTCCCACCCCACCCGGTTGATCAGTTGCACGTCGTACAGGTGGAAGTGGATCGGGTGCGTGTCCACCCCGTTGTGCGTGATCTTCCAGATCTGCGTCCCGTCATTGGTCACGGAGATCGGAGTCACCGCCGTGAGAGCCTGTGGCAGATTG
>DATKTN010000083.1:0-9221 GCA_035531135.1 Anaerolineae bacterium
TCCCGCAGAATCTCCACCCGCTCGAGCGTCTGGACCTCGCTGTGGAGGTAATGGACCTTGATGCCCAGTTCTTGCAGGTAGCCGGCTAGGTCCTCCGCCATGCGCTTGGTCAGCGTGGTAACCAACACGCGCTCGCCCCGCCCCACCCGCTCGTTGATCTGCCCGACCAGGTCGTCCACCTGCCCCTTGACCGGCTTGACGACGATCTGGGGGTCGACGACGCCGGTGGGACGGATGATCTGCTGCACGACCTGCTGGCTGTGCTTCAGTTCGTAGGAGCCGGGCGTGGCCGAGGTGTAGATGACCTGGTTGACGTGCGCCTCGAACTCGGCGAAATCAAGCGGGCGGTTGTCCAGCGCCGACGGGAGGCGGAAGCCATAGTCGACCAGCACCGACTTGCGGCTGCGGTCGCCGCGGTACATGCCTCGCACCTGGGGGATCGTCATGTGCGACTCGTCCACGATCAGCAGGTAGTCGGCCGGGAAGTAGTCCATCAGCGTCCACGGGGGCGACCCGGGCGGGCGTTGCTGCAGATGCCGGGAATAGTTCTCGATGCCGGAGCAGTAGCCGATCTCGCGGATCATCTCGATGTCGTACTGGGTGCGCTGCTCCAGCCGCTGTGCCTCCAACAGCTTTCCCCCGGCCTTCAGCTCGGCCAGCCGCAGCTCCAGTTCGGCCTCGATGTCGGCCAGCGCCTGCTCCCGCTTCTCCTCCGGCGTGATAAAGTGCTTGGCCGGAAAGACCTGCACCTCGTCCAGATCGGCCAGCACCTCACCTGTGAGCTGGTCGATCTCGGTGATGCGCTCGATCTCGTCCCCCCAGAAGCCGATGCGATAGGCGGTCTCGCCGTAGGCCGGCACCACCTCCAGCGTGTCGCCCCGCACGCGGAACGTCCCGCGCTTCAGGTCAAAGTCGTTCCGCTCATAGTGGATGTTCACCAGGTGGCGCAGGAGCCCGTCGCGCCGACGGTGCTCGCCCCGCGTCAACTGAACGACGACGCGGCCCCACTCCTGGGGATCGCCGATCGCATAGATGCACGAGACGGAGGCGACGATGACGACGTCCCGGTGGGAAAAGAGCGCGGTCGTGGCGGCCAGGCGGAGGCGGTCGATCTCCTCGTTGATGTCGGCGTCCTTCTCGATGTACAGGTCGTGCTTGGGCAGGTACGCCTCCGGCTGGTAGTAATCATAGTAGGAGACAAAGTACTCGACCGCGTTGTGGGGAAAGAACTCGCGGAATTCGGCGTAGAGCTGGGCGGCGAGCGTCTTGTTGTGGGCGAGGACGAGCGTCGGCTTCTGCACATCCTCGATCACCTTCGACGCGACGTAGGTCTTGCCGGTGCCGGTCGCACCCAGCAGCGTCTGGTGCTTGTGTCCTGTGCGGACGCCTTCCATCAGCGCGGCGATCGCCTCCGGCTGGTCGCCGGTGGGCTGGAACTCGGAGACGAGTTGGAAGCTGGGCATATGGCACTCCTGTATGGTCGACGCAATTCAGCAATATGGATGGCAGCACAAGATGGGTCTGCTTTTCCGACCACGTGTTGCGTATTGCGTATTCCGTGAGGACTCTGATGTCACGCAACACGCAGCACGCAACACGTTTTAGAACGTCAGTTCGACTGCATTATACACCAGATTGGCATAGATCGCCAGAGGAGTGAGCGTTCGGATTTTAGCAGTTGTCTCACATTTCTTTGACGCAATGTGAACAGAAATGTGCTACGATGGGCACACCCGCCAGTTGAGCCAGGTCACTCACAGAGCACGCCACCGCCGAGCGGCCGGTCCGCGTCGGCGCGCCTGGCCACACGAGGGTCTTTCACTCCACTGGGGGAAAATCACCGGCCAGCCAATGAGGCTAGCGAGTCCTGCTATGGCAGATGAAACCATACTCATCGTCGAAGACAACCTGCTGAATCGCAGGCTTCTGGAGATCATCCTGCGGCCCCATGGCTATCGCCTGCTGGTCGCCGTAAACGGCGTGGAGGCAGTTCGGATCGCCACCTGCGAGCAACCGGACCTCATTTTGATGGATATGCAACTGCCCAAGATCAGCGGGTACGATGCCACCAAGATCCTCAAGTCGCAGCCAGAGACGGCGCACATCGCCATCGTGGCGCTCACCGCACAGGCCATGGAGGATCAGCGCCAGCGAGCGCTGGCGGTCGGCTGCGATGATTATATCGCCAAGCCGATCGACACCCGGGCTTTTCCAGACCAGGTGCGACAGTACCTGGAATCGCGATCGGCCAGAGGATGAGACGCAGACCCATACATCACACCATCACCCTTCAGAGGCGCCATTCCGATGGCACGTCGTGGCGGGGTTCTTGAGCGGGCGGGCGCGTAAGGAACTGGAAACTGCCATGAAGGAACGCACAACCGAGCCGGCGCGGGAAAACGAACAGCCACGATCGGAGATCACCGGCCACGAGCGGGCGCAGGTGAAGCTTTTAGACGTCGAGCGTTGCTTACCGACCTTGCTGGATAGCCTCCACATGGTCGCCGTGGCCCTGGACCTGGAAGGCAACGTGGCCTATGCCAACCCCTGTCTGCTGGAACTCACAGGGTACACGCTTGACGAGGTACTGGGAAAGAACTGGTTCCAGACCTTTATCCCGGAAAGGGATCGTCCTGCACCGGACACACCGTTTGGCAAAATCCTGGAGACCGGGCACCGTCCTCACGATCAGACCCTCATTCTAACCAGGGACGGCGATGAACGGCTGATCGACTGGAACAACACGGTGCTGTTCGACGAGCGTGGGAAGCCGGTAGGCGCGGTGAACATCGGCGAGGACGTCACCGAGCACGCGCAGGCCGAACAGGCGCTGCAACGCCGCAACCTGGAATTGGCCGCCCTCAATACAGTGGCCCAGACGCTGTCCGCCTCGCTGGGGCTGCAGGATCTCCTCGACAGGGCGCTCTCGAGCACCGTCAGCGCGCTGGGATTCGCCGCCGGCTGCATCAACCTGGCCGATGAACGCACGGGGAACCTGGCACTCGCCAGTCACACGGGCCTCTCCCTGCCTCTGGTCGAGCACCTGGAGACCCACGGCGTGGGCGGCACGCTGTGTGACCCGGTCTCTGGGACCGACCCGGTCTCTGGGACCGACTTTGTCTATCGGGAAGGGACCATCCTTGGCCTGGAAGACCTGCGCGAGGGCGCGCCAGTGGATGCCCAAAGGCTGTTACAGGCAGGGTTACGATCATACACGGGCGCAGCGATCGTCTACCAGGACCAAGCGCTGGGCACCCTGTGCCTCTTCGACACCAAACCCCATCCGGTCTCCGAGACGGACTATGTGCTGCTGACCGCCATATGCCAGCAGATCGGCGTGGCTGTGGAGAACGCCCGTCTTTTCAGAGACGTCGCGCGAGAGCGGGAAGTGGCCCAGACGCTGCTCAACACCGCCGAGGCCTTGAGCACGACACTCCAACTCGACAAACTGCTGGAACGCGTCCTGGACGAACTCCAGCGGGTCGTGCCCTACGACGCAGCTTCCATCATCATGCTACGCGAAGCAACCCCCCCACGCGGCGGGGGGTCCGGTGACAGCTCACCGACCGGGATGTCCTCATCCACCGCTGCCTGGATCGTCGCCTCGCGTGGCATGGAGCGAATCCCATCGAAGACCGGGATGTCCCCATCCACACGGACCCTGTTGAAGGAGATCCCGCCGGTGGCGCAGGTCGTGCGTGAACGTGGTCCGGTCATCGTCCCGGACGTGCACGGCGGTACCGACTGGCTCCCTGTCGAGGGACTTGACCCGGACCGGGATGTCCCCATCCACGTGCGCTCCTGGCTGGGTGTGCCTTTGATCTCCAAGGACAAGGTCATCGGCGTGCTGGTGGTAGACTCCCATCGCCCCGGCGCGTACGACGAAGGGACAGCCCGCCTGGCCTTTGCCTTCGCCCACCAGGCAGCGCTGGCGATTGAGAACGCCCGCCTGTACGAACAGACGCGAGCGCAATTGCGTGAGGCCACCCTGCTGCACAGCGTGACGGTGGCGCTCTCGTCCACGCTGGACATCGAACAGATACTGCCTTACATGGCCCGCAGCCTGTGCAAGATTCTGAACAGCACCAGCGTCCAGATCTATGGCCTGGACGAGGCAGCCAAGAGCATCACCGTCGTCGCCGACTACGCGGCTTCGGAAGCCACGGAGAAGGAGCACCGCTCGGAACTGGGCCGGACCTACACACTCGCCGACTTCCCCGGCGAGGCAGCGGGGCTGATCCAGGACCGGGATGTCCTCATCCGCCGTCGCCCTGTGCAGATCCAGGTGGACGACCCCGAGTTGGACCCGCGCGAGCGGGCCAAGCTGGAAGCCCGCGGCGCGCAGGCCTCGCTGCTTCTGCCGATGGTGACCCGCGACCACGTGGTGGGCTGTGCTCAAGTATGGGACAGCCAGGGCCCCCATCGCTTTACCGAGGGCGAGATCGCAGTGGGCCAGACGCTGATCCAGCCGGCGGCTATCGCGATGGAGAACGCACATCTCTTCGAGGAGACACAACGCCGGGTAAGCGAGCTTCAGTTTCTCCACGACGTGGGCCTGGCCGCCGCCGCCGGGGTGCGCCTGGAGGACACGCTACAGGCCGCTGCAGAGGCCCTGGCCGCTGCCATGGAGGGCACCCACGTGGCGATCCTGCTGCTGGAGTCAGAAGGCAGCACGTTGTGCCTGGAGGCAGGCGTCGGCTACCCGCCCGACCTGATCGGGAATCTGCGCCTCGAATTAGGACAGGGGATCACTGGTTACGTGGCACGATACGGCCAGCCTGCGCTCGTCCCCGACGTCCGGCTGGACCCCCGCTATTACGAAGGGACCCCCGACACGCGCTCCGAACTGTGCGTCCCTCTGGTCGTCGGCCCGTGGGTCATCGGCGTCCTCAACGTCGAGAGCCCTCAACCCAACGCCTTCACGGAGGACGATCAGCGGCTGTTGAGCACGCTGGCCAGCAACCTGGCCGTGCTCGTGGAACGTGCCCGCCTGTTCGAGGAAGTCGAGGCAGCTCGGACTGAACTGCAGCAGCGAGCGGAGGCACTGGAGGAGGCCAACGTTCGCCTGCAGGAACTCGACCGGCTGAAGGACGAGTTTCTCGCCAGCATGAGCCACGAACTCCGCACGCCGCTCAACTCTATCATCGGCTTTTCCGAGGTGCTGGTCGATGGGCTGCTGGGCGAGATGAGCGATGAGCAGAAGGAGTGCGTACAAAACATCCACGCCGGCGGGGAGCACCTCCTGGCGCTGATCAACGACATCCTCGACCTGTCGAAAATCGAGGCCGGACGCATGGCGCTGGAACCGACGACTTTCGACGTCGCGGACTTACTGGCGGAGGTAGAGGCAGCGACCACGCCGCTGGTGGAAAAAAAGTCCCAGGTGCTGACAGTAGAACGGGACGGCGACCTGCCACGTCTGACTGCGGACCGCACGCGGACCAAACAGGTGCTGCTCAACCTGCTCAGCAACGCCTACAAGTTCACGCCGACGGAAGGGCACATCACGCTTTCCTGTCGCCTGGCCGACCCATCCACGATCCTGTTCTCCGTCGCTGACGACGGCATCGGCATCAAACCCGAGGATCAGGAGATCGTCTTTGAGGAGTTTCGCCAGGTAGATGGCTCGCACGCGCGGGAGATGACGGGCACAGGATTGGGATTGGCCATCAGCAAGCGGTTGGTCGAGATGCACGGGGGCCACATCTGGCTGGAAAGCGAATACGGTCACGGCGCGACCTTCTCCTTCCAACTCGCGCTCGGCGGCCCGCCAGCGGCGGAACCGGAGCCGTCTGGTCAAGCCACGTCGCCCTGAGCATGCAAGACGTTTCCGAAATAGAGCGCCCGGATGTCTGCCATCCGCCGGATGTCTGCCATCCGCCGCTATAGACCAGCCGGCTCCACGTGCACGAAGGCCAGGTCCACCTCCGGCAGCGCCTCAACCTTCGCCTGTACCTGGTCAGCAATGGTGTGGGCCTGGTGCAGCTCCACCTCGCCGTCCACATCAACGTGCAAGTCCACCCGTAGACGCGGCCCGACGTAGTCAGAGATGACCTGGTGGACACCGAGAACGCCTGGCACAGCCGACGCGGCGGCGACGATCTGGTTGGCTAGTTCCGGCGGCGCCGAGCGCCCGGTCAGATAGCCCAGATTCTCGTACAGAATCTCCCAGGCCGTGCGAAAGATCCATAGGGAAACTGCCACACCGGCCACCGGGTCGAACAGCGGATGGACCAGGCGGGAGGCCCACACACCGAGCAGTGCCGCGGCAGAGGTCAGGACGTCAGCCAGGTTGTCGCGGGCGCTGGCATCGATCGCAGGACTGTGGGCCAGCCGTCCGATACGTCCCACCCACAAGAACATCGCGACCTTGACCACCACGCTGCCCAGCAGCACAGCCGTGGGCCAACCTGGCACAATCGGAGCCGCGCCCGAAAGAAAGCGCAGCACACTCTCGCGCATCGCTGTGAAACCCGCCGCTCCCATCGCAGCGACGATCAGCAGGCTCACCAGCGGCTCGATGCGGCTGTGCCCCTGTGGATGGGACTCGTCTGCCGGCCGCTGTGCCAGGTAGAGCCCGGCCGCCATCATCAGGCTATACAGCGTGTCCGAGAGCGAGTTGGCAGCATCCGATAGCACCGCGCTGCTGCCCGAAAACCATGCGACCGCTCCCTTCGTCGCCGCCAGGAGAACGTTGCCTGCGACGGCGATCAAAATCGCCTCTCGATAGAGATGCTGGCGACGAGGGTCAGACAACTCTCGCCTCACGTACTGCAACACCATTTTCACCATCTTCGGACGTCCGCGTCCACTTGCTCGAGTAAGCCGTGCCTGATCAAACCTCAAGGGCCACCAAGGTGGCCGACACCTCAACAAATGCAGATGGTCCCTAACACACGTTGCGACCGCGGCGGCCGGCATGATACCACGCCCGACCGATCTTTACAATTGCACTACGTGTGCTAAAATAGCGCCCACGATGAGTAGACCCCACCTACTGCTGAGTAGACCCCACTTACTGCTGGCTTCCCGATCCCCCCGGCGCCGAGAACTGGTGGGGCTGCTGGGGTTACCCTTTGAGATGACGGTGGCGGACGTGGCCGAAGATCCTCTGGCGAACGAGCCGCCCGCCGTGACCGTCGCCCGGCTAAGCCAGGCCAAGGCTCGCGCCACGCCTGCGACCCCGTCGTCCTGCTCTGAGCCAGGCCCAGGTATCCGTTCCTGTCCCAACCCCCCGACCGCTGCCGGGCCGTCCGCGGGCCGCCCGTCTGCGGCCGGCCGCGTCGACGTCATCATCGCCTGCGACACCGTCGTCGCCCTGGACGGAGAGGTTCTGGGCAAGCCATGCGACGCGAGCGAGGCGATCGATATGCTGCGTCGTTTGCGCGGGAGATCTCACACCGTCTACAGCGCCGTCACGCTGCTGGAGTTCGCCACCGGCCGGACGTCGACCGACGTGGCCGAGACCCGGTTAGTGATGCGCACCTACACTGATGCCGAGATGGCCACCTACGTCGCCAGCGGCGACCCCCTGGACAAGGCCGGCGCCTACGCCATCCAGCATCCCGGGTTTCATCCGGTCGCCAGGTACCAGGGCTGCTACGCCAACGTGGTCGGGCTCCCGCTCTGCCATCTCACCCGCTGCCTGCGGGCCTTCAGGATCGAGCCGCTCCACGACGTTCCCGCTGCCTGCCAGGGCCACACCGGCCAGCTCTGCCCGGTCTATGCGACCATCCTCGCTGGACAGCCGAATCAGCAAATGGCAAACGACAGATGACGGAATACAAATCACAAATGGCAAATCTGCAATCCATGATCATCGCTGTGCTGCTACTGGTGAGCTGTACCAACTCCCCGACCACCGTTCCCTTCACTCCCCCCCCAACTCCCGTCCCTACCCCCACACCCACCCCGCCGCCGCCCTCGCCCGACGCAACTGCCGCCGTCTTCCTGGACGCCTGGGAGGCGGGCGACTATGGGACGATGTACGCGCGCCTCGCACCCGCCAGCCAGGCGGCCATCGACGCCGAGAGTTTCACCCAGCGCTACCAGAACGCGATGGCCACCGCCACCGTGCTCACCGTCACCAAGCGCCTTCACTCCGCCCTGCGGGAAGGTGACCAAGCCCACGTCTCGTTCGAGTTGCGGTTGGACACGGCACTCGTCGGCACGTTGATCACCGATACAGTGATGTCGCTCAGCCTGCACGAGGGGCAGTGGTGGGTAGATTGGGACCCGGGGCTGATCTGGCCACAACTGGCGGGCCTTCACCCGCTCCCTGCGGGCGGGCACTATTTTCGGATGGAATACATCATTCCCGCGCGGGCCAACATCTACGATCGAGCTGGATTGGGCCTGGCAACCGAGGGCACGATCGTCACACTCGGCGTCATCCCCGGTCAGATAGCGGACGAGAACGCGCTCCTGGAGGCAGTGGCATCAGTCACAGAGCTCTCCCCGGACGAGATCCGCGGCCGGTACGTCGCCACCCCCGCCGACTGGAAGGTCCCCATCGCCGACATCTCCGCCGAGGTGAGCGTGGAGCACAACAACTTGTTGTCGTCCATCCCCGGCATCTACCGGGACGAGAAAGAAGGACGCACCTATCCTCACGGGAACGTCGCCCCCCACGTCGTCGGCTGGGTGGCCCCGGTGCCGGCCGAGCAACTGGATGCCTACCGCGCTCGCGGCTACCGGGGCGACGAGTGGGTGGGCGTCGCCGGGCTGGAGGCGTGGGGGGAGGAGATTCTGGCTGGTCAGCACGGCGGCGTGCTCACCGCCGTCACATCGACGGGCGAAGAGGTCACGACGGTGGCGGAGCGCCCAGCGCTGCCCAGCCGCACTGTCCACACCACCTTCGACCGGGACTTTCAAGAGCAAGTCCAGCAGATCCTGGGCGGCCGTAGAGGGGCCATCGTCGTGCTCGACGTCCACAGCGGCGCGGTGCGGGCACTCGCCAGTGGACCGGGCTTCGACCCCAACGTCTTCGTCGGTCCGGCCGGGGCGGTGGGCCGCGCTCAGATTCTGGCCGACACCCGCCATCCGCTTTTCAACCGCGCTACCCAGGGCACCTACCCCTCCGCCTCTGTGTTCAAGATCATCACGATGGCAGCGGCGATGGAAGAGGCGGGGATGGATCCGGCCCAGACGTTCTTTTACTGCCCCGGTTACTGGGAGGGGCTGGGGCCGGCGTCTCGCAAAACGTGCTGGAAAACCGAGGG
>DATKTN010000084.1:0-14092 GCA_035531135.1 Anaerolineae bacterium
CGCGTTGAGTCTGTGGGTTCTCACCACGACCTCCGCCAGGTTGCTGCTCTCCAGCAGCTCCTTCCAGCCGCCGGCCGTCAGAAACCTGGCATTGGCCATGATACGGTCTACGTACTCGACCAAGTCGCCGGGAGGGGGCGCCTTTACCCAGGTGCCCTCGTTGAGCCCGACGAACCCTCCCGGCTTTGTCACGCGCACGTACTCGCTCACCGCATTCTGCTTATCGGCCGGAAATGCGGTCACAGACTCGCTGATGACGGCGTCGAACAGCGCGTCCTCGAACGGCAGGTCCTGCGCGTCTGCTGTTCTGAATTCGACTCTATCCTCCAAGCCCTTTCGTTTCGCCCTTTTCCTGGACCAATCGATCATCCTGTCGGAAATGTCCACACCGACTATCCTGCAGCCATATCTCCTTGCCAGGTGGCAGGTGGTCGTCCCGACGCCGCATCCGATCTCGAGCACGTACTTGTCTCTGCCTATGTGGCATAATTCGGCGAGTTCTCCTGTTGCCCTCAAGCCTCCCATGTGCTTCGTGACACCCCAGTGGGCCTGTATCTCAAAATAGGAGAACTCCGGTTCCGAGCTTTTCTCTGGCAATTGCTTCTCGTTCACTGTCCTTTCCTCCTCATTCCTCTGACGATAAACAGGAATCGCGCGCGCGGATGACGGGAGCCCACATCGATCCTTGATCAAGAGCCGTCCCTGCGCCCTCTACGATTGCCGGTTTCTTCGGCACGTCCAGTACCACTTGGCTCGAATACGCTCAGCACTTCCTGTATCGAATCGAAGACGAAATCCGGCTCCACCCCACTCGCCAAATCCAGCTCCTCAAACTCGCCCGTCCGCAGCAAGACTGCCCGCATCCCGAAATCCTTCGCCCCCTTGATGTCCATCGACACTCGATCCCCGACCATCACCACCTCGTCCTCGCCAAGCCCCATGCTTCGCAATGCCAGCTCGAACACGTGCGCGTTTGGTTTCCCAACGTAGGTAGCCTTCACCCCTGACGCCCGCTCCAACATCCCGATCCATGAACCTACGTTCAGCTCAGCCTCTCCCATGCTCGTGTCAACCAGTTCGGGGATCATGCCTATCAGCTTCGCCCCTCCCAGCAGCAACCGCAGCGCCTTGTTCATGTGCTCAAAGTCAAACCTGCTCCTGTTGTCACCGACGACGATGTATTCCGGGTTCTCTGTGTCCTGATAAAAGTCCCGGAACTCGTCCAGCCCCTCTCTTTCCAGCATGATCCAGCAGGACCTGGGCTTCAGTTTCCCAAGATACACCGCCGCGGCATACGAAGCTGTAATGACTTCCTCATAGAATACCTGAAAGCCCGCTTCCCTCAGCTTTGCAGTGCAAGACACACGGCTTTTCAGCGTGCTGTTCGTCAGGAATCTGAGGGCGATTCCTCTACCTCTGAGCGCATCAACCGTTTCGATAGCTCCTGGATACACACTGCCCTGGAACTCGAGCACCCCATCGATATCGAAGATGACGCCCTTGATCTTTTCCACGAAAGGATTCCTTTCCGCTGGCCCGGCTTGAGCAACCCACCTGTACGCTAGCTTCGATCAGTTCTTTCGGCAGTGTCCTGTCGGTGATCCACGCTCTTATCATTCATCATAGGCGCTATAGGAAGGGGGATTACCCCTCTATCTGCCGAAAGTTTACGGGAGAACACGGGATAGCCGGCCGTCGAACTGGTTCGAGCCTCGCCGGGCATCGAGCGGGAACTTGACCGGGGTGCGATCGCGCTGTGAACGGTAAATCGCGGTTAAGATCTCAACCAGCTTTCGCCCCTCGACGCCCGTCACCACCGGCTCGCGGCCCTCCAGAATCGCCCGCAGGAAATCCTGGTCCTGCAGGCGATGATAGTGCGTGGTCGGGTCGATCGCCTGGAAGACGGCCCGATCCTCCGCCTGCCACTCGGCCAGCAGATGCTCCTCCCCAGGCACCGTCCAGAGGTCGTTGGCCGGTGGCTCCAGGACCTCGGACACCCCGGCGACGAACATGGCACCGCCATCCGTCTGCACGCCCACCGAACCGCCATTTTCGCCATGCACGTGCACTTTGCCGTAGATACCCGGTCTCTGGGAGTTGCTCACGACGATGGAGCCCAACCCGCCGTTCTTGAATCGCAAGACGGCCACCGCCGTGTCTTCCACCTCGATGTAAGGATGGTTGAGATTATCCCAGTAGCCAAAGAGTTCGTCGATCGGCCCCATGAACCACTGCAGCAGGTCAAGCTGATGCGGGGCCTGGTTGACCAACACGCCCCCACCTTCTGTGTCCCACCTGCCGCGCCACGGATCAGACCGGTAATAGGCCTCGTCGCGCCAGCCGAGTACGACGACCGTCCCCAAAACAGGGCGGCCGATCTTATCGGCCTCAATGGCTGCCTTGACTCGTTGAACGGGCCCGTACAGCCGCCGCTGGCTGATGACGCCCAGTTTCACTCCAGCCTCATCAGCCGCTGCCAGCATCGCGTCACAGTCTCTGAGACTGGCGGCCAGGGGCTTCTCGACCAGGACGTGCGCCCCGGCTTGCGCGGCCAGAACGGCAGGTGACATATGTAGGGGGTGCGGGGTACAGACAACGACCGCCTGCACGTCGGCATCTGTCACCATTTCCTGTACATCGGTGTAGGCTCTGGCGTGGTACTGCCCGGCAAAGGCCTGGGCGCGGGCGAGATCCTTGTCGCACACGGCCACAAAGTCCGATTCGGGCAACGTGCTGAGAGCCTTCGCATGCATGTGCCCGACCTTCCCACAGCCGATAAGAGCTGTTCTGACCTTTTCCACTCGGTTCACTCCTCTCTAGTTGCTCTCAAATCGAATCCTGGCGCTGCGGTAGTCCCCCCGTTACGTGTTGCTGACCCACAAGAGAGAGACTACCGCCGCGGCGATCTGGCTAAAACGTGAGCGCCACCATCTGATGTCCGTCGACCGTGGGCACCACGAACTCGACCCGGTCGCCGTTGTGCTCGAACGGCAGCACCTCCATCTCTGGCACACACGTCACGCCTGTGACCTGCTGCGGCGCTTTGACCGAAATCCTGACGTCGTACAGTGGGATCACGTCCTCGATGACGTCAATGTCCTGGCTGCGGCGCTCGGGAATATAGTGCAGCAGGTGCACCACCCAGCGGCCTTCGCTCGCCTGCTCGTTGACGGTCACCTGCATCGTCGTCGGGCCTTCGTGACGGACCAACGGCTCCGGCAGCAGCATCTCCAGCGCGTTCAAGAACATCGTTTTTCACCAGCGCGGCGCATTCTGATGGTATTGCGCAAAAATCGGGTGGGCAAAGTACACCGCTTTTCGCACTCCTCTCAGCGACCATGAATCCGAGGTGGAGGCGTGATTCTGAAGGCATAGGCGGGGGAACCCGAGACACCATCTGGAAGCACGCCGGGCAACGTGATCGCCAGGTTCACACCATCCTGTTTCCAGTTCAGCGCCGGGCCGTGTCCGAGCAGGTGCACGGCCGCGGACGCGCCCGCATCGAGCGATTCGATGGTGACCTGTTCATGCCCCGGCGTGTCCAGCAGGATGGCGTAGACAGAGTCCTCCCCCTGGGTGAACCGCACCGCCGTTCCCCGGCCTGTCCGGCCCTCCGCTTTGACCCAGGGCCGCGTATCAAAGACGGCTTCTCCATTCACCGCGAGCCATCGTCCCAGCCCCAGCAACCGCTCCCGCTGCAGGAGGGGGATCGTTCCATCTGCCATAGGTCCGACGTTCAGCAGCAGGTTCCCGTTCTTGCTGACGATGTCAACCAACAAGTGGACCAGTTCCCTGACGGAAGGCGTGTTCTCCGGGCCTTCGTTACGGTTGTAGCCGAACGAATATGCGATCCCTCGCGTCGCTTCCCACTTGAGCTCGGTGATCGTCTTGAACGAAGAATACTCCGGCGTCCGGTAGTCATAGTGTTTGCCGGCCGGGAGTGAAAACAGGCCGCGAGCCATCATCTGGCCCACCAGCCAGCCGGTCACCGATCGGACCAGCCGGTTTTTGAACAACCAGTCCCCGCCGATCTTGAGCTGTATGAAGCGATCGTTGATCACACCGTCAGGGACTCTATTGTAGTAATCGGCAAACAACTGCCGCAGGTTGGCGGCAGCCGGATAGCCGATGTCGTTCCAGAGAATGGACGGTTGGTAGCGGTCGATCAATTCGACCCAGTGGCCGTCGGCGTAGGCCACGTAATCCGCGCCCTGCGGAACCCCGGCAAACATGTCCAGGCCATGCCGAATGACCAGATCGTTGAACGTCCAGTCCAGCCCGCCCGAATAGTAAAGCCCCATTCGCAAGCCCCTGGCCCGGACGGCTTCCGTCAACTCGCCGACCAGGTCTCGCGTGGTAAAGTATCCCTCTTTCTTGGGATTGGGGTGTCTGCTGGGCCAGAGCAGAAAGCCATCGTGGTGCTTGGTCGTCAGGACCACGTACCGGGCCCCGACCCTTTGGAACAGATCGGCCCATTCGTCAGGGTCCCACTTCTGGATCGCCTCGTTGAACCGGGGGGCAAAGTCGTCGTAAGAGAAGCCCTCGCCGTAGGTTGCGACGTGGTACTCGTGGGAGGGACTCCCTGGAATCCGGATGGTATTCAGGTACCACTCGGCGTAGGGGTTTCTGGTGTACCAGCTTGCCCAGCCCTCCTTGGCGACGACCTCCGTCAGTTCACCCGTCAAGGGAGCCCACCCAGGCACCGAGTACAGGCCCCAGTGGACAAAGATACCCAGCTTGGCATCGTGAAACCAGGCTGGAACCGGATGCCGGCGCAGAGACTTGCCCGTTGCCTCGTATTTCATCACTTTGCGCCCCTGATGGTCATGAGATTGCGTGATGCTGACCGCAGCACCTCTGTCGCGGCAGCGGTGAAATCGGCATCCGCCTTCGAAGACGTGCACAGTCCACACCACATGGGAACCTCCGTATCTCGCGCAGGTTGCGCGGGAGCACCCTCGCACCCCGACAGGTTATCGCTATCCTACCACGTCTGGTGCGGATCTGCAATTAGCACAGCCCACCCGCGCCGCCTGCACGACCTCAGCGAAAGCCAGCCGCAGCGTTCGGCCGAGGGCTCACAGAAGTCCCGGGGGCGTCCTGTACGGACCCGGTGTGCACCTGGTCACCTGACCAGGTAAGAGACTATCCACCTGTCTAGCCCTGGAACTAGCCAGTTGGCCGATTTACCCCTACGCCATTCATGTTATAATGGTACCATGAAACGCAGACCTGACAGGTTTCACAGCCACTTTTCGGCGCAAGGTTGCCCCTGATCAGGTCAAGTCTAACTCAAAGCGACGCCTTTAGAAACCTGTCAGGTCTTTATCTCGTATAGGAAGGGAGGGGTTATGCCAACAGCACAAGCAGACCGTTCTGACGCCAGCGCACTGATCGACATGCGCAGCGTCTTCAAGAGCTATGAGACCGGCGCAGGCGAGGTCCCCGTCCTGAAGGACATCGATCTGCAGGTCGGGGAGGGCGAATTCATTGGCCTGGTCGGGCCATCGGGTTCCGGCAAGTCCACGCTGATCAATATGATCACGGGCATTGACCGCCCTACCAGCGGCGACGTCTGGGTCGCCGGTCAACGGCTGAATGACATGAGCGAGAACCAGTTGGCCCGCTTCCGCGGCAAACACGTCGGCGTGATCTTCCAGTTCTTCCAGCTCCTGCCCACGCTGACGGTGATCGAAAACGTGATGTTGCCGATGGACTTTTGCCGGGTGGGGAAGCGGAGCGAGCGCCGCGAGCGCGCCATGGAGCTGCTGGAACTGGTGGACGTGCCAGAGATCGCGGACAAGCTCCCCAGCCAGGCTTCGGGCGGCCAGCAGCAACGGGCGGCGATTGCGCGCGCCCTGGCCAACGATCCGGAGCTGGTCGTGGGCGACGAGCCCACGGGCAACCTGGACACGGTTTCGGCGGGTCTGGTCTTTGCGCTGTTTGAAGACCTGGTCGACCAGGGAAAGACGCTCATCATGGTGACGCACGACCGGGAACTGGCCCGGCTGGTACCCCGCATGGAAGAATTGCGCGACGGGCGCCTCGTGGCGGCGGGCGAGATAGACCAGCGTCTGGCCGCCGGTCGCTAACCCCAGCCAGCAGCCGCTGGCCGCTCACTGCGAACAGCATTCGAATCAGTTGATTACGCATCACGTTTCACGTTTCACGTTTCACGCATCACGCATTACTCCAGGAGGCAAAACCGATGGACATCACCGAGCGCGTCGAAAACGGCATCACCGTGTTCGTGCTGGAAGGGCGCATCGACACCCAGGGCGCTGTTGACCTGGACCTGGCCCTGCAGGCCGCGGTGTCGGAAGGCCAGCACAAGATGGTGCTGGACATGGCCGAGGTGCGGTACATCTGCAGCGCCGGGCTGCGCACGCTGGCCGACGTGTTCACCAAGAACAGGGAGCAGGGCGGCGACTTGAAGCTGGTCGCTTTGAATCCGAAGGTGCTGCGCATCTTCCGGATTATCGGGTTTGACAAGTTCTTTGCGGTCTATGACACGATCGAGGCCGCCAGCGCCGATTTCTAGCGCCGCGTTCGACTAGGCCGCCTTTCGGGCCGGCGCGTCTCGACGACTTGACTCTGTGTCCTGAAGAGGTCTACCCATGGTTTTCCTGGGCGAACTGCGCCTGCCGGCCACGATCGAGAATCTGCGCACCATCTCGTACTTTATCCACGGCATCGGGCAACGGCTGCAGTTGAGCGACACGACGCTGTTTGACATCGACCTCGCCGTAGAAGAGGCCGCGGTCAACATCGTGCGATACGCGTATCCCAGCGAAGCGGTGGGGGAGATGCTGGTGCGCGCGGAGACAATGGATGACGTAGTGCAGATCACGCTCACCGATTGGGGGATTCCCCTTGACCCTGACACCGTGAAGCCCTTCGACATCCACGCGCCGGTTGAGACGCGCATCAAGGGGGGGATGGGGCTGCACTTGATTCACAGCCTGATGGACCACGTCGTCCGCCAGACGACTCCGGTACCGGGCGGCCCCAACACGGTCGTGTTGAACAAACACGTCGAGCGCCCCCCCGTTCCGGGGGTAGGACCCCAGGCGCGCCGGCCCAGCACGCTGCGGGAGCTCAACGCCATTCGGACCGTCATCGAGTTCATGGCGGCCAACATGGACCTGGACGAACTGCTGGAGCTCATCATCAACGAGCTGGTGGACACGATTGGCGCAGATCGCGGGACGCTGTATCTGGTTGACGAAGAACGCGGTGAGCTCTTTTCGCACGTGCTATTGGAAGACACGGGCGACCTGAGAGAAATTCGCCTCCCCATCGGCCAGGGAGTCGCCGGACACGTCGCTGCCACGGGCAAGGTGCTGAACATCCCGAACGCCTACGAGGACCCACGCTTTGTGCGCTCTTTTGACCAGATGACCGGCTACCGGTGCCACACGATCCTGGCCGCGCCGATGCGCAACCCCCAGCAAAAGACCATCGGCGTCGTCCAGTTGTTGAACAAAAAGGGCGGGCCGTTTACCTCCCGGGATGAGCGGTTGCTGGCGGCGATGGCGGCCCAGGCCGCGGTCTTTGTCGAGAACGCCCGGCTGTACGCGCAGGAGATACAACAGCGGCTGATCAACCAGGACCTGGAGACCGCCCGGGCGATCCAGAGGAGTTTCCTGCCCCAGACCGTCCCCCAGCACGTTGGCTGGGACATCGCTGCGTTCTGGCGCCCGGTGCGCGAGGTCGCCGGCGACTTTTACGACTTTTATCCCTTGCCGGATGGCCGGCTGGCCGTCGTAGTCGCCGACGTCTCGGGCAAAGGCGTCCCAGCGGCGCTGTTCATGGCGCTCAGCGTGACGGTGTTGCGCTTTGCCATGGGCCTGAACTTTTATCCTGGAGAGCTGCTGGACCGCGCCAACCAGGCTATCATCGCCGATCAACAGTCCAAGATGTTCGCCACGGCTTTCGTGGGTTACCTGGACCTGGACTCGGGCGTCCTGCGATTTGCCTCGGCCGGGCACAGCCCGCCGCTGCTCTACCGCGCCGCCACAGGCCGCTGTGAGGTCCTGATGGCCTCGGGCGTCGCAATGGGGCTGTTCAAGCGCGCGGAGTACGCCGAGGAAACGGTGACGCTGGCGGACGGGGACGTTCTCGTCCTGTACACCGACGGCATCACCGAGGTGATAGACGCGCAGGAAAAGGAGTTTGGAGAGGAGCGGCTGGAAGAACTCGTCGTCCAGAACAATTCCCGCCCGGCCCAGGAACTGGCGGAGATGGTCGTCGAGGCTGCTGCCGACTTTGCCCAAGATCAGCGCGCTTTTGACGACGAGACGCTGGTCGTGATCAAACGAGTGTGAGGCATTAAGATGAGCATGATCTGGCGCAAAGTCTGGCGCGACCTGTGGGGAAACAAAGTCCGAACCATACTGGTCATGCTGTCCATCGCCGTTGGGGTGTTCGCCGTGGGCTACGTCAGCAGTTCCTTTGTGATGATTTTGAACGACATGGATGCGGATTACCAGTCCGTCAACCCCCATGGTGCGATTATCTACAGCGAGCCTTTCGACGACACGCTGGTGCAGGCGGTGCGGCGGATACCGGGCGTGGGACAAGCTGAAGGGCGAAGCGGGCTCTCAGCCCGCGCCATCGTCAGTCCCGACGAAAAGGTGCCCATTGGCATCGTCGCCGTGCCACCGGTGGAAGAAATAGAGGTTGACTACATTCGTCCCAACACCCCTGGCAGCAGCCTGGCGCTGGCAGATCGCGAGATCTTTATCGAACGCTCCGCACTCGGTGCTCTGCCGGTAACGCCAGGCGACACCGTGAAGATCGAGGTGCCCGGCGGGCGGGTGCGCGAGCTGCGCGTGGCCGCCGTCGTGCACGACGTGACCAGCTTTCCCTACGCGTTTTCGGGCCAGGTCACCGCGTTCGTCACCCCCGAAACGATCGAGTGGCTGGGCGGGTCGCGGGACTATGACCAGATGTTCCTCACCGTTGCCGAGAGACCCAAGGACGAAGCGCACGTGCGGGCGGTGGCCCAGGAGGTGGCGGATCGGATCGAAAGAAGCGGGCGGGAGGTGTTCTTTACCCTGGTGTTCCAGCCGGGCCGGCATTTCGCCACCGACATCACCCAGGCCCTGGGACTGATCATGGGCTTTCTGGGGGCGTTGGCGGTCTTTCTCAGCGCCTTTCTGGTGATCAACACCATCACCGCGCTGCTCAGCCAGCACGTCCGCCAGATTGGGATGATGAAGGCGATCGGCGGGCGGACTTTGCAATTGACCAGTATGTACATCGTGCTGGTGCTCTGCTTTGGCGCTCTGGCGCTGGTGGTCGCCGTGCCGCTCTCGGCGTTTCTCGCCTACAGTACAGCCAGCGGCGTCGCCACATTTCTCAATTTCCGCCCCGGCCCGTTCCGCCTCCCGCTGTCGTCGTTGATACTGCAAGTGGGAGTGGCGTTCGTCGTACCGGTGGGGGCAGCGCTGGTGCCGGTGCGGAACGGCACGCGGCTCACCATCCGTGAGGCGATCAGCAACTATGGCCTGGGCAGCGGGCAATTTGGCCACAGCCTGTTCGACCGCTTGCTGGAAAAGGTCCGCCGCCTGCCACGTCCGCTGCTGATCTCGTTGCGCAACACCTTCCGTCGCAAGGCGCGCCTGGCGCTGACGCTTTCGACGCTGACGCTGGCGGGGGCGATCTTTATCTCCGTATCCAACCTCCGGGCTGCGATAAACGTCGCGATCACCCAAACGTTTGGATACATTCTCTCCGACGTCAACGTCTCCTTCGACCGCCCCCATCGGATCCAGAAACTCGAGCCCCTGGCGATGAGCGTGCCCGAGGTGGCCGGCGTGGAAGGCTGGGGCATGAGCATGGCGGAGGTCTTGTCCGACGACAAGTCCACGGCCGTGGAGATCGTCATCTACGCACCCCCGGCAAAATCCACGCTCATCAAACCGACCATGACCGCAGGACGCTGGCTGCTGCCCGAAGACGAGAACGCCCTGGTCATCGGCAACCACCTGCTCAAGGAGCGCCCAGATCTGGAAGTGGGCGACGAGGTTGTGGTCCAGATTGACAATCGAGAGACCACCTGGCGGGTGGTGGGTACCTACAAAATGGCAGGCAACGTCATACCACCGATCGTGTACACCAACTATGAGTACCTGACCAGGGTACGGAATGAAATTGACCGGGTGTCCAACCTGCGGGTCGTCACTGCCCCGCAGGACACCGCCACGCAGGAGCGGGTGGCGAAAGCGTTAGAGGCGATACTCAAGCAGGAGGGCATCCAGGTATCGCAGGTGACCACAGGGACCGAGTTGATCGCTCAGAACACCGCCACGACAGATGTCCTGGTCGTCTTTCTGTTGGTGATGGCTGTGCTGATCGCGGTGGTGGGGGGATTGGGACTGATGGGCACGATGAGCATGAACGTGCTGGAACGCACCCGCGAGATCGGCGTGATGCGGGCCATCGGCGCCTCGAATGGGGCGATCCTGCAACTGGTGATCGTCGAGGGGATGTTGATCGGCGTGATCAGTTGGGCGGTGGGTGCGTTGCTGGCCCTCCCGATCAGCACGTTGCTCGCCAACGTCGTGGGCGCGAGTATGTTCCAAAGCCCGCTCGATTTCGTCTTCTCGCTGGATGGATTTCTGGTGTGGCTGGCCGGGGTGCTGGTGCTGTCGGCAGTGGCCAGCTTCCTGCCGGCGCGCAACGCCGCCCGCCTGACCATCCGCGAGGTGCTGGCCTACGAATGAGAACTGGGGCACTGATCTCTCCGGTGCGATTGGAGGCGTGAACGTGAGCATCATCTGGCGTAAAGTGTGGCGCGATGTGTGGGACAACAAAGGCCGAACTCTACAGATCGTCCTGATCATCGCCATGGGGGCTGCGGCTATCGGCATGATCCTCGGCACCAGGAACCTGATCATCCCGGCCATGCAAAGCGGCTGGCAGGCCGCGAGCCCGGCCATGATCAACCTGGGGGTCTCCCCCGCCATAGACGACGACGACCTGATCGCCTTGAAGAAGGTCGATGGTGTGGAAGATGTGGAAGGGCTGAGCAGTACCCCCATTGAGTGGCGTGTCCGCCCGGAGGATGAATGGTCTCCGGGTAATTTGCTCGCCCGGGCGGACTACAAAGATCAGAGGCTCAACAAGCTGACCCTGGCTGCCGGGAACTGGCCCACGGACAGAGTGTTCGCTCTGGAACAAGGCCACGGAACCGCCTTTGGCATTCCCGAGAGAGGGCAGGTGGTCATCCGCGTCGACGATCGTGAGTATGCGGTCCAGTTAGGCGGAACGATTTCCAGCCAATTCGTCCAGCCGGTGTACTTTGGCGGCACGACCCAATTCTACGCCACCCGCGACCGCTACGGTGAGATAGTCGGCGACCGGAATTTCACCCAGATCATGGCCGCCGCCGCCGAATATGACGAAGGAATCGTCACCGGCATCGCCGACCGCCTCCAGGAGAAACTGGAAAGACAGGGCAAGGACTCTTGGGGGGTTCAGCCTGCCCGGGTCGTAGACCCCAACGAGCATTTCTTCCAGGATTCCATGGACGGCATCTTTTTCCTGACGGGTGTGCTGGGGTTGCTGGCCCTGCTGTTGGGCCTGTTGTTGGTGTACAACACCGTCAATGCCAATATCTCCCAGCAGGTCGATCAGATTGGGATCATGAAGGCCATCGGCGCCCGAACAGGGCAGATATTGCGCCTCTATTTGACCAACGTCCTCATTTACGCCTTTTTGGCCCTGCTCGTTGCCCTTCCCCTGGGAATACTTGGCGGCTGGGGGATCACCAACTGGTTGGTCGTCAGCTTTACCGCGGAGTCCGTCGAGTTCGTCGTCTCACCATCGGCCATCGTGGCCCAGGTCATCATCGCGTTGCTGGCCCCTCTGCTGGCCTCCCTGATCCCGATTTTCTCCGGGGCGCGCGTCACCGTGCGTGAGGCCATCAGCACCTACGGCCTGAGCACCAGGGCCGGGCTGTTCGAGCGGATGCTGGCCAAGATACAGCGCATTCCGCGCATGGTTGTGCTGACGATCACGAATACCTTCCGCAACAAATGGCGCGTCGTCCTCATGCAAATCGCGCTGGTGCTCAGTGGGCTGATCTTTATGATGGTGCTCAGTGTTAGAGACTCAGTGGTCTACACCATCAGGGACGTTTTGGGCTCCATCCTCAACTATAACGTCTCCTTCGTGTTGGAAGATGCCGAGCGCATCGGTCACGTCGAAGCGCTGACCCTGGCCCATCCAGACGTGAAAGCAGTGGAGATGTGGGGATTTGAGGGGGGCACAATCCGGCTGGCCGGCGAACCCGAGACGGAGGATGATGAAGGGATCACAATGTTCGGGATACCATTGCCCACAGACCTCTATGGCTACCAGTTGCGTGCCGGGCGCTGGCTGGACCCGGCGGATACCTATGCCATCGTGCTCAACCAGAAATTGGCTAAAGACGCCGGTGTGGGTGTGGGCGATTGGATAACCGTCAAACACGGCACCAAAAAAGAATCCACCTGGTTGGTGGTGGGGTTGCTGTTCGATCCGATCTTTACCAATTCGGGCCACGTTCCTCGGGACGTTTTGCTGCGGAAAATGGGCAGCGCCAACAGGGCCCAGACTATCTGGGTTCAGACCGTGCGGGATGATCCAGAGAGCGAGATCGCCATTGCCAAAGACCTGCGCGCCTATTACAAGCAAAACCAGATCGATATAAGTCCCCAGCAAGGCTTTTTTGGCATGGGTGGGGATAGCGCCACAGAGACCAACCAAACCTTTATCAACCAATTTAACTTTATCCCGATCCTGCTTGGGATTATGGCCGTGATTATCGGAGCGGTTGGCAGTATTGCCCTCAGTGGCACCCTCTCGCTCAGCGTCCTGGAGCGACGGCGTGAGATTGGGATGATGCGCGCCATCGGGGCATCATCTGGGGCTATCGCCGGTCTTTCCATCGGCGAGGGGCTGATTTTGGGCTGGTTGAGCTGGCTCATTGCTCTGCCGCTTGGTCTCCCGGCGAGCCGGTTGATGGTGCGAGGGTTGGGCGCAGCCCTCGGCCTTGACCTGGTCTACAAGTACACGCCGATTGGAGCCATATTCTGGCTGGTCGTCATCACCATCTTGTCCGTTGTCGCCAGTCTGCTCCCCGCCCGGGATGCCTTGCGCATCAGCGTCCGCGAAAGCCTGGCGTACGAATGAATGACCAATGACCAATGACCAATGACCAATGGAAAAGCTCTGGATACAGACGGAACACGCAATACGCAATACGTACAGCAAGATAAGGAGGAACCAAAGGATGAGAAAGAGACAAATGCTGGTTATCCTGTTGGCACTGATGACCGTTGGGTTGCTGGTGGGGTGCGGTGGAGCGGGCGCGGTGGAGACTGTGCCTGCCGATGAGGTGCCCGTCGTCTCCCAGGAGGACGACAAGGTGATCGCCGAGGCGGCCATCGAGCCGGCTCGCTGGGCTGAGCTGCGCTTCGAGCGCGGCGGTGCGGCCGTCGAGGTGCTCGTGCAGGAGGGGGACCTCGTCGCCGAGGACGACCTGCTCGTGCAGTTCGACCCCACCGATGCCCAACTCGCGCTCCAGGAGGCCCAGGCGGCGCTGGCCGCCGCCCAGGCCCAACTGGCGCAGGTGAAGGCCCCGCCGCGCCCGGAGGCAGTCGCCGTCGCCGAGGCACGGCTGGCGGTCGCAGAGGGTGCGCTCGCTCAGGCTGCGGCCCAGCGGGACCGGCTCGCCGCCGGGGCGACGGACGCCGAGGTCGCCGCCGCGCAGGCCCAACTGGCGCAGGCGATGGCGCAGCAACTGCAGGCCGAGGACGCGCACGACGCGACGATGAAGTGCTTCAAGATCACCCTCCCCGACGGCACCAAGGACAAGGTCTGCCCCGCGCTGGGCCTCTACGAGGAACTGGCCCGCTACCAGATGCACGCGGCCGACGACGCGCTGGCCGCCGCGCAGGCGCAACTGGAGGCCGCGCAGGGCGGGGCCGGGGCGCAGCTCCGCGCCGCCCGGGCGGCGGTGGACTCGGCCACCGCGCAGCGGGACGCCGCCCAGGCGCAGCTCGACCTGGCGCAGGCGGGGAGCACGCCGGAGCAGGTCGCC
>DATKTN010000085.1:0-9388 GCA_035531135.1 Anaerolineae bacterium
CCAGCGTGGCGGGAGCACCATATGATGGAGGATCGAGACTGGCTCGAAGTTCTTCATTCCCCACCGTGGCCTCGTATATCGCCGTCGCCGTCTCGTTCATAGGCAACGCCACCCAATCCCCCTGCCTGGCGCTTTCCACGACCCGGTAGGTCAGTTTTGCCCCGGAAACGCCCGACGGGTCGAAGACAGAAGCACGTATGGTAACCTGGCTGGGGTCGCAGAAGAAGGGCCAATAGATCGGATCATCGGACTCGGTGATGCCGGAGATGGTGGGGCCTGTAGTGTCGGGGGGGATCGTCGGCGATGGCGTGATGGTCGGCGTATGGGTTGGCGTTGGGGTGGTCGTCGGGGTATGAGTTGGCGTCGGCGTGCTGGTCGGCGTATCGGTTGGCGTTGGGGTGTCCGTCGGGGTGTGAGTTGGCGTCGGCGTGCTGGTCGGCGTATCGGTTGGCATTGGGGTGTTCGTCGGGGTGGGGGTCGGCGTCGGGGTGTCCGTCGGCGTTGGCGTGCCGGTTGGCGTGGATGTGGGTGTTGGCGTGCTGCTCGGTGTCACGGTGGGCGTCGGTGTGCCCGTCAGCGTGGTTGTTGGCGTCAGCGTGCTGGTTAGCGTGACGGTCGGCGTCCGTGTGGGCGTGGGCTGGGGCAATAAATACCGGATCCCCCACCCACCCAGCGCCATAGCCAGGAGGGACACGAGAGCGATGGCCCCCTTGGTCAGAAGTGGGACACCTGCGGCTGCCGGTCCGGCTGGCGCTGGCGTCGAGGGGGGTTCAGAAGGACGGCGGGGCGGTGGGGGTGGACCTACGAGGATGTCCAGGTTGTGGCGGGTCACCGCCGCCCCGACTCGATCCCCCAACGATTCTCGCAGGCGGAAGGCCTGGATCAGAAAAGTGCGGGCTGTAGAAGTGTCCCCGAGACACATGGCACGGGTGCCGCTCTGATGCAAGGCCCAGGCTTCGACTTCCCGGTCCCTCAGCGCTTGCGCCGCCTGGAGCATCCATCGCAATACCTGGTCCCACGCGGACCACCGCTTGCCGAGGGCCAGCGCGCCATCCACGGCCCGCCCCAGGCGCAGGACCTCGGCCCAACGGCCCGCGCTGGCTCCCCACTCCAGCACCTGCAGGATGGCGTCGGCCTCGTCCAGCAAGCGGTCGGGCGCCGAGCGGTGTCTTTCCGCCCAGGTCGTGAAATGGGCCAGGGCGTGCTGCGCCCACGGGGCCAGGTCCCATGCCCGCCGCACGTCCCGCTCCAGCGTGCCGGCCAGCGTGTAGCGGGGACTGTGCGCCTGTACCAGGCCGCGCTGCAACAGTGATTCCAGGACAGGTGTGGCGTCGGGGAGCCCTGTCAGCGCGGCCACGTGGTCGGCGTGCACCGGCGCGCCGTTCAGCACAGCCAGCGCCGCCAGGACCCGCCGTTCCGGTTCGGGGAGCGCGGCCAGCACCTGCGCAGTCAGAGCTGCAGCAGGGGAAGGGGGCTGTGCCTGGCGGGCTACCTCTGCAAGTGTCTGCCCTTCCTCCCGCACCAGCGCCGCTGCCTGCAGGAGGCGCAGGGGGTGGCCTTCCAGGGTTTCACACAGGGCTTGTGCAGCCGGTCGTTCCTCCAGGGCCAGGGGCCGTCCCAGTTCCCGCTCCATCAGCGCCAGGCCGTCGTCCGGGGGAAGCCCGCGCAGCGTCACAGCGCATCCTTCCCCCCACAGGCAGCGCTTCGAGGAGGCCAGGAGAAAGGTGCAGCCCGGCGCGGCACACACCAGTGCCTCCACCTCGTCCCGTGCCAGTTCTACGTCGTCCAGTAGGATCAGGGCCTGCTTGCTCTGGAGGGCGTGGCAAATCTGGGCGTCGGTGGGCTTGAAAGGCACGTCGCTCTCGTAGAAAGCGTCAAACAGGGATTGCAGCAGGTCGGCCAGCGGCTGGTGGCGGGCCGAAAGGTACACGATGCCGTCCGGGAAAGGAGCGCCGGGGGGCGAATGGGCCAGGTGGCGCAGGAGCGCCGTCTTGCCCATGCCTCCCTGGCCGTGAAACTCCACCGGCTGGGCGGACTGCAGGGCGGCGGTGGCGGCATCGAGCTCCGAGTCCCGATCCAGCAGGCCGGGGAAGGGGCGAGGACGCAGGAAAACCGGGGTGGGGCGCGGGCGCGGGCGGGGTTGTTGCCCGGACGCGACGAGGTTCACCACGCCGCCGTAGACGGAGCCGATCTGGACGTTGTAATTCCCGACGGCGACCTGACCGCTGATCTCTCCCTGGATGTGCGCCTCTACGCTTTCAGGAGGCAAGGGCTGAGCCATGGCGGTCTCCTCCTCGGGGCCAGCTCATCCTGCGGGCTGCGAATGCGCTCCAGCGACTTTTACGTGTGGCGCGCGTGGCTGCCGTCTCCCAGTAAGTGAATTGCAGAGGAGGGTCGCCTACTGGCCGGATCTAAATGGGTGCGGCCACAACGGTCCTCCTGATGCCCGCCCTGGCCCCTCGCTGTGCCGTCTATTCTATCACAGTCCTACGATGTCTGTCAATCCCTACGGTCCCAATCCACAAGGTTCAACCGTCACTGTGCCTGTGGGGCTTTCGGAACGATTGCCTTTGTCGTCAACAGCCTGGACGTAGTACTCCAGCCTAGCGGGAGCACCATGTGATGGATGGTCGAGACTGGCTTCAAGTTCTCCATTCCCCACCGTTGCCTCGTATATCGCCGTCCCCGTCTCGTTCATAGGCAGCGCCAGCCAATCTCCCTCCCTCGCACCTTCCACGACCCGGTACGTCAGTTTCGCCCCGGAAACGCCCGACGGGTCGAAGACAGAAGCGCGTATGGTAACCTCGTGGGGGTCGCAGCTCGGGGGCCAATAGATCGGATCATCAGACTCGGTGATGCCCGAGATGGTGGGTCCCGTGGTATCAGGGGGGATCGTCGGCGTTGGCGTGCTGGTCGGGGTTGGCGTGCTCGTCGGCGTATCGGTCGGCGTTGGGGTGTTCGTCGGGGTATCGGTCGGTGTTGGCGTGTTGGTCGGCTTCGCAGTGGGTGTCAGTGTGTGGGTCGGTGTCGGTAGGGGGGGCAGGTAAAGCCGCTGGCCAACCCACACCTGTGTGCTTGGGAGACAGTTGTAAAAGATGATCGCATCCACGGTTGTCCCGTGGCGATGGGCCAGCGAGAAGAGAGTATCCCCTCGCCCCACAACGTAGGGCCGCCAGTGTGTTGGTGGGCTGTCGGCACACGGCCAGGGGGTGGGCGTGGATGCAGGCGTGTTCGTCGGCGTGTGAGTCGGCGTCGGTGTAGGCGTGAGCGTGGGCGTGTTCGTCGGCGTGTGGGTCAGCGTCGGTGTAGGTACGTGGGTGGGCGTGTCAGTCACGAGGGCGATGGGCCAGCCCGACGGGAGCTGAGACCCGAGTAGCAGGATCACCAGCCCGCCCAGTGCCACGAGCAGGACGGGCAAAAGGAGGGTGACCGAGGCTGCTGGGCCAGCCGGTGCGGGCGTCGGAGACGGTTGAGGAGGACGCCGGGGCGGTGGGGGCGGGCCTACGAGGATGTCCAGGTTGTGGCGGGTCACCGTCGCGCCGATTTGGTCCCCCAACGATTCTCGCAGGCGGAAGGCCTGGATCAGGAAAGTACGGGCTGCAAAGATGTCCCCGAGACACATCGCGCGGGTACCGCTTTGATGCAAGGCCCGGGCTTCGACTTCCCGGTCCCTCAGCGCTTGCGCCGCCTGGAGCATCCATCGCAACACCTGGTCCCACGCGGACCATCGCTTGCCCAGGGCCAGCGCGCCTTCCACGGCCCACCCCAGCCGCAGGACCTCGGTCCAACGGCCCGCGCCGGCTCCCCACTCCAGCACCTGCAGGATGGCGTCGGCCTCCTCCAACAGGCGCTCGGGCGCCGAGCGGTGGCGCTCCGCCCAGGTCGCGAAATGGGCCAGCGCCTGCTGCGCCCACGGGGCCAGGTCCCATGCCTGCCGTACGTCCTGCTCCAGCGTGCCGGCCAGCGTGTAGCGGGGATCGGGGGCTTGTACCAGGCCGCGCTGCAACAGCGATTCCAGGATGGGCGTGGCGTCGGGGAGCCCTGTCAGCGCGGCCACGTGGTCGGCGTGCACCGGCGCGCCGTTCAGCGCCGCCAGCGCCGCCAGGACCTGCCGTTCCGATTCGGGGAGCGCGGCCAGCACCTGCGCAGTCAGAGCTGCAGCGGGGGATGGGGGTTGTGCCTGGCGGGCCACTTGTGCGAACGTCTGTCCCTCCTCCCGCACCAGTGCCGCTGCCTGCAGGAGACGCAGGGGATGGCCTTCCAGGGTTTCACACAGGGCTTGTGCAGCCGGTCGCTCCTCCGGGGCCAGGGGCCGTCCCAGTTCCCGCTCCATCAGCGCTAGGCCGTCGTCCAGGGGAAGCCCGTGCAGCGCCACAGCACATCCCTCCCCCCACAGGCAGCGCTTCGACGAGGCCAGGAGAAAGGTGCAGCCCGGCGCGGCACACACCAGCGCCTCGACCTCGTCCCGTGCCAGTTCTACGTCGTCCAGCAGGATCAGGGCCTGCTTGCCCTGGAGGGCGTGGCAGATTTGGGCATCGGTAGGTTTGAAAGGAATGTCGCTCTCGTAGAAGGCGTCAAAGAGGGATTGCAGCAGGTCGGCCAGCAGTTGGTGGCGGGCCGAAAGGTACACGATACCGTCCGGGAAAGGAGCGCCGGGGGACCGATGGGCCAGGTGGCGCAGGAGTGCCGTCTTGCCGATGCCTCCCTCGCCGTGAAACTCAGCCGGCTGGGCAGACTGCAGGGCGGCGGTGGCAGCATCGATCTCCGAGCCCCGATCCAGCAGGCCGGGGAAGGGGCGAGGACGCAGGAAGACGGGGGTGGGGCGCGGGCGCGGGCGGGGTTGTTGCCCGGACGCGACGAGGTTCACCACGCCGCCGTGGACAGAGCCGATCTGGACGTTATAGTTCCCGACGGCAACCTGACCGCTGACCTCTCCCTGGATGTGCGCCTCTACGCTTCCGGGAGGCAAGGGCTGAGCCATGGCCGTCTCCTCCTCGGGGCCAGCTCATCCTGCGGGCTGCGAATGCGCTCCAGCGACTTTTATGTGTGGCGCGCGTTGCCGTCTTCGGGTAAATGAACTGCAAAGGAGGGCCGCCTACTGGCCGGATCCAAATGGGTGCGGCTGCAACGACCGTCCTGGTGCCCATGCTGGTCCCTCGATGTACTGCCTATTCTATCACAGTTCTATGGCATCTGTCAAACCCTCCCGCCAGTTTAGGTGCCAGGCACTTGTAACCAACTTTGGCCCAAGATACGGTGCTGAGGGCAACTGCGCCGCGTGCCCAAACGTGCACCCGTAAGTGCCTGGCACCTAAGCGCTCATTCCCCTGCAGGTGCCAGGCACTTGGACAGGTTTGGCCCGGGAGACGACACTGAGAGTGCAATCGATATACGTCTCAGAAATCCGTTGAAAAGTGCCTGGCACCTAGGCCATTCATGTCACCCCATGGCCGAGGCTACGTTCATCCCCCCGTCCACCACGAATACCGCCCCGGTCACGTAATCCGAGGCGGAGGATGCCATGTACAGCGCCAGGCCGGCGACGTCCTCGGGCTCACCGAAGCGGCCCAGCGGCAGATGCGCCAGGGTCGGCTCGGCGATCTGCGGCGTCTGCCACAGCAGTCGGCTGAAGCGGGTCTTGATCACCCCCGGCGCTATCGCGTTGACCTGGATATTGGCGTGACCCAGTTCCATCGCCAGCACCTGCGTCAGCATGATCAGCGCCGCCTTGGAGACACCGTACACGCCCATGCCGGGCGACGGGCGTAGCCCGGCGACGGAGACCAGGTTGATGATCTTGCCGCCGCCCTGGGTTTCCATGTGCGGGGCGACCGCCTTGCACACCCGGAACGCCCCCTTCGCGTTCGTGTCGAGGATCTTGTCCCACTGGCCCTCGTCCGCGGTGAGCAGCGGGCCGAAATGCGGGTTCGTCGCCGCGTTGTTGACCGCCACGTCGATGCGGCCGTAGGTCTCCACCGTCCGCTCGACCAGCGCTGTCACGTCGTCGGGCCGCCCGACGTGGGCCTGGACGGCCAGCGCCTCCCCGCCGGCGGCCGTGATTTCGTCGGCCACAGCCTGCACGTTCTCCAGCTTGCGCGAGCTGACGACGACCCTTGCGCCTGCCCCGGCCAGCCGCAGCGCGATCGCCCGCCCAATGCCACGGGATGCGCCGGTGATGATAGCCACTTTCCCTGCGAGTGAGAATTCGGTCAATGGATCCTCCTTGGTCAATGGTAGGCGGTAGACAGTAGACGGTAGACGGGGGGAAAGAACGCCTTACAGCAGTGGCCGTCACTCCCGGTACCGATTCGTGATTGGCAGGCGGTGGTCCTTGCCGAAGGCGCGTGTGGTGATCCGGACGCCGGGCGGAGCCTGGCGGCGCTTGTACTCGTTCCGGTCGACCATGCGCATCACCTCCCGCACCAGTGGCTCGTCAAAGCCCAGCGCCACGATCTCGTCCAGCCCAGCGTCCTCCTCGACGTAGGCCCTCAGGATGGAATCGAGCACCTCGTAGGGAGGCAGGCTGTCGGTGTCCTTCTGATCGGGGCGCAGCTCGGCTGACGGCGGCCGGGTCAGCACCCGCTCCGGGATCGCCGGGCTGTCCCCCTGCCCGTTCCGCCAGCAGGCCAGCTCGTACACCAGTGTCTTGGGCACGTCCTTGATGACCGCGAACCCACCGGCAATGTCGCCGTACAGCGTGGCGTAGCCGACGCTCATCTCGCTCTTGTTCCCGGTCGTCAACACCAGCCAGCCGAACTTGTTCGAGAGCGCCATCAAGAGGTTGCGGCTGCGATCTTCTCGACCGCCGCCCGGTTGGCGACGGCGAAGGATGGCTTGAGCAACAGGTCCTCCGGCGGGTAGCCGGTGACGGCCAGCTCCGGGAAGGCAACCAGGTCGGCCCCCACCTCCCTGGCTCGCTCCAGGTGGGCGACGATCTTTTGCACGTTGCCCGCCAGGTCGCCCACCGTCGTGTTGATCTGGGCCAGTGCAATGTGTAGATGAGACATGAGATGGCTCCGACGGCACAGATTTCTCGGCTCGCTTCGCTTGCTCGAAATGACGGGCAGTCGCATCTAGCGTAGCGCCGCCAGCGCCGCCAGCGGACACCCCCGTCATTCCGAGCGGAACGCAGTGCAGTCGAGGAATCTCCCGCGTCCGACGGCACGAGATTTCTCGGCTCGCTTCGCTCGCTCGAAATGACGGGCAGTCGCATCTAGCGTAGCGCCGCCAGCGCCGCCAGCGGACACCCCTGTCATTCCGAGCGGAACGCAGTGGAGTCGAGGAATCTCCCGCGTCCACTGGCACGAGATTTCTCGGCTCGCTTCGCTGGCTCGAAATGACGGGACAGTGGCACCTGGCGTAGCGCCGCCAGCGCCGCCAGCGGACACCTCTGTCATTCCGAGCGGAACGCCGTGGAGTCGGGGAATCTCTCGCGTCCGACGGCACAGATTTCTCGGCTCGCTTCGCTCGCTCGAAATGACGGGACAGTGGCACCTGGCGTAGCTGCGTCAGCACCGCCAGCGAACACCCCCGTCATTCCGAGCGGAACGCAGTGCAGTCGAGGAATCTCCCCCATCCACTGGCACGAGATTTCTCGGCTCGCTTCGCTCGCTCGAAATGACGGGCAGTCGCATCTAGCGTAGCGCCGCCAGCGCCGCCAGCGGACATCCCTGTCATTCCGAGCGGAACGCAGTGGAGTCGGGGAATCTCTCGCGTCCGACGGCACAGATTTCTCGGCTCGCTTCGCTCGCTCGAAATGACGGGACAGTGGCACCTGGCGTAGTGCCGCCAGCGCCGCCAGCGGACATCCCTGTCATTCCGAGCGGAACGCAGTGCAGTCGAGGAATCTCCCGCGTCCACTGGCACGAGATTTCTCGGCTCGCTTCGCTCGCTCGAAATGACGGGCAGTCGCATCTGGCGTAGCGCCGCCAACGCTGCCAGCGGACATCCCTGTCATTCCGAGCGGAACGCAGTGGAGTCGAGGAATCTCCCTCGTCCGACGGCGCGAGATTTCTCGGCTCGCTTCGCTCGCTCGAAATGACGGGCGGTGGCACCTGACGTAGCTACGTCAGCGCCGCCAGTGACTGCACCTCGACCTTGCGGTACACGTCGGCCGGGGGCCGTTCCGTCCCACCTACCGTCAACAGTGCCCGGACGGAGATGCCGAACTCCCGCTCGTTCTCCTCCAGGTAGGGCCGGATGAGCGCCCAGTCCGCGTCCGAAAGCAGTGCAAAGCGGCCGCCGTTTAGTTGATCCTCCCCCACCTTGCGCTGGGGATCGCGCAGGTAGATCGCCCCGCCCGAGGCAAGCGAGAAGAGGTTGCCGCCGGGGTAAGGCGTCTCCAGCTCGACCAGCCGTCCATGTTCGTCGAACGTGACGCCGTTGAGGACCACGAAACCCCCGCCATCCAGCGGGTCGCCGGCCATGAACGACTCGGCCAGGTAATCCAGGCAGGTACCGTTGATCACCGCCCGTGGCCGTCCGACGGCGTTGATCAGCGGCCGTCCGGCGGCGCTCCCGAGCACGTATATTGTACCACCCTTGGCCCCGTAAAGAAAGGTCTGGCCCACGTCGCCGTGGATCACCAGCTTGCCATCCTTCAAGATCTGCCCCACCTGGTCCTGACCGTCGCCGTGGACGTGCACCTCAGCCCCATCCAACCCCGACGCGGCATAGTCGCCCGCGTCGCCGTAGAGATCGACGCGCACGCCAGTGGTCCCTGCCCCCAGCCCACAGGCCGCAAAACGCCCCCCCCGCCAGTGGTAGGCGACGAAGCGACGCCAGCCCAGTTCGTAGGCCGCGATCAACAGCCGGGCCGCGCTGTCGTCCCCCTCGGGCGGGAAGCCCAGCGTGTCGACGACCAGCGTGCGTTCGTCGCCGCTCGGGGGGCGGAGGGTGCAGCGGGTATCCCATGTGATGCGCACGGTCGGTAGATCGGTCATTCGTAAATTCGTAGATTCGTAATTCGTAAATTTGTGAATTGGGGGGACGCTGTCAAACAGGTCGACCAGGCTCGCGTCCCACAGCGTGAGCAGGGAGGCGCGGCGCTTGGCGCCGGGGTCGTAGCGCCGGTCCCGCAGCAGCGTCAGCGCCTGGCGGGAGAACTCCCACTCCTCCCCGCCGGCCCCACCAAAGTCAGTCAAGAACCCGGCCAAGGCCGCCACGTCGTCGTACGTCCAGTCTGGTACCCGTTCCGTGGCCCAGCGCACCAGTGAACGCGGCCCGCCGTTGTCAAACGCGTGATAGCCCCGCGACTTGAGCGTCCCGAGGAACGATTCACCCACCCTGGTCCGATCCAGCCGCGCCCGGTCCACGTGCCGCTGATCGGACGCCACCGCCACCGGCGTGCCGAATTTGTCTGTACAAGTCAGGCATACCCCCCCTGCCT
>DATKTN010000086.1:0-4905 GCA_035531135.1 Anaerolineae bacterium
AAATCATCGGCTGATACCAAAAAGTGCGTTGGAAACGCACTAGAGGAACCTGTTTGCAACAGATTTTGGATACCAGCGGGGCGTTTCAACGCTCCGCGTGGCGGCGGTGAGGCCATTCTGTCCCCAGCACGATACGTTCGCGCGCGCCAGCAGGGCGTATTTCACTTGGGTGCGTTTCAAATCGGCGCTTCTCGCAGCATCTCCGGCATCGCCGATCCTTGTCCCAAGCGACCGCCGCGGTCGCCGCTTTCGGGAAGGTCTGTCCCCGGATTGAAATACACCTGTCCGCTGCAAGGGCTTGACTTTTGGGCAAAGCTGGACTACACTATCATCTTGCAGAAAGCGAAGGGAAGGAGACAGCCAGATGACGAATTCTCACCAATCCCACCCAGCCGTGGTCGTAGATACCAACATCCTGATGGACATTCCCGCCATACACAGGTTCAACTGGGGCATGCAGCCGATCACCGTGTACGTCCTCGATACGGTGGTCAACGAGCTGCGCGGCCTGGCGCGGGATAGACGGCACGGCGCCAGAGCGGCCTCGGCCCAGCGTGCGCTTGCCATGTTGGAACCCTTGCAGAGGCGCTCGCCGCCCGAGGGGGTCCCCCTCCTGAACAACGCCGGTCGCCTGGTCTTTGCCAGAGTCCCGTCGGGCATCGCGCCGCCTCTGGACCCCCGCAGCGTAGATCACCAGCAGATCGCGCTGGCGCAGGCCAAACTGGAGATGCCTCCGAAATGCTTCTGCGCGGTCGTCACGAACGATCAGGAGATGGCCGACATCGCCAGTTCGGCCTCTCCCGCCGTGCCGGTCGTCCGGCCGGGCCGCCGAACCATGGCGGACGTTATCCGGCGACAACTGGCGAGAAAGTTGCATTGGTGGGAGTCCTTCCACCTGGAGGAGGCGGTGGCGGATCAACCCCACCCGGTCAAGTCTGCCCGCCCCACGCCGGGGCCACGCCCCGATCGCGAGGCGCGGCTGGAGCAGGTGGTACGCAGCCTGTATGGCCGGTTGCGCTCGACGCGCCACCGGGCGATCCTGTCCGTCGCCCCACTGGAAGCGCGCCTGGCGCTCACCGCGCACCTGGTGCGCATCCTGGCACAGCGCAGCAATCGCGCCATCTTCCTCTTCGTCGAGGGCCAGTCCGAGGCTGAGCACTGGGCTGGCGAGTTGCGCCTGCGATGCCAGTTGCGGCGCGACGGGGTGCTCATTTTCGACGAGCGTGGAATCCCCCAGATTCACGGCACGCAGGTCGTGGTCTATCGTCATCCCCAGATCGAGAGCCGATTCAAGCAACACGCGGCTCGCTTCTCCCGAGCGGGGCGGCGGTTCACGGCCATTGCAGACGGTTGCGATCTGCTCGACCCGGTCTGGATCGCCACGCTGCTCTTCGGCTGCCACCAGTTCATCGGCTTCACGCGCCACGCGCTCACCCACGCCCAGGCGGTGGGCGGCCGCATGCTGGCTACCTTCTTCGAGCAAGAGACAGTCGCCGCCTACACGTTTGCCGACGCCGAGGAGGACGGCTGGCTGCGTCCCTTTGACGTACTGCGCCATCCGGTCACCTTCCAGGATGACGAGGCCCAGGTGTACGAGGCGGTGAACGACCGGTTCATCGCCGCCCACGGCAAGTTCAGCCGGCGCTATCCAGAACTGGGAGAGGCCGCGGACTTTGGGGAATCGCTGCACCGGATCCTTGAACGGGTGGCCGACCACCAGGTGGCTGGCCTGTTCACGCTCCGTGAGCAGCGCGAGGAACTGGCACAGATGGCCGGGGCCAAGCGCGAGACGGTGGTGCAGTTGCTGCGTGAAGCCGGCTCACCGGCGCGTTGCCTGGTGTGCGACTTTGACAGGGTCTGGACAGCGGCGCTGCTGAAGGCGCTGGCCAACCGGGGTATGACGGCGGAGGTGCTCGAGCGCTCGGCCGACCCGGCTGCTCTGGAGGGGCTGTGGCGTCGCTTCGAGGCGGGGAAGATGGATTGCCTGATCCTCCAGGATGTCCCACCGCTCAGCGTGGCCGGCGCGCGCATCAACCGGCTGATCGTGATGACGCCGCTGACGCCCCTGTCCACGCTGGCGTCTGTCGTGGACTGGACGCTCTCCCACGCGATCAGCGGGCCGGCCGTGTGTGTTGACCTGCTCTACACGAGCGGGACGCCGGAGCAGGAGGCGATGATGGACTTTGCGGACACCTGCTTCGGGTTGCGGTTCGGTCGTCAGGGCATCAGCCGGTCATGGGTTTGACGACCTGCGTCGCGTTCTGCCCTGAATTGACAAAGTGCCTGGCACCTGGGGTGCATTTCACCTCCGGGGCAACAGGTCTCGCGATGGGCCGCACCGCCGTTTACCCCGAGCGGAGTCGAGGGGCTCAGGGCAGGCTTCTTTCAGGCCGGTGCGGCCAACGCCAGGTCTGCAAGGCTGACATGCAGCCGTTGACGGTTGACGGACATACCTTGATTAAAAGTGAAACTTGTGCTAAAATGAACATCCTCGTTGCCTCATCAATCCCACTGGACGGTACGCCGTCCGCGCAGGGCACCTATCTCCAACCAGGAGGTCACAATGACAACGTCCAAGCGTTTCACGACCGAAGAAGCCGAGAGAATCGGCGCAGCGCTCGGCATCGATTGGAGTGAATTCGATGTCGAGCAGTTTCGGATGGGGCTCGACGTCGAGCTCGAGCACGGTGCGGTCGATCCCGCCACCGACGTCACGCACGACGACCCCATAATGACCGGCAAGATCGCGCTCGCCCACCTGAACGAGTTCCCCGACTACTACACCCGTCTCGCCGAAATGGAAGCAGAGGCCGAAGGATCCCACAGAGGGGACTAGGATGCCTGGCACGCTGCAGAAAGGAGGTGGTGTGTAGGGAATTGCGACGAGTGATTCGTTGCCCAGACGGTATGAGGCCGGCAAGCGTTCAAGACGACATGGAACCGGCATAATCGGCGAGAGGAGGTGCCGCATGTTGGACGTTAGGCGGGAAAACAGCGCCAGCGTCAACTTTATGCTGACGGCCGCCGCCTGGCTCGTGGTCGGCGTGCTCATGGGACTGACGCTGGCCCTCGAATTCGTCTTCCCCGACCTGTTCCGGGGCGTGCCGTGGCTCGTCTTCAGCCGCGTGCGCCAGGCGCACACCAACACGGTGATGTTCGCCTTCCTGTCCGGCGGGATGATGGGCCTCTGGCTCTACGTCGTGCCCCGGTTGACCGGCCGCCGGTTGTGGAGCGAGCGACTGGGGAACGTCTCTATGCTGCTCTGGAACCTGGCGGTGGCGGCTGGCATCGTCGGCCTGCTCACCGCGCACACCCAGAGCCGGGAGTACGCCGAGTTCATCTGGGCCATTGACGTCGGCGTGATGGTTGTCCTCATCCTCAACATGGTCAATCTGTACATGACCATCACCCACCGCGTCGAGCCCAAGATGTACGTATCCCTGTGGTACATCAGCGGCAGCCTCATCTGGATGCCGCTCTTGTATTTCATCGGCAACGTCATGTGGAATCCCCCCACCGGCGCGATCACCGGCATCAACGACACCATCTTTAACTGGTTCTATGGCCACAACGTCCTGGGCCTGTGGTTCACCACCGGCCTGCTGCCCGTCATCTACTACGTCGTGCCCAGGGAGACGCGCACGCCGCTCTACAGCCACTTTCTCTCCCTGATCGCCTTCTGGGGCATCGTCTTCTTCTACACCGGCGTGGGCTCGCACCACCTGGAGTGGGCCCCCATCCCCTATTGGCTGCAGACGATCGCGGTGGCCGAGAGCATCGGCATGGTGCTGCCGGTCGTGGCGTTCATGATGAACATCTTTCTCACCCTGCGCGGCAACTGGAACCGGGTACTGTCCAGCCTCCCCCTGCGCTTCGTCGTCACCGGATGGGCGGCCTACGTCCTCGTCTCCTACCAGGGCTCGCACCAGGCGCTGCGAGGCATCAACCTGCTGACCCACTTTAGCCAGTACGTGCCTGCACACGCGCACCTGGCCCTGATGTTCTTCTCTGCCTCGGTCGTCGTCGGGGGGACGTACTATGTGATCCCCCGTATCTTCAAGTGCCAACTCCACAGCCGGATGCTCGCCAACATCCAGTACAGCGTGTACGTCGTCGGTTTCCTCTTCTTCTTCGCCGGTTTCACCCTCACTGGCCTGGTGCAGGGCACTGCCTGGCTCCACCAGGGGCTGCCGGTGTGGAGCGTGCTGCCAGGGCTGCGGCCCTACATGGCACTTCGTGCGTCGGGTGGGGCGCTGATCGTGCTGAGCTTTATCCTATTCACCTACAACCTTTTCGCCACCGTGGTGCGACGCAGGGCCGTGACGCAGCCCGTCGTCCCGCTGGAAGCGCCCGTTTCCCCGGCGTCGACCGGGTGGCAGGAGGTGCTGCCATGAAAATGACCTTCAGAGTGATTGTCATCGGCGGCGTGATCGTCTTCTTCGCCGTCGTCGCCGTCGTCGTCTTTATCCCCAGCCTGGTGTGGGACCCGCCGCAGACCACCGTCGCGCATCCGTACACGCCCGAGCAGGAACGGGGCCGCGAGCTCTTTTACTCCAACGGCTGCAACTACTGCCACACCCAGTACGTGCGCGCCGAGGACACGGCGATGGGGCCCGTCTCGGAGGGCGGCAACTATGTCTTCGACAACCCGGTGATCCTGGGCTCGGAGCGCACCGGGCCAGACCTGTCGTACCTCGGGCGCAAGCGCTCTGAAGCGTGGGAGATCGAGCACCTGAAGGATCCGCGCCAGTTCTCGCCGGTATCGATCATGCCCAGCTTTGTGTTCCTGTCGCAGGAGGACATGCAAGCCATCGCCGCCTACCTCTTTGCGCTGGGGGACCGCGTGGCGCAGGCGCGCATGATCCTGCCCCCGGACGACTATGCCGGAATGGCCGATCCGATCCA
>DATKTN010000087.1:0-29735 GCA_035531135.1 Anaerolineae bacterium
TCCACCGTCCAGACGACCGGTGGCGCAAAGTCGGTGCTGGCAGCATCGGTGTAGACCACCTGGAACTCGATCGTCGTGAAGCGCCGCAGCGTGCCGCCGTCCTGGTCCCCCTGGAACTGGGCCGGCACCACGACCAGGCGAGCCTCGTCTCCCTGCCGGTTGACGGTCCACGGGTTGGACGGGAACCAGGCGGGGGCCTGGAAGGTGGACTCGCTCAGCGTGGTGTCGGTCACCGGACGCGCGATGAGTGGGTCGAAGGGCTTATCGGTCGAGGTGGCGCTGACCAGCACCGCGCCGTGGGGCGTCTGCCCCGCCTTTGTGGGCACCGGTTTGCTGGTGCGGGGCTGGACCGGGCGACCGGGGGCAGCCTGCACCTCGCCATCGATGGAGTAGTAGTCGCCATACTCGGACCCAGTCTCCAACTGGAACGAGGACGCGAGTTCGAAGCGCACCGTCTCGGTGGTCAGGTCGTTGGCGCTGACCGGTGACGTCTGCAGTGCCCTGGGGCCGGCGGGCGTGGAGACGCGGTACATGGGCAGGCCGTAGAGGGTGGCCTCGATCATGGCCTTCTCGTCGTAGGTGCCAAAGCCACCGCTGGGGACGCCGCCCAGGTAGCGGTTCTTGGCCCAGCGGAGCGCCTCGCCCACCGGCACGTTCGGACCGCTGGCGAGCCGCTGCGCGAACAAGTGCATCACCTGCTCGGTGAAGGCGATGGAGTCGTCCATGCCGTAGCCGTAGCCGGTGTTGCCGATCCACCAGGCCCCCTTCTGGGCCAGCGCCTGGGCAAAGTCGAGCGGGTAGCCTCCGGTGGCGTGGGCGTCGTGGACGCTGAAGCCGGAGTGGCAGCCCATCGAGAAGTTGAGCGTGCCGCTCATACCGGCCGTGGCGGCGCGGACGTCGGCGGTGTCGAGCGTCTGTGACCCGGTCGCGGGGATGGCCTGCCAGTGGTCGAAGTGGGCGTTGATCGACGCCAGGTCCTTGGGGGTGTCGAGCCAGTCAGCCTGGAGCCGGGCTGCATTCCAACTGTCGCCGATGAGGGGGGTGATCGCCAGGCCGGCGTCGCCCAGCGTGTCGCGGATGGCCTGGGCGCTGTCGACGAGAAAGTCGTAGCCGCCGACGAAGGCGGTGCTGGCGCTGAGGGGGTCATTGTCCAGGAAAGCCTGCACCATCGTCACGATCTCGGCGGGCGTCTCGACCAGGCGGCCGATGGCCAGGTCGGGGGCGAAGAGCTCGCGGCCGCGCCACTTGAGCGGGGTGTGGTCGGCGTAAAAGTCGTCGGTGGGGACGTAGCCCAGGTCGAGGGCGGCGTGGGTCGGGGTCTTGGCATCCACCGTGGAGCGGGTGGCGTAGACCGACTCGTTGGCGATGGTGGCGTCGTCGGGCACGCGGTAGAAGGGAAGCATCAGGTCGTCGCCGACGACCACCAGGTACTTGAGCGTTGGGGAGTAGGCCCGGTAGTAGGACAGGACGATCTCCTGCTTGATCGCTTCAGCCACCTGGTTGGCGACCTCCGGGTTACAGGCGTTGCCATCATCCCAGAGGGCGTAGGTGCTGCTGACGACGCCGGTGTTCTCCACCGGCACGATCAGCCCCCTGACGTCTTCGTCGTTGGCCAGTTGTCTCAGTTTGTCCACCAGAGCCGTCGTCTCGCCCGTGCCGTAGGCGGTGTCCAGGCGCTGCTTGTTCAGCAGGATGAGCGTCAACGGCCCGCTGCCGGGGTAGTCACCGTGGTATTCACCCATGCGCATCCCGGAAGGCAGCAGGTCGGTCCGACAGGAAGGCAAGCCGGGCAGTGTGTCGGTGACGACCGTCAGGTGGTAGGGCTGTGTGCCGAAAGCGCCGTTGTTGGAGAGGACGAGGGCGTAGAGCGTGCCGGGGGCGCGCATCTTGGTCATCGCCTGCTCGTCCTCGGTGCCCGGCCTGGCCGAGATGGCACTCATCTGCCCGATCGCACTCATCTGCCCGATCGCGCTCATCTGGCCGATGGCACTCATCTGCCCAATCGCACTCATCTGGCCAATCGCGCTCATCTGGCCGGTGGCGTCGACCTCCGTCGAGTCCTGCAGGTCGCCGACGACGTCGGTCTCCTGGGTGGGGGTGTAGAGGTTGGTGAAGAGCACCAGGTCGTAGTCGGCGCGCAGGCCGGTCAGGCTGACGGTGACGAGCTGGGCGCTGGTCACCTCCAGCCGGTACCAGTCCAGGTCCCGCTCGTGGCCGACGTAACTCTCATAGGTCCCAGGGGTGATTTCGTGCGCCTCCGACCAGGTGTCGTTCGGCTCGTAGGTGTCTGTGAAGAGTTGGACCTTCTCCATCTGGACGGCGCCCAAACCCAGGTAGTTGTTGAAGGACGGAATCGCGAGCCCGTGTACCTTGTCCCCTTTGACGTACACCCGCACATAGTGGTATATGTTGATGTAAGGGGCGTCGTCCTGCACCTGCGTCTCAATCTCCTCGTACAGCGCCTGGCGCGCGGCCAGATCAGGCGTCGCCAGCGCCTGGTCGAGCCAGGCGTCCACCTGGGTGTTGCTGTAGTGCGCATTGTTCGCCCCACCTTCTGTGCTGAAGTGGGGCTGGAGGAAGTTGTAGGGGTCGGGATAGTCCAGTAACCAGCCCAGGCGGTACATTGGGTACTGGTCGATGTTGTTCAAGTAGGTTTCCCACTCGGTGTGGCTGATGACGACCGTGGCCCCCAGCCCGGTGCCGCCGATGTCGCGGAAATCGCTGGCCATGGCATTCGCGATGGCCTCGTGGCCGGGACTGGTGCTGTACCACATCTCGATGGTCAGATCTGTGCCCTCTCCATCGTCCAGGATGCCGTCCTCGTTCGTGTCCGTCCAGCCGGCCTGGGCCAGCAGGTCCAGCGCCAGCGTGGGGCTGTAGGCGTAGGACGCGACCGGCGGGTCGTAGCCCTGCATCCCTGGCGGAACAGGGCCGTCGGCCATTTCGGAGCCAGGTGCGAAGTTGTCCACGACGTCCCGTTTGTCTACGGCATAGTTCAGCGCCCGCCGCACCCGCACGTCGTCGAAGGGCGCCCGGTCCACCTTCATGCCGTAGTAGTAGGTGCCAAGCCAGCGGGCAAAGAGGGCGTCCGGGCTGGTGAGCACATTGCTGACGCGGTCGTCGGGTACGGGCGAGAGGTCCAGGTTGCCGCGCAGGTAGTCATCGTACATCTCGTTCTCGTCACCGTAGAGCTGGTAGGTGATGCGGTCCAGGTAGGGGCGCCCGGCGTAGTAGTCGTCGAAGCGCGCCAGGACGATGCGCTCCCCTGCTGTCCAGCTCTGGAACTGGAAGGGTCCCGAGCCGACGGGGTTTGTGGCGATGCTGCCGACCGCCTCCGAGGGCACGATGGATAGGAAGGGAAGGGGCAGCAACGAGGGGAAGGGAGCGTACGGCCGGTTGAGGGTGATCTGGAGGATGTCGGCGCTCACGGCCGTGGTGGTGTCGATCAGGGAGCCGACCATCCACTCATAACTCTCGTTGCCGGCACTGGCAACCCGAGCCCACGAGTAGACCACGTCCTGGGCCGTGATCTGGCGCCCGTTGTGGAATCGAGCGCCCGGGCGGATGTGAAAGGTCCAGGTCTGCGCGTCGCTGCTCTCCCAGGATTGGGCAATGGCCGGCCGTGGGTTGTGATCGTCGTCCCACTGGGCCAGTCCTTCAAATACCTGTCCGATGATCGTCCCCTCGCTGCGCTCGTCGGCCGGGTCGAGCGTGGTGGGCTCATTGAGCGCGAAGCGAAAGTCCCCGCCATAGTTGCCGCCTGCGCGCAGCGGTGCAGGCGCTGCCGCGCGCGACGGCGCGGGCGCCTCGGCAGCGGAGGCGGTCATGGCCAGGTGCAGCAAGGTGGCGAGAGCCAACCCTGCTGCGACAATCAACGTGATCTTTAGGGTAATCTTCACTGCAATCTCCTTCTTTTGATTGGCACTTGGTAAACTGTCCAGCACTTGCCCGCTAGTTTTCCCAATCTACCAGCAGCCTCCCTCCTTGAGCGTGTTCCAAGAAGCCGTTCCGGTCCCTGTCCTCGGATGCCGCCCATCCCGTCATCGGGGCAGGGAGTACTTGTCGGATGGGTTCCTAATCTTGCTAAGCCAGAGGGCCTGTCGTCGGCAGCGTTCGTTCACTCCAGCGCCAGTTCCCGGGTCTGGGCCAGGTCCAGGCGCGCGCCCAGGTCTTCAAAGATGGTCCTGGCCTGTCTCAGGTTCTCCTGCATCTGCACCTGATCCCCTTGCACCTGGCACAGGCGGGCTAACTGGAAGAGCGTCTTGCCCATCTCGTAGCGACTGTTCAGCGCCTGCAGGATGTGCAGGCTCTCCTGTAACTCGCGTTCTGCCCGGGCCAGTTCCTGGCGGGACAGGTGGACCTGTCCCAGCACCCGGCGGGTGGCTCCCTCCTCCAGGCGCATCTCCTGCTCTTGGGCCTGGGCCAGCGAGCGTTGGGCACAACCCAGGGCCTCGTCCAGCTCTCCCCGACCCAGGTGGGCTAGGGCCTGATGCCGGTGCACCTCGGCCAGAAAATCCTCCGAGTCGATCTCCTGGAACAGCGCCAGGCTTTTCTGCAGGAGCGCCAGCGCCTCGTCTGGATCGCCCCTCTGCAGCGCCACCGCGCCCATGTTGTTGTGCAGCAGCGCGATCGCATAGGTGGAGCCCAGCTCCTGCCACATCTCCAGGCTCTGCCGGTAGTAGCTGGTGGCCTGGTCCAGATCGCCCTGGTTCAGATACACGCCCCCCAGGTTGAGGGTGATCATGGCCTGGTAGTAGACGTCGCCGATCTTGCGCTTGATCTCCAGCGCCTGCAAATAGTGTTCGGTGGCCCAGGGCCAGTTCCCCTGCTCGAAATAGGCGTTGGCCAGGTTGATGTGGGCCTGCGATTGCCCGACGATGTCATCAATCTGCTGGTAGACCTGCAGGCTTTCGCGGCAAAACTGCACCGCGCGCGACAGATCGCCCTGGCGGGTGTAGATGCCGCCCAGGTTGTAATATGCTTGCGCCGCAGCCTGCTGGCCCTCGCGTGTTTTAATCTGCGAGGCGGTGGCCAGGCTTTTCCAGCACCAGGCAATGGCCTCCTCGTTTTTGCCCTGGCGACGGTAGACTCCCGCTCCGAGGAGGTAGATGCGCGCCGCCTCGATGGCCTCTATCCCTTCCATGGCGATCAGCCCGCCGTGTAGCCAGTTGGAAGCGGTGTCATAGTCGCTCTTTTTCTCATAGATGGCGGCCGTCTTGCAGCACAGGTCGGCCAGCCGGCGGGCTGTATCCTCTGGCGGATAGCCTATCACCATCACCAGGTCCTGCGCCTGGTAGATGTGGGACAATGCCTCGTCATAGTCGCCCAGCGTGTCCAGCACTTCGCCCAGCCCCTCGTGGGCCGTCAGTTGCCGGTCCTCGCTGTCTGGCACCCGCTCCGCCGCTTTGAGGGCCTGGTGGAGGTGGTGGATGGCGTCCTCGTTGGCGTAGATGCTCTGTGCCTTGAGCCCGGCCTGCAGGTGATAGGTGAGCGCCTTTTCCCACTCCTCGGCCAGGCTAAAGTGATAGGCCAGCACCTCCCAGTACTCGGCCAGCCGCCCAGCCCGCTGGGTCTCGATCGATTCGCCGATGCGGCGGTGCAGTTGGCGGCGGTCGGCGTAGAGGAGGCTTTCGTAGGCCACCTCGCGGGTCAGGATGTGGCGGAAGAGATACAGCAGGTCGGGAGAAGGACCCTCCAGGATCTCCCGCTGCGAGAGTGCATCCAGCCGCTCGCGCAGTTCCCCTTCCGCCCGACGGTAGGGGTAGATGGCACTGAGCAGCCAGTGCTGGAACTCTTGGCCGATGACCGAGGCGACCCGCAGCATGTTGCGGCTGCTCTCGTCCAGTCGATCGATGCGGCTCATGATGACCCGGTTGACCGAGTCGGGCACCTCGATCTGCTCCAGGTCGGCCCGGGCGTGGTAGGTGCCGGTCGATTCGTCGAGCGTCAGGTAGTTCTCGATGAGGGAGTGGGCCACCTCCTCGATGAAGAGCGGATTGCCCCGTGCCTTGTCCAGGATCAGTCGCTTGAGATGATGCGGCATCTGGGGGGTGGTGGGCAGGAGCGTATCCAGCAGGCGCAAGCTGGCCTCGTCGGAGAGCTCTGTCAACTGGAGAGCGGCGTGATAGGGGAGGTCAGCTACCTTGAGGATGGGCGCCAGCGACTCCTCCGGCCGGTGGGTCAGCATCAACAACAGCGGCCGGGCGGTCACCTGGTGCGCCATCTGATTGACCAGTTCGACGGAGGTATCGTCGGCCCATTGCAGGTCGTCTATGGCCACCAGCAGCGGCTGCTGGCTCGCGACGTGATCCACCATGCCCGTCACGACGTGGAAGATGGTTCGCTGACGGGTCTGGGCGTCGAGGGCGCGCACCAGGTCGGTCTCTTCGACGTCCAGGCCCAGCAGGCGGCCGATCAGCACCGTCCAGTCGCGCCACGTCGGATCGATCTCTCGCAACAGGGCCTCGACCTTCGCCAGCTTGGCCTCGTTCGAGTCGGCGGGTTTGAAGCCAAAGAGGGTGCGGATCAGATCGAGCCACGGCTGGTAGGGCGTGTGGCGGCCAAAGGAGGGGCAGGTGGCACTGATGCCCAGTGCTCCGTGCTCCTCGGTCCAGTGGGCAGTCACCTCCTCGAGGAGGCGCGATTTGCCCAGTCCCACGTCGCCGACGATGGTGAGCACCTGTGTTTTGCCGGCCATAGCCAGGTCAGTCAGCGCGTGGATGGTGCGCCATTCTACATCGCGACCGATCAGCGGGCGGCGTTCCTGGACGCGACGCTCCTGCAGGCCTAGTACCTCATAGTTGTGGACGGGCAGCGACTTGCCCTTGACTCGCACTGGCTCCTGTTCGTGGAGCAGGAAAGGCCCATCGGAATGGGGAAGCCCATCCGAATGGGAACCACCGGACTGGCGGGCGGTGCTCTGGCTGATGAGCACCTGGCCCTCGGTGGCCACGGCCATGAGGCGGGCGGTGAGGTTCACCTCGTCGCCCATGACCGAGTACTCCTGGCGGATGAGCGACCCGACGTTGCCGGCGAAGACCAGGCCGGTGTTGACGCCGATGCGTTGTTTGAGGCAGAAGGGCCCGCAGGAGGTATGCAGTTCGGTAAAGGCGGCCATCGCCTCCTGCATCTCCAGCGCTGCCCGCACGGCCCGTTCCGGGTCGTCGATGTGGGCGCGGGGCGCGCCAAAGAGGGCCATGATACGGTGGCCCACGGCGTAGGTATCCACCTTGTTGACCACGCCGCCGTACTTGGCGATGATGCGCCTCATCGTCGTAAAGTGGGCGTTCAGGATGGCCGTGATTTCGGCGCTGCGCGCTTCCCCCAACTCTTCGATGATCTCGTCAATGCCATAGAAATTGGCAAAGGAGACCGTCACCGGGCGATATTCACCGCCGATTGCGATCCGTTCCGGCTCCACCTTGATCTTGTCCATCAGTCCGGGTGGCAGGTAGAGTTCCAGAGCCCGAATGCGCTGCACGGCGCCCGCAATCCACGGGTGCACATCGTCTCCCCTGGGAGGGGGGGGCAAATGGGCCAGAGAATCCTCCGGCGCACTGCTTAGGTCAGGCCTGCCTTCCCGAAGGCCAGCCAGCCTGAGGAAGCCGTCCTGCGTTTTGTCGGTGATCACCTGGTCGGCGATGGCATGGTAGGTCTCCGTGTCTATAAAGATCTCGCCCGCTGAGGCCTGGTCTTCCGCTTGGGCCATCTGAGCCATGGCCCGGCCCATCACCGCAAACTCCATGCCTTCTTCCGAGCCCAGGTGGGCCATGAACAACGGGCCGGTGCCCAGGCCGATGGTCATCCGCAGTTGGAAAATCCCCTGCGAGGTGGATGTCTCGGAGAACTGGGACATACGAGCCTGCATCTGGAGCGCCGCCATGCAGGCGCGAAGCGCGTGGTCTTCGCGGCCGAAGAAGACGAGAAGCGCGTCACCGCCGAACTTGAGCAGGTCTCCGCCGTAACGGCTGGTCACCTCCAGCAGGGCAGCGAAGAAGCGGTTCACGATGGCCGTGATCTCTTCGGCGCCCTCCTTGCCCAACTGGGAAAGCTTTTCCGACATGGCTGTGAAGCCAGAGATGTCGGCGAACATCACTGTGCCGTAGGAGAAGCTCCCCTCGACTTTGCCTGGCTGTGGGTTTGCCAGAAGGGGGGCGACGACCTGGCGGGGGAGGTACGTGGAGATGGTGCGCAACAGTGTAGCGAGGTGCTGCGCGCAGAGGTGGGGGTTGCGGATCTCGTCACCGACGAGGCACTGTCGCTCAAGAGATGAGGGCATACAGTTGCGTAGAGCCGCCGCCAGATCTGACTGGGTCGGGAGGTTGCCCTCTTGTGACATAGCCATCTCCATGGAGCCGCCGCTTCCACCTCGTTGGACGTGGAATAGGGAGGATCGTTACCTCTTACGATTATCGGCGGCTGCGCGCTTTGTACCTTCGAAGCAGTCTAGGACCACAGAAAGATTCGGTCGGTTGCCCGGTTCTGCCCGGATGATCCCTCTGAGAGGCTCCTATGCCCTGTTTTGCAGAACCTGCCGAACGGATAGATTATATCTTTGATGAACTGTTTTGCCAAACCTCTTTCGTGGCGGTTCAGAGGGCAAGAGGTCGGGAACCTTGTTCTGGAAAGGGCTGCTGGCTGAGTTACTTTGCTCAGCCATGGCCCCCTCCAAGTTTAGCACATTTTTGTTCACGTGGCGTGAAGAAAATGTGAGATTTTGACTAGAATCAACTACCCCATGATAGGTGCCAGGCACTTGCATGGTCGCTTTTGGACAGGGAACAACCCTGTCAAACAGCCGTCTTGGGTCTTGTGAGCTGGCAAAGTGCCTGGCACCTGAACCTGCCTCCAAGGGGCCTTGTCCGATATACGAGTGCTCGTCGTGGACGACAGCAGCGATGTGCGCAAGTTTGTCGTCCAATGTGTCCTAGAGCCCAACGGTTTCGAGGCACTGGAGGCCACCGACGGTGCCGAGGGGGTGCGCAAGGTTCTCAAAGGCGGCATTGACCTCATGCTGCTCGACTTTGAGATGCCCAAGATGAACGGCCTCCAGGTGTTGGACGCCCTGTGCGCCCGGGGCTCCGAGGTTCCGGTGATCTTGATCACCTCCCACGGGTCTGAGGCAGTCGCCGTCGAGGGGTTCCGCAAGAGCGTGCGCGACTATGTCATGAAGCCCTTTACGGCCGACGAGATGTTGGCGGCCATGGAACGAGCGCTGACGGAGGTGCGGCTCCAGCGCGAGAAAGAGGCCCTCACCGCCCGGCTGGTGCAGACCAATCGGCAACTCAAGAAACGGCTGGTAGAGCTCGACACGCTATCCCGCATTGGGAAATCGGTCACAGCGGTGATTGAGCGCGACAGACTGCTGGAGCGGGTGGTAGAGGCTGCAACCACCACATCGCCGTGGCGGCCGAGGCCATCCTGGCCGAGAGGGGTACGGTGGACAAGTTCCTGGGCGACGCGGTGATGGCTTATTTCAACGCCCCTCTCCCACAGCCGGATCACGCGCTGCGGGCGGTCCGGGCAGCCTGGCGGATATGCCAGGCGGTGGATGAGTCTCACACCAGGCTCCCGTCGGCTCACCGGCTCCAGTTTGGGGTGGGAGTGAGCACGGGTGAGGTGCTGGTGGGCAACACCGGTGGACCGCAAATGATGAGCTACACCGTCATCGGTGACGCGGTGAACGTGAGCCGGAGGTTGCAGGAGCGTGCCCGTGCGGGACAGGTTCTGATCTGCCAGCACGTCCACGAGTTGGTGCGTGGCTTCGTTGAGGTGCGATCTGTGGGAATGGTGGAACTCAAGGGTCATTCACAGCCTGAGCCCGCGTTTGAGGTGGTCGCGGTGCGCGTGTGAGCTTTCCGGTCTGGTATTATTTGCAGGCGGCGCTCCGGGTGAACCCTGGAGCGCCGCCTGTCTGTGACCTCAGCGGTGGGGCCAGTGGAGCTCACGCTGGCGAGCGTGGTCACTCTTCGCGAGGGTGTGCGGTGGGAGATACCGACCGGGGGTCAGTAGTGGATGTGGACCAGCGTCCCTACCTCGGCCCAGTTGAAGAGCCATTCCGCCTCCGGCGTGGGCAGGTTGATGCAGCCGTGGCTCATGGGATGGCCAAAGTTGGTGTGCCAGTAGGTGCCGTGCAGCGCGTAGCCCCGGTAGAAATACATCGTATATGGCACGTTGGGCAGGTAGTAGCCGGGGCCGCTCATGTCGTCGTGGCGCAGTTTGGTCTGGATCTGGTAGCGGCCGACGGGTGTGGGTGTGCGCGCCAGCCCCGTGGAGACGAGCGTTGTGCGCACCACCGTCTGGCCCTCGTAGGCAGTGAGCCGCTGGTGGCTCAGATCCACGTCTATCCAGCGCACGTTGCTGTGAACAGATAGAGGGGCCAGCGTTGCAGTTGGCGGGAGCGGTGGCGCGGTGGGCAGGACGGAACGCAGCGTGGGGGAGGGAGTGGGCGTCTCGGTCGGGGGAGGTGTGTGGGTGGGGGTTAGGGTGAACGTGGGTGTGGATGTGGGGGTGAGACTGGGCGTGGGGGTGTGAGTGGACGTGGGACTGGGCGTTGCGGTCGCGGCAGGGGTGGGGGTAGGGGCCAGCGCGGCGAACACCAGCAGGTCGTCCAACGGAGACCACGCGAACATCACACCGATGAGGACGACTAGCAGGCCAAAGGCGGCGGCAGTTACGGGACGGCTCCACCGGCGGCGAGACACCGGGGCGGCAGGCGCGGCCACGGATGGTGGTTTTCGGAGCATGGGAGGCGTGATCCGGCGACGAGCCCAACGCAGCGCGGCGTGGGCACGGGGGTCACGTGGGTCACACGCCAGCGCCCGCGCGACGTAGGCCAGGCTGGTATGGGGATTGTCGCTGAGCCACGCCAACCACAGCAGGGCCGTCACGTTGGCGGGGTCGAAGGTCAACACGGCGCGGAATCTGCGTCGTGCTGTGGCCTTCTTGCCGGCGCGAGCCGCGCCCTGACCTTCCCGTAGCAGGTCAGTGACACGGTCTGCCATCTACCCTATGTCCCATCATCCTCCTCAATGAAGCAGATAATGCCATCCACGATTCCCTGGGCGACTACGTCGGCCCGTTGGGTGAGCATGTGGCGGTCGTTCCGCATAAAGCCGGTCTCGATGATGGCTCCCGGCGTCTGGCCGTCAATCTCGTAAAAGCTGTGGTAGTATATCATGTCGTAGGTGATGCTGTTGGCGTGAAAGAACATCCCGGTGCGGGCGGCGTAGCACTGCGCCAGGCAGGCGACCAGCCGCGCCTCTGCTTCCGGCACCAGGCTGTCCTCGACGCTGGCGACCTTGAAACCGCTGGCCGGCGGGGTCGCATCAGGGTAGTGCATGCAGGAGTCGGCGTGGATAGAGACGAGCGCGTCGGCCCGGTAACCTTCCAGGCGCGGGTCAAACTCCTCCAGCAAGTCCACGTGGTAGCCAAGCGCCTGCAGGCTACGGGCGACCCGCTCGGAGACCTCGAGGTTTAGCTCGGCCTCGGTCAGACCGTCGGGGCACACCGCGCCCGTGTCACTACCCCAGTGGCCGGCGACGATGCCGATGCTTACGGCCACGGATGGTGGCGAATCAGTGGACGGCGTGGGAGACGGAGCGGCAGATTGACCAGCGGCCGGTGGCGGATTGGAGGGCGGGGCAACGGATGGAGCAGAGGGCGAGGTGACCTGCGGTGTGATCTCGGCAGGCAACTTACCTCCCCACAAACCATGGGCCATCGCACCGATCGCGGCTATGCACGAGACGATAGCGACCAGGCGCGAGGCAATTGGAACCGCGCCTGTAGTATCCTCGTACGTGGATGATCTGCGACTGCCTTTTCGATGCGCCACGTTGTCCCCCGCGGGAGCCCCCTCTCTGGACTAGAAGAGTGGGTTGTCTATGGGTCACGTCTTCAACGCAGGCAGCACGAAACTAAAGATACTGCCCTCGCCGGCCCTGCTCTCCACCCACACCCGCCCGTTGTGCTTTTCAATCACCGTCTTGACGATGGACAGACCTAGCCCGGTGCCTGTGATACGCAGCGTCTCCTCCGACTCCACGCGGTAGAACTTGTCAAAGATGTAGGGCTGTTGAGCCGGGAGGATACCGATGCCGTTATCGGCCACGTGTACCACGATGTGTCCGTTATCCTCAAGTGCGCTCACGGCGATCCAACCGCCCGCTCGCGTGTACTTCATCGCATTGTTGAGCAAGTTGTCCATCACCTGCCGCAGACGGTGGCGGTTGCCCTGCACCAGGGGCAGCGCTGCGGGTGGCTCCCAACGCAGTTCCTGCTTCTTCTTCTCCACCCGCGGTCGAAAGTCCCGGATCGTCTGTTCGATCACCTGCAACAGGTCGCAGGGCCCCATTTCCAGGTCAAATCCGGCCTCGAGGCGGTCGCTGTCGAGCAGATTGTCGACCAGTTCAGTGATCGTCTCCAAGCTCTGGAGCACGTGCTGGATGAACTCTTGTTGCTGTGCAGTCACCGGCCCTGCCCGGGGTAGCAGCTCGATATAGCCCTGGATAGTCGTCAGTGGCGTCCGCAAATCGTGGGAGACAGCGGTCACGAACTCGGACTTGACGCGGTCCAATTCCTTCAGGTGCGTGATGTCCTGCATCACCAGCACCCGGCCGACTCCCGCGATCGGCGTGAGTTGGGCGTTGAACGTGCGCCCGTCATCCAGGGGTACCTCGCTGCGTGTTTCCCGGCCCGTCTCGCGTGCCTGGGAGAACATGCTGAGCAGGGCCGGGTGTGGGATGGTTTCACCAACAGGTTGGTGTAGCAGGTCGGCGTCACCCAAGTTCAGCGCCGCCCGGGATGCTGCGTTGCACAGCAGGATGGCGTTCTCCTCGTCCACGACGACGATTGCCTCCTGGGCGCCCCGCAGGACGGCCTCCAGCCTGGCCCGCTCGGCCTCAACTGTCTCGAAGAGCTGGAGTTGCTGCCGGGCCTCCGCCAGTTGATGCGCGAGCTGATCTCGTTCCTCGCGCAACGTCGTGGCAGTGAGGACACACTGGATCGCTTCTTGCATCTCCTGGGGACCGAACGGCTTGATGACGAAATCGTGCGCGCCCAGCCGGAAGGCATGCACGACCAACTCGGCAGACTCGCGGGCAGACGTAAATATGACGGGGATGTCCACGTTCCGTCGCCGCAGCACCTGCAGCACCTCGAGGCCGTTCATCTGCAGCAACTCCATGCCCAGGACGATGAGATCTGGATGCTCCTGTAGAGCCAGCCGGATCCCTTCCTCACCATCCAGTGCCGCAAGCGAGCGGTAATCGCCGGGTTTCAGCACCAGTTCGGCCAGCAGGTGCTGCGTCTCGTGACTGCCGTCAATGATTAGAACCAGTTCCCGTGCCACGTGCTTCTCCTACTGTACATCGATGCCATATACTATACACAGATTTGCTCTGCAGGTCAACTGACGAATCCGGTTGCCGACCACGTCACCGGGTCAGGCTAGCGTCGCGGCGGAGGACACTTTGATGGCTTTGGTCATCGGCAGCCTTCTTTAGAGTATACCTGTGATGCGGAGAAAAGGGAAGCAGGGGCGACGCAGTGCACTGCCCCTGCTTCGGGGACATACCTGCCTCACCAACGCGGAGAGAGGCAGGGAGCGTAGTCCGCAGCTACATCAGGGCTGTCACCAGCCACCCGGCGAGCAGCACGAACAGCCCGGCCGTAGCCAGCTTGATCGCCGCCGCCCGGCGGTGGATGAACAGGCCCAACTGCTGCGAGGTCGTGCCAAAGTAGGCCAGCAGGAAGACCACGACCAGCGGCAGGACGAACATCAGGTTGTAGAGCACCAGGTACACTCCTGCCTGCACCTGCAGTTTCGGTACACTCAGGACAAAGAGGATAGTCGGCAGGTAGACCTGGCCGGTACAGGCCAGTTCGATCACCGAGATGACTACCCCGGCGACAAAGGTCACCGGCACGAAGGCTCGCATGCTGGCCCCCTCCCGGATGACCCGGTTGATCCAGCGGCGCAGCCGGGTGGGCAGTTTCAAGCGCATCTCGTCCGGTTCGCCCCGGCGGGCCTGCCACCAGTCGTACAAGCTGCCGGCGGCCAGAAACAGGCATAAGGCGGCCGTGAGCCCGTATAGCCAGCGGCTCACCGCGCTCAGGAAGGGCAACGTCGCCAGAAACCGGAGCAGGCCCACGCCCACGCCGAGATAGGTCAGGAACACACCGGCCGTGAAGGCCGCTCCCACGGCCAGGATCTCCCTTCGCTGCCGGCCCGCAAAGGCCATGTACGAGATGAAAAAGACGATCGTGGCAAAAGCGCATGGGTTCAGGCCATCCACCAGCCCTGCCGCCAGCACCGTCAGCAGGCCGAAGGAGCGGAACCGCTCGACGATGCTGCTGATGCTGCTGGCCGCTTCGCTCTGAGTCGCCTCCCGCCCCTCCCACACCGCCCCTGCCCCGGTGGCCGTGTGGCGCGCGATCAGCGCCTCCAGGCTGCGCGCGTGCACCTCCTCACCCACCAGCCCCTCGTCGCCGACGAACACCGCTGGCGCGGTCAGATGCTTTTCTTCCGGGATTCCGGTCTGCTGGCCCAACCACTCTGCCAGGGCGGCCTCCGCCTGCACGTCGAAGGCGTGGACGACGAGTTGCGGATATTGGTGTTGCAGGTAGTTCAGGTCCAGTTGTACCCGGTCGCATTCCCGGCAGCCAGGCTGGTAGAAATAGGCCAGGTGAATGGATGGTCTTGGGGCCTCCGCCGTTGGTGCGGGCTGGGTGGCGTCGGGGGTCCACGTTGCCTGCGGTACCAGCGTGGGCAACGGGACGCCGCCCTGGGCCAGGTATTGCTCGATCAACCCCGCCAGCCTCTCGCGCACGGCTTCCTCCCCGTAGAGGGCATCCTGGCCGATGAACACGGCCGGCATGTCCCCGTACGCCACGCCGGCCTGCCGCTCCAGCGCCCGCAGCAGGTTATAGTTGCTGGTCGAGCCCTCCACGTCACGCTGGTCAATCACCAGTTGCGAGCCATACTTCTCTTGCAGAGGCGGCAGTACCTCCTCCTGCACCACCGTGCACGCGTGGCACAGCCGGTCGTAGAAGAAAAGCACGTGGGCCACCGGCTGTGGAGTGGCGGCGCCAGGTTGGGGAGTGTGGCCGCCTGGCGGCAACAGGCCCGGAATAGCGGGGTAATCCACCCCGCCGGCGGCCAGGTGTTGCTCGATCAGTCCCGGCAGCGCTTCCGAGATCTCGTATGAACCGACCAGCACCGAGTCGCCGATGACCAGCATAGGCACGGCCACTCGTTCGGGGGGTACCTGGAACGTCTCGATTGCCGACCGCCACAACTCGTAGCGGGTCGGGTCAGAGACTTCGACGATCCGTACGTCCAGTTGACTGCCATATCGCTCCTGCAACGGCGGCAGCGTCTCGGCGATGACCGCGTGACAGTGGGCACAGTTCTCCGACCAGAACAGCACGGCCCGCACCACCGGCTCGTCGGCCCCGGCCAGGGGGGACAGGAGGCCCGTCCAAATCAGCAACAGCAGTGTCAGCAGCAGTGTAGTCTTCTTCATGCCATATACAAACCACTCGTCTTAAGTAAGGTGCCTGGCACCTGAGCCCGCCAGGAGTTGCGTGGTTTTCGTCCTCCAGGGCCAGACTGCAGTCTTTCGAAACCCGGCTGGGAGGTGCCAGGCACCTTGGTGACGTGTTCTTCGAAGGTGCATCCTTTTCGTGCGTTCGGTGTTTTGATCATGGAAAGCACGCTGCTAGATTAGGCACACCGATTTCACAGCAGGAGGCCCCGATGATCAAGATTGTCACCGACACCACGTCCAGCCTCCCCCGTCACCTGGCCGAGGAGTACGACATCCCGATCCTGCCGCAGATCATCATCTTTGGCGAGAAGTCGTACCGGGATGACACGGAACTGGACACGCCTGCCTTCCTCGAGAAACTGCGCGCCTCGCCAACCCTGCCCAAGACCGCCGCGCCGCCACCGGCGCTCTATCGCCCCATCTTTGAGCGGTTGTTGGCGTAGGCCGAGACCGTCATCTGCCTGCATCCCTCCGCCGATCTGAGCGGCACCGTCCGGTCCGCCACCGTCGCCAGGCAGGATTTCCCCGATGCCGACATCCGGATAGTCGATACCCGCACCACTGCGGGTCCACTGGCGACGATGGTCCTCCTGGCCGCCCGGTGGGCGCGTGAGGGCGTGGACGCCGACACCATCGTCGCCCGCGTGCACGATCTGATCGTCTGCCAGCGGGCCTATTTCCTGGTCGACACACTGGAATATCTGCACAAGGGCGGGCGCATCGGCGGCGCGAGTGCGCTGCTGGGCGGGCTGCTGCAGGTCAAGCCAATTCTCATGCTGAGGGATGGGCAGGTGCAGCCGTTCGAGCAGCAGCGGACCGCGCGACGAGCACTGGCCCGGCTGCGGGAACTGGTGTTCGAGCAGTGTCCCCCCACCGACGAAGCCTATCTGTGCGTCATGCACGCCGACGCCGAGGCGCAGGCCCAGGCCCTCGCGGCCGACTTTGCTGCCGGGTTGGGGCTGTCAGAGGTCCCGATCTACTTGCTGCCCCCCGCCATCGTCGTCCACGGTGGGCCCGGACTCCTGGCGGTCGGTTTCTTCGCCTCCCCGGCGTGAGGAGCAGGGGGCCGACAATACGGACGTCTTGAGCGCTGGACGAATCCGATCCGTCTTAATCCTGCCGATCCTGTCAAGGCCGTATATCCCCTCAGATAACTTCGCTCGCTTCCCACGGAAAACGTGATAGAATAATAGGGTTTGGCCTGAACCACAACCGAATCGTGTCGTCTCGACGGCTACAATCTGACAATGCAGACGAAAAAACAGATACTGAGAATCGCCTATCCCCAATTGACCCCCTTATGGATCGCCGTGTTCATCGACATTCTGGGATTCTCCATCCTGATCCCCTTCCTGCCGTTTTTCAGCCAGGAGTTCAATGTCCCCGCCTGGCAGATCGGGCTGCTCTTGTCGACCAACGCGCTGTTCGGCTTCTTTTCCGGGCCGATTTGGGGCTCGTTGAGCGATACCAGGGGCCGCAAACCCATGTTGCTGATCTCACAGTTGGGAACGTTGGCCGCGTTCCTCATGCTGGCCTTTTCCAACAACATGGCCATGCTGTTTGTGTCGCGGATGGTAGACGGGATCTTTGGCGGAAATTTCCCCATCGCCAAGGCGATCATCGGGGACGTGGTCCCTCCGGACAAGCGCAGTGAGCAGATGACCAACGTCGGCGTCGCTCACGTGCTGGCATCGCTGGTTGGACCTGGCCTTGGGGGGTTGCTCTCGCAGTGGGGCCTCCTCGCCCCTGGGCTTGTGGCTGCTTCTCTAACCTGCTTGACCATCGCGTTGACGGTTGCTTTCCTGGAGGAGTCTAATCCGCTCGTCAAGCACCGCTCAGGACCAGGATCGTCCTCTGAATCGGCAGGAGAGCGCCGTGCCAGCGACCGTCCGGCAAATGGCCGGTTTGCACGGGAAAGCATATGGAAGAATCGAACCGCCCGTTTTCTCCTGATCCAGTGGGGGTTCCACACCCTGTCGTTCATGATTTACATCTCGTGCATTTCCCTGTTCGCGAATCTAAAGCTGGGCCTGGACGCCGGGCAAATGGGACGGCTCTTGATGATGGCCGGCGTCGTCCGCGTGTTTATTCGCTTCGTGGTCTTTGTCCCGCTGCGGAACCGGTTGGGCGATCGGAAAACCTCGCTGATTGGCCTGGGGGTTTTTGTGGTCGTGTTCTTCTTGCTGGGTTACGTGAAAAACCAGGTCCAGTTTGCGGCGATCCTGTGTGCGGTCAGTTTTGCCGCCTCTTGTTCCCGAGGCATACTCACCGGCTTCCTGAGCCGGGCGGTCAGGCCGTGGGAACAGGGGAGAGCGATGGGCATGTCTGCCTCGTTGGATAGCTTTGCCCAGATCACCGGCCCATTGGTGGGTGGATTCGTCCTGGATTCTCTACCTTTGTGGGTGTACGGCAGTCTGGCCAGCGCATTCGCCATTGGCGCGTTCCTCATGGCCTTGAACCGGCTCGAGTTCCACTACGAAAGGGTGCGCTAGTCGACACGCCCTGACGATCCCCCTTCCATCGTGAGAGACGTCCTTTGCTTCGAGATATTCGCCTTGCACTGAACCAACCGACGAGCCAGCGTAACTACTTCCTCGGCATCGTCAATGGTGTGTGCACTCGAGTCGGAATGAGCCTCACCCATCCCAGCATGGTGCTCTCTGTGTTCATCCGCACGCTGGGAGGGTCCAACGCGTTGGTCGGTCTGCTGCCTGCCATCCGGTTTGGCGGATGGTTCCTGCCCCAGTTTCTGGTGGCCAGTTGGATCCAGCCGAAACCGCGCAAGGTGCCCACCGTTGTCGCGCTGGAAACCGTCCGGGTGCTCATATACGGGGCATTGGGCGCCCTGATCTGCGCACTGGGGCTTTCCTATCCCCGGCTTCTTCTGGTCCTCTTCTTCGTGCTGTTTACCCTCTCGCGTCTGGCCGCTGGCACCGGCGCGTTGGCGCGCATGGATGCCATCGGCAAGATCGTTTCACCCGCCCGGCGAGCTTCTTTCTTCGCCGCCCGTGGCTTTTGGGGTGGGGCGATTGTCTTTGGCGCCGGTTTCCTCGTGCGCGATTTGCTGGATCCGACCCAGGGTTTGACGTTCCCCGTCAATTTTGCCTTGCTCCTTGGCCTCTCCTGCCTCTCGTTTCTCGTGGCTGTCCTGTCCTTTTCCCGGGTCAAAGAGACGCCTGGCCCCGAAGGGCAATCGCCTCACTCCCTCAAGGCCCAACTGGCGCGTGCCCCGGTGCTGCTCAAGCAGGATCCAGAATTCAAGCGCTACCTGGTGGCACGGATATTGCTGAACATGATGCGCGTCGCTGAACCCTTCTACACCGTCTTTGCGCTGGACATCCTTGGCGCGCCGGTGTCGATGGTGGGGTTCTACCTTTCGGCGATGACGCTCGCCAATATCTTGTCCAACCCGCTGTGGCAGAGGGCGGAACGGGCGCGCGGCACCTACTTTATGGTCAAGGCCGCCAGCTTGCTCACGGTCCTGGCACCCTTGCTGGCGGCGACGCTGCCCTGGCTCATGCGGTCGGCCGGGTTCACGGTGGAGCGGTATGGGCTGCTGCCGGCCTATCTCTTCACCGGCGTGTTCCTGCTCGCCGGTAGCGCCAACAGTGGGCGTGGCATCAGCCTGATGGCCCTGCTGCTGGACATCGCGCCCGACCAGGAACGAGCCAGCTACGTCGGTCTGGTGAACACCGCGTTGGGGTTCGTCAGTTTTCTCCCCATTCTCGCCGGGGTCATCATTGACCGGGTCGGCTTTGAGCCGGTTTTCTTTGCCACCACCTTTCTGCTTCTACTCGGTTACCTGGTTACGCTGGGATGGAAGCCCAGGTAGTCACCCTTTTGAGTGTTGTTCTTCATCTCGCTCGAAAGGGATCATCAGATCCTGTTGCCGGTTGCCTTATTGGGCCTTCCATGCTAAACTCCCCCATCGTCCACACTACGAGGTGATATTCCAGATGACCTCACTGCCAACCCGCCTGGCCGATATCCGCAACCTGTTTCAGGCGTTGGATTGGGACAGGCTCTCGCTCCAGGTTGAAGAGGAAGCGCACGCCCGCCTCGCCATCGTCGGGCCGGTCAACTCGGGCAAGTCCACTCTGTTTAATCTGATCAAGGGACGCAAGGTCTCGGCCGTCAAGGCCGTGCCTGGCACGACCAAGGGGCTTGTGACGGAGGACGTCGGCCCGTTTCTGCTGGTCGATACGCCGGGCTTTGGGGAGGTGGGCGGCGTCGACCGGGCCTCCCTTGCCCGGTCCGCCGCCGAGGAGGCCGACGTGGCGGTGCTCGTGCTGGATGGAGCGGCGGGGTTGCATCAGTCGGACCACGATCTGTACACGTCTCTGCAGGCAGCGCGGGTGCCGCTCGTCGTCGCGCTGAACAAGATCGACCTCATCAAGCGCGACGTCTCCGATGTGCTCGATGACGTCGAGCGAAAACTGGGGACGGCCGTGATCCCCATCTCGGCCAAGACCGGGGCTGGGGTGGCCGAACAACTCATCCCGGCGGTTGTCGAGGTTCACCCGTGGATGGCGGTTGCGCTCGGCCGGGCGCTGCCGGCCTACCGCCGTCAGCTCAGCCGCCGCCTCATCAGCAGCGCGGCCATGCTCAATGCCATCATCGCCGCCGAGCCGATCCCCGGGCTCGACATCCCACTGCTGCTGGCCTCGCAGGTGCGCCTGGTGCTCCGCATCGCTGCCATATATGGCGAATCGCTCAGCGTGCGCCACGCGCGCGAGTTGCTGACCACCATCGCGGGTGGGGTCGCGCTGCGCTACCTGGCGGCCCAACTGGGCAAGCTCGTGCCGGGGCCGGGATGGTTGGTCGGCGCCGCCGTGACCGGGTTGGGCACGTGGGCGATCGGTCGGGTAGCCGTGGCCTACTTTGAGAGCGGCAAGCGTCTGACGCCCCAACAGTTGCGCCAGCGCTACAAGCGGTTGCTGCGCCGCCCCAGAAGTGGGGAAAGACCCGTCACCCAACCGTAACAAAGCTGTAACCCGTTGCCCTTCCATTCGGTATAGAATGGGACTGTGTGCAGGCCGTGGATGCACTGGCTGGATCCCCAGGGAGTAATATGCGCTGGAATTTTGGTACGTGGTTGTCCCAGCATAGAGGAGACGTCGAAGCACGGTGGCTAGCGCTGGTCCAAGACTTGCCGGCCTACGGTGACCTTCCTTCAGAAGAACGTCTCTCCGGTTGCCGCTCTCTTTTTGACGACCTCTTGGCCGGCCCTGACGAGGCGCTGATCGAATGGGCCGGGCGATGGGCCGCTCGGGAGATGAGCGAGCGTGGAGCAACTCCCGCCGAGTTGCTCACTATCGCCGAAGGTCTCTCACAGTCCATCCGGGACCTGTTGCCGGCACGCGCGGATCTGAGGCAGGTCGATGGTCGCGTCAATGCGCTGGGTTCAGCGCTGGCCCGTCATTTCGCCGCTCAGGTCGAGCAATTGGCCGCCGAGAAATCTCGGTTGGAGATGCTCTGCGAGATCACGCGGGAGCTGACCGCGAGTCTGGACCTGGACCGGGTGCTCCACCGGACGATGGACGCGGTCGTGACGGTGATCGCTGCGGAGATGGGGGCGGTCCTTCTCATAGATGGTAAAGTCAGACAGGTCGTGCCGGAGACGGCGGTCAACTGGGACAGTGAAGGAGTTCCTCTTGACGTGCTCCCCTCAGCGTGGAGGTTGGGACAGGCTGACTCGCTGCTCGTCGTGAACGACCTGCAGACAGAGCAGATAGAAGCGTGGGTAGAGCTGCTGGCCAGCTCGAATATGCGTTCCTTGATGGCCGCTCCGCTGGTCGGCAATGGGGAGTTCATGGGCCTCCTGGCTGTGGCCAGCTCTCGCCAGGGGGCTTTTGGTCCCAGCCACGTCCGGCTCTTTCGCGCCGTCATCGCCCAGATCGACATCGCGATCGGCAACGCCGAGGTCTGCCGCCTCACGACCGAGCAGGCGCTGGAGCTGGGCCAGATGCTCCGGCATCAGCAGGAAGAGGCCACCAAAGCCCAGGCCATCCTCACGTCCATCGTCGACGGCGTCGTCGTGAACGATGCCAGGGGGCGGACAATCGTCGTGAATCCGGCGGCAGAACGTATCCTGGATAAATCTGCCGAGGATTTGATCGGCCACGACTTTCAGGTCCCCTTTTCTGTCTTCGAAGAGCAAGGTAGGGAAGAGGCCGTGGATGCGATGGAGGCATTTCTGGGGGCGCCGGTTGCGGGGGTGCACAAGGTCTGCAAGATGACCTTGGAGATTGACAGCCGTATTATCCACGCCCACCTGTCCCCTGTCATGACCCAGCGCGACGATTTCCTCGGGGTGGTGACTGTCCTTCGGGACATTACCAAGGAAGTAGAGGCGGATCGGACCAAGAACGAGTTCGTGTCCAATGTCTCCCACGAGCTCCGCACGCCCATGACGGCCATCAAGGGATATACAGATCTCCTGTTCACGGGAGCTGTTGGCCCCATCAACGAAGAGCAGGAGCGATTCCTGGCGATCATCAAGAACAACGCGGATCGGCTGACTGCTTTGATCAACGACCTGCTGGACATCTCGCGGGTGGATACCGGCCGGGTCCGCTTTGTGCCCCAGCCCGTGCAGATCGGCGACGTGATCTCCGATGTCGTCAATGCGCTGGCGTGTGAGGCTCGGACCAAGGATCAGACCCTCACCTACGAGGTGGTCGCAGGGTTGCCTGATCTCATGGGCGATCGAAACCGGCTCAATCAGGTGCTCACCAACCTGGTTGGAAATGCCATCCGCTATACCCCCGGCAATGGGGACATCGAGGTGCTGGCCTACCTGGTCGAAGGTGCTGTGCGTGTCGACGTGCGAGACAGCGGCATTGGCATATCTCCCGAGGACCTGGGGCGAATATTCGAGCGATTCTACCGGGCCGATCATCCCATGGTCCGTGAGGCCAGTGGGAGTGGCCTGGGCCTTTCCATCGCCCGCATGTTTGTGGAGATGCATGGCGGGCGGTTGTGGGTCGAGAGCGAACAGGGCAAGGGAAGCACGTTCACCCTGATTCTGCCCGTGCCCGTGCATATGGAAGGGGAGGGGTACCGGGTGATACCGCGGCTGATGGCCCGCACGCGGACGATCCTGGTCGTGGAAGACGAACCGGACATCGCCAAACTCGTCAAGCGGCAACTCGAGGACAGCGGCTATCGGGTCTCTGTCCTGGGGAGTGGACCCTCCGTCGTCGCCGTCGTCGAGGAGACAAAGCCCGACCTCGTCATTCTGGACCTGATTCTCCCCGATGTGGACGGGCTCGATGTGCTCCGTGCCCTGAAGGAAAACGTGGCCACGGCCGACGTCCCCGTCATCGTGATGACCGTTGTGCCCGACGATGGGATCGCCTGGAAGCTGGGTATCGTGGATTACCTGACCAAGCCCGTGGCCAGCGAGGACCTGCTGCGCAGCGTCGAGAAGGCGCTGACCTGGCAGGGCCGGGTTCTCATCGTCGACGATGATCCGGATACGGTCGGCCTGCTCTCGGCGGCGATGCGCCAGGTTGGCTTTACCCCTCTCGTGGCTGCTGATGGCTACGAGGCGTTGGCGCTGGCCCGGCGTCACCGGCCCGACCTGATCCTCTTGGATCTGCGCTTGCCGGGGATGGACGGATACGAAGCCGTGACCCATCTGAAGCGCGACGCTGTGACGCAGACCATCCCCATCGTCGCCATCTCGGCACACGCGGCGAATGTCCAGGAGGAGCGCAGGCGACTCATCGCCCTGGGGGCGGTGAGTTTCCTCCCCAAGCCCTTCTCCATCGCAGAGTTGCTGGATGAAGTCGAGGTAGCGCTCAAGCCGGTTACTGGACCGACCGCGTCATAGCAGCGCGCGGGTCTTGTGCTCGCCAGGGATCGCCATATCCTGGCCTTGCGCGGCAGTACAAAGTGAAGTCCCGAATCCCGAAACCCAAACCCCAGATCGCGCGGCGTGGGCGCTGCTTGGTGCTGAACGTCGCGCTGTTCGCGCTCGTCGCCGCGTGCAGCCCAGCCACTCTTGCTTCCCCAACCGTCCGGCTGGGCACGGCCGAACCGCCCGCCGTCGCCCACGTCGCCGCCGCCACGCTGACCCCTCTCCCGACCCCGTCCCGCCTGCCGCCAACCAGTACGCCGCTTCCGGCGACCAGCCCCCTGCCTATCCCTTCCACCCCTTCCACCCCTTCCCTCCCTTCCCTCCCTCCCCTCCCTCCCACGTCCCCCGACCCGACGCCCCTGCTGCTTTCCGCCCCTGCCGTCTGGGAGCAGGACATCACGCTCGATACCTACGGTTGGCACGACGCCCTCGTCCCCACCAACCCCGACGATCCCATCTATCCCTACCCGCGTCTCGACTTTGACGCGGTCACCGTCCCCGCGCCCCGCACCTACCGCGCCGTCTTTATCCAGAACAGCTACGTCCAACTGGTCGTCGTCCCGGAACTGGGCGGGCGCATCCTGCGCTGGACCGACCGCACGACCGGCCGCCAACTGTTCTACGCCAATCCGGTGGTCAAGCCCACCCGCTGGGGATACCGGGGTTGGTGGCTGGCCACCGGTGGGATGGAGTGGGCCTTCCCCACGGAAGAGCACGGGCTGAACGAGTATCGGCCCTGGCAATACCAACTGCTCTGGAACGGGGTGCGCGTGTGGGACGCCGAGGACCGTACCGGCATGACGGTCGAGGTGACGGTGTGGCTCGACGCCGAACACAACTATTTTGCGGTTGCCCCGCGCATCACCAACCCGACCGGCGAACCGCAGCGTTACCAGTTCTGGGCCAACGCGATGCTGGCCCTCTCTGGCGGTAACGCGCCCTCGTCCGATCTGATCTTTATCCTGCCCGATGACGCGGTGACCGTCCACGCCACCGGCGATGGCGGTCTCCCTGGCCCGGGCGGTCAGATGACGTGGCCCGTGCACGGCGGGCGGGATTTCAGCCGTTACGCCGAGTGGCACCGGTACCTGGGTGTCTTTGCCCACCCGGCGCAGGCCGGCTTCGCCGGCGCCTACGACCTGGGGAGCGACCAGGGCATTGTGCGCGTCTTCCCACACACCGTCGCCACGGGGGTCAAGATCTTTTGCATGGGCGACCTTTCCTCTGGCCTGTGGACCGACGACGGCAGTCGCTACTTTGAGCTGTGGGGCGGGCTGACGCCCACCTTCTGGGACTATTGGACGCTCCAGCCCGGCGCGAGCGTGGCCTGGACGGAGCGCTGGTATCCGGTGAGCGGTATCGGAGGCTACAACTGGGCGGATGAGGAGGCCGCGGTGCGACTCGCGCCCTCCGGGGATAGCGTCGAGATCGCGGTCGCGACCACTCGGGCGCTGAACGCGACGGTCGCGCTGCGGCGGGGTGGGGGGGAGGTGCAGCGATGGGACGCCTTCATCGCGCCGGGGCAGCCCTTCTGCGCCACGGGTGGTCCGGCCCTGGGCGCTGGCGATTGGGGTTTGCAGATCCTCGCCGGCGGCGCCGTCGTCGCCGTCGTCGCCCAGATGGGGCCATAGCCAGCGAAGAATCTCTGCGTCCGGGAGCCTTGTTCTCCCGCTCATATTGTGCTATACTGTACCTGCAGTTTCGGAAACCGATCGATTGGCAGGTTGGACAGCCAGGGTGGGGCAGTTCGTGCGGGTGATCCACACAAGACCAATCAATCTCTTCTACGTCGGCGCGGTCGATGCCGCGCGCGGAGGAGTATGCAATGTCGCTCTTGCACGGAACATCTGGCCCACCCGATGTCGAGGTGCTGAAATCCAGAGGTGATGTCAGCGAGCTGATCGAGACGCTGGTTGCTCACGGGGATGTGGCCGTCTGCACGGCCGCCTTGCAGTCGCTGGTCGAGATAGGACACGCGCGGGAGGCGGTCGAGGTCCTCAAGGAGACGACCGCCGTGTGGGCCATCCAGCCCCTCATCGCCCTGCTCACCAACACGGACGTCCACGTCTCCCAGGGGGCTGTCGAGGCCTTGGGTAGGATCGGGCCGCCAGCCGTCGAGCCGCTCGTCGTCGCCCTCGGCGACGAGGGATACAGGGAGGCGCGCCAGGCCGTTGCCCGGGCGCTGGGACAGATCGGGGATGCCCGGGCGGTGGAGTCGCTCCGGGCCGCCCGCAAGTTTGGCCAGCGGGATCTGCGTGCAGCCGCCGCCGAGGTGCTCGCCCAGCTCGGCGGGCGGGGCGATGAGCGCCGGGCCCGGTCACAGGCCGACGCCGAATTTCTCCACCGTCTGCGCGAGGAAGCGTTACATCACAAGCAGCGACGGGCGAGTCTTGTCCTGCAAAAGCTGGCGTTCGTCGTCGCTCTCTTCGGCGTGGTGGTCCTTCGCACCCCTGTGACGCCGGGGACACCCGTGTCCCTGTTGGATGATTTCTACTGGCTGTTGTACGCGCTTCCGTTCGTCGCGTTGGCCTACGACGTCTATATCTGTGCTGAAGATTACAGGGTCAAGCGAATTGGTACGTTCTTCCGGACCAGCAGGCACGTGGGGCTATGTGAGCGCGAGTGGGAGCTCTATGTGAATGACCACCGGGAGACGCTGACCGCCTGGGCAGGCCCGTTCCTCACCAGCATGACTGTCATAGTGCCGGCGTTGGTCGTGCCCTTTGTGTTGGGAAAGCAGATGGGCGTGTGGTTCTACGCCTGGCTGATCATTGGTATCTTTTTGCTGGTCTTCCTGGCGAGCTACTACCAGTTTGTCCTCCTGCGCAGGCTGATATCCTCGCCTTCAAAGGAGGCGGTTTCAACTGCTCGCAATGCGAGCTTGCGCAGTTAGATAGGCCGCCGGTGTAAGCGCTGGTTCGCCCGGGGTGCCGGGAAGAAAGGGCGGGGAGCGTGCGTCTGCCACGGAAAGCCATGCCAGATGGCGCTACGAGGACCGTCGTCTTCGTGACGTTTGAGAACGAGTTCGCCCCGCTGGGTGGGCTGGCAGCCGTGATGCGAGAGTTACCCAGGCGCATGGCTCAAGCGGAGCGGGGTCGATGCTTCACGGTGACCCCTTTCTTCCGGGACATCACCCGTTGCAGACCCAAACTCTTTGCGCAGATCCATTCCACCGGTCACACGTTCGGCGTCCGGTTCGGCGACCGGCATCACGAGGTCGAGATCTTCCAGCACCTGGACGAGGATGGATTCAGGACCTTTCTTCTCGATTCGGCCGATTTCTTCAACGCGCCGTGCGATTGTGGGAACCCTCCGGCTCCAGAGGCCCCGTGCAATCCGTACCTGGACCCCTCTGATCCAGGCCAGTTGCTTCAAGATGCCTTGTTCTTCTGCGCCGCAGTGCCCAAAGCCCTCGTCGAGCTCGGCCAGACTGAGAACCTCGTCCTCAGCCTCCAGGACTGGGAGGCAGCTTGCGTCGCTCTGACGGTGCGGGAGGAGCCTCGCATCTCGTCAGCGGCATGTGTCCTGACCCTCCACAACCCGTACGACAAACCGCTGTCCGATGCGGATCTGGGCCAGATCTCTGAGCGACGCCTGGCGGGGCCGACGGTCCTTACCAGGGTGATACCGCTCCTCGATGGTCCCCTGTGCACCGTCTCCGAGAACTTTGCCGCCGAGTTGGTCAGCGACCCGCTCCACACTGCCGTCTACGTCCCACATCTCCAGGGCCTGTTCAAGGAGAGAACCGTCGTCGGCGTGAACAACGGGCTGTTCAGCCAGTTGGACTTTCCCTCCGGTGCTATCGATGCGGCGAGGAGGGGAGATTTCAGTCATATCCTGGCCGAGAAACAGGGACGTCGTGAGGCGCTTCTCGCGGTGCTCCAGGAGTACACGCCCCGGGAGGCCTGGGGCAGCCTTGATCTCTCCCATTTCGATGGCCCCATCTTTTTGATGTTCGGTCGTGATGACCCACGTCAGAAAGGATACGACGTGGCCGCGGCCGCCATCCGGCACATCCCGAAAGGAAAGGCCCGATACGTTTTCACGCCGATACCCGGCGACGAGGGGCTTGATGGTCTGGGTTTCCTCCGAAAACTGGCCAACGACAGGCCCGGGGAGGTCAAGGTCTTCCCGTTCAGAATGGCCCAGGGCTACAAGGAACTGCAGCGGGGATGCTCCTTTATCGTCATGTGCTCCCTTTACGAGCCCTTTGGCGGTGCGACGGAGGGATATGCCGTGGGTACCCCTGTGGTTGCCCGTGCCACCGGTGGGCTCGTCCAGCAGGTAGCGCCGGTCACTTCTGGAACCACCAGCAAATCGGTTCGTCGCCTGGCGGAGCAGTTCCACCCCCGCAATGCTCCCCCTTCAGGTTTTCTCTTCCGCGAACCCGATCTACCCCGTGCTGAGGTCGAGGCGGGCTGGAGGACCATCGTCGCTTGCGCATATTGGCCTGGTGGCGACCGGGTCGCGGATCGCGTGGGTACGCCCCTTTTCGACGCCATGGTTGAACAAGCCGTGCGGGCTTTTCGGGACGCGATCGATCTGTACACGAACGACGAGACCGGCTATGCAGATCTGATCACCAACGGGTTCGGGATGCTGGATCTTTTCCCCTGGGATCGCGCAGTGCGGAAATATCAACGCATATATGACGACGTGTGCCAGTGAGGACGGCTTTTTACTACTTGAACGCTCCCGCCGGACCACAGACTTCGGCGAGCTCAGTCGGGCCGTCCGGCGTCCGTGAGGCGCGGAGCCAGGGGCAGTTCGTGCCCGGGTGGGTGATTTGCAATCCGAACTCGAGAGAGGTGGTTGATCCATGAAATACAGAACGCTCGGCAAGACGGGGTTCGAGGTTTCCGAGGTCTCCCTCGGCACGTGGCAGGTCGGCGGGAGGTGGGGAGATCCCTTTAGTGATCGCAACGCCGAGGAGACTCTGAATCGTGCGATTGATCTGGGCGTCAACTTTATCGACACCGCCGACGTGTACAGCAGCGGCCTCAGCGAGGCGGCCGTCGCTCGCGTGGTGAGATCGCGAAAAGAGCAGGTGTTCATCGCCACCAAGTGCGGCAGAAAGATCAGCCCCCACGTGGCCGAGGGCTACACGCCTGAGGCCCTGGAGAAATTCGTCCATGACAGCCTGAGGAACACCGGGCTCGAGACGCTCGATCTCATCCAGCTCCATTGCCCGCCAACCGACGTGTACTACCGGCCCGAGATTTTCGCGTTGTTCGACCGGTTGAAGCAGCAGGGCAAGATTCGCAACCTGGGCGTCAGCGTGGAAAAAATCGAAGAAGCGATCAAGGCCATCGAGTACCCGAACGTCAGTACCGTTCAGATCATATTCAACATGTTCCGTCACAGGCCCTCTGAGCTTTTTCTCTCTCTGGCAAAGGGCAAAAACGTGGGTGTGATCGTGCGCGTGCCCCTCGCCAGCGGCTTGCTCACCGGCAAGTTCGACGCCACGACGACGTTTGGCAGCCAGGATCACAGGAACTATAACCGGGACGGCAAGTCCTTTGACAAGGGCGAGACGTTCTCCGGCATCGACTTTCAGGCGGGGCTTGTGGCGGTCGAGGAGCTCAAGCAACTGTTCCCGGATTCCGAGAACCTTCCCGCCTATGCCCTCAGGTGGGTCCTGATGTTTGACGCGGTCAGTTGCGTGATTCCCGGTGCATCCAAGGTCCGACATGTCGAATCCAACGTGAGAGTGTCGGATCTGCCCGCATTGACGGATGAGCAGATGGCGGGCGTGAGGGCGATTTACGAAAAATACATCAAGGAGCAGGTGCATCAACGTTGGTAAGTGACCAACGAACCCCAGCGGCGATGAGACCTTTGCCCGACCTTTTCGAGCGCATCCGCTTTCGAGGCCAACCCGTCGCTAACCCCGACAGCGCCGTCGTCAGTGGCCATGCCCGGTTCACGGTCCTGACCCCGCGCCTGATCCGTCTGGAGTGGTCGGAGACGGGCGAGTTCGAGGATCGCGGCACGTACGCCTTCCCGACGCGCTATGCCCCCGCGCCTCTCTTCACGACGCAGGTTGCTGGGGGTGTCCTCACGATAGACACCGGTGCACTGGCGTTGCGCTACCATGGGGACAGTGCCAGGTTCACCGCCGATAACCTGTCGATCGCCTTTGTGCTCAATGGCGAGCCCCAGACCTGGGCCCCGGGGACGCCCAATCCGTCCAACCTGCGCGGCACGCGGCGCACGCTCGACGAATGCGCGGGCGATGCGGCCTTGGACGAGGGCATCCTCTCCCGCGCGGGATGGGCCATGTTCGACGACAGCCGCTCGGTCGTGTGCGACTCCGGCGA
>DATKTN010000088.1:0-2732 GCA_035531135.1 Anaerolineae bacterium
CGGGTCAGGCCGGTGAAATCGGTCCACTGGGCCTCGGTGATGGGTTCCTGGGCCACCGCCAGGACGCCGAACATGGGCTGATACCGCCCCTCCCACTCGCCGGGCGTAAAGCGGCGCAGGAAAGCGTGGTAGACGCTGTCCAGCCCCGGCGGCAGCGCCTGGAGATCGTCCAGCGACTGCTGGCCCGCACAGATGTCGTTCAACACCACGCGGGTGTAGAGAAAGTTGCCAGTCGAGAGCGCGACCAGTCGCTCGACCAACGCCTGGGGTTCGACCTCAGCCGCCTGCAAGCGCCGGCACAGATCGGCCTGTTGGACCCGCAGTTCGACGTAGCGCCGCACGTCAGCCAGGTTCTCGTCCGACCGGGCGTCGAGCGCGCGCACCGCCTCAGGAGGAAAATGGCGCAGCACGCGCCGGTCTGGCTGGCTGGTACACAGAAAGCGCACCCAGGGCGGCAGATCGTCCAGCTCCGCCAGCAGCCGCACCAGGTTGGCGTCCCCGCCGTAATTCACGGCCACGTCAAGCGCGCCGATCAGAACCAGGCAGGAAACGGGCGGACAACAAACGTCCGTAGGGGCATCCATCTCCGCCAGTGGCGCCCGCAGGAGGATGTCCAGCACCTGCCGCGGATTGGGGGCGTACAGGTTGTCGATGACCACGCCCTTGATCTCGCCGCCCGTCATCTGTTGTACGTCGATCTTGACCTCAACCGAGAGGTATTCTGGCCTGATCGTGTTGACCAGCGCCAACCCATATCCCGGCAGCGAATCCACCAACTGCGCGGCCAGCGACCGGAAGACGGTACCGGGCACGACCGTGCTGTTGCGTCCATCGATGCAAAAGTGGTAGGCGCAGACTGTCTGCAGTCCGGAGACTGTCTCCAGTCCGGCGCCGGACTGTCTGCAGTCCGCGTGCTCCGCACCTTGCGTCAGCCGGGCGATGAAGGCGTTCTTGCCGACGCCGGGTTCACCGGTCAGGATAAAGAACCGCTGTTCCCCGTGGTATAGCCACTGCTCGATTGCGTCAAAGAGCCAGTCGCGCCCCGTAAAGTCCTGGGTCAGGCGGGCGATGTCCCGTCCAAAGTCGAGCGCCACCAGGCGCGGTTGACTGGTTGGGTGCATGGCGATTCCCTCCAACTCACCGTTCTATGGTCCGGCCTGGCCACACTCGCGTTTCAGCCGCGAGACACGCTGCCCGATGGCCAGGACGGCGTCTGCGGAGAAGCTGGGGTCGTCCGGGGCCAGCTCGTAGGCCCTCTGCCACGCCTGGAGCGCCCACTGGCACCATTCGTCGGCGTGCGCGGGGTCAGCCTGCATCTTGGTCTCGAACGCCAGCGCCAGGTCGTGGTGGGCCGCGGTGTATCCCGGCTCCAACTGCACGACGTGCTCGAAAAGACGTGCTCGAAAAGACGTGCTCGAAAAACCGCGCCGCCTCCTGGTAGTACCTGCGCCGGTCCTGCCAGCGTCTTGGCCACGTAGCCGCGCAGCGCCAGCGCCTCCCGGTCGAGCGGATCGGTGTGCAAGCCCGCCGTGCGGGCGTCGGCCAACCTGCCGATCGCGCGATCTGCAGACAATCCGGCGTCATAGTCCCGCGCCTGGACGTCGTGCATGGTCCGGCTCTGCTGCAACCAGACGATGGCGCGGATAACAAACATCCGTCTGAACGCGTCGCCGTGCTCCGGGTTCGCCTGCGGGGCTCCACGCTCACCCAAGACGCCAACAAGTTGGCGCATCCACTCCCCATTCGACGTCGATGGATGCCGCAACTTGTTGCGGTCATCGCCCCACCCACGTCGACTGCCCACGTGGGGCCCCACGCCCACCCAGGACGCCAACAAGTTGGCGCTTCCACTCCCGTCGACAGGGGGCGAAAGCAGGCAAAGCCTCTCTAGGTGCGGACATCGCCCCCAATCTGGCCGACCTCTACGCCGACGAGCTTGCCGCCCTTGAGAACGCCGACGCGCTGCGTCACGTTAAAGATGTTCGTCACGGGACCCCGCTCGCTATCACGCACGTCCGCCTTGTCGGGGTAGTAGAGCAGGTTCGGGCCACGAACGATAAAACCCTCCCGGGCTGGATCGAAACCGTACTCCGGCAGATAGCCATTCACGACGTCGGCGATGGCCTGCGACAGGTCATCGCTCGGGAGCAGTTCCATCCTCTCGGCCAGGTCGTCCTCGTCCAGCGTGAAGGGGTGCCCTCGCTCGCACTCCCCCTCCAGCGGCAGCGCGCCGGTCCAGCGGTTGCGCCGGTGCGCCCGGCACTCCAGGTGCCAGGCATCTTCCTGGCGCTTTAGCGAAAAAACGGTCGCCTCGCAGGTGGGGCACGCCAAATACCCCTCCTCCCCCTTGCACTCCGGCTCGGCGCACTCGAGGGGGACCTGCACCCGCACGAATCGCCCCAACCCGGCGGCCAATTCGAGCGGTGACGTGCGGAGCTGTTGGAACCCCTCGGCTCTGCTCGGGGCAGGCCCTGGTTGGGATGCCTGCTTCAACGTGAGCAAGGCCGAGATGATCTCCAGGACCAGCCGCTTCTGCGTGGCGCTGAACCTGGCCATCTCAGGGACGCCCTCCAGCCGGCGGGTCTGCACGTAGGCGGGGGGATTGGCCTGGAACTGGTGCAGGATGCCGATGAGCTGCCCCAGGCGGTCCAGGCACCAGGCACGGAACTGGCTGGCCCGCAGTTTCCCCGCCAGGCTCAGCGCGCCCCGGTCGCAGCGAACCGTCAGCGAGG
>DATKTN010000089.1:0-3473 GCA_035531135.1 Anaerolineae bacterium
GCCTCGTCCAGCCGGAAATCCACCCGCGCCACGTCCAGGCAGCCGATGACGCGGAACGTCGCCGCCGCCAGCCAATCTAGCTCCTCCACCTGGTCCGCACTCAATCGAGCTGGACAGATATAGTTCAATTTGTCGGCCAGGTCGACCTTGGCGCGGTAGGTGTAGACCCCGCCCTCGTCCTGAGCATAGTCGCCGAGTTCGATCTCCAGCGGCTGGAGAAAGCGCAGGCCGCGCTGGACGCGCGGCGCCTCCTCGTCCTCCGGTACCCGCCATGCCACGGGAGGCATGAGGTTGCCCACCATGCCCACCGTGATATCCCGGCCGGAGATGAAGCGTTCCACCAGCACCGGTTCGCCGTATGCCTCGAAGAGTCGCTTGAGCTGGGCTCTCAACCTGGGCTCGTCGTGGACGATGGACTCGGCACTGATCCCCATCCCGGTGCCCTGGCGGCTGGGCTTGACGAACAGGGGAAACGTCAGGGACTCGTCCAGCGGCTCGTCCGGGCGTTCAAAGACCTGAAAGGACGGCGTCGGCAGGCCGTGGAACGTGAGCACGCGCTTGGTCATCGGCTTATCGAGCGCCAGCGCCAGCGTCAGCACCTTGGAGCCGGTGTACGGGATGCAGAGCATCTCGAGGATGGCGGGCACGTGCGCCTCGCGGCTGTCGCCAAAGTGACCCTCGCAGATGTTGAAACAGATGTCCGGCCGCACCTCTCGAAGTCGGTCGTACAGGCTCGTGTCCCCCTCCAAGAAGGTCACCCGGTGTCCCCGTCTCCGTATTGCGTCCGAGATGGCCTCAATCGTGTGTTCCGAATCCAGGTCGGCCCAGTAGTCGTCCGGCGTACCTGGTTGGATGGGAGCGTTCTTCTTCAGATTGGCCAGCAGGGCCACGTGGTAAGGGTCCATGATCACTTGTTCTCCTCTTTTGTCTCTATTTGAAGTTGAGCTCAGTTACTGCCAGATCGGATGCTTTTGCCTGCCCCCCGTTTACCCCTGGCAGGCGTGTCAGCGACCCAGGTGGTAGGGCACGTTGATGATCACGCGGTCGTTGCCGGTTGTTCTCCGCCGATAGGTGAGCACAGCCTTGATGAGCAGCGCCGTCTGGTTATGGAGCAGGTGATGCCACCACCGGGCGGGTATGAACTCGGGCAACACGACCACCGCTGGCCCTCGTTCCGGCTCGCGTTGGTCCACTGTGTCCAGGTAGGCCAGCAATGGCCCGATGGTCGAACGATAAGGGGACTCGAGCACCATCAGCGGTATGTCGTGGCCCCAGACCGGCCACTTCTCACGCACGCGGGCGGTGACTTCTGGCTCCACGTCAACAATTGCCGCCGTCACGTCCCGCGACAGAGAGCGAGCAAAGCGCAGGGCGGCGAGTGTTCCCCGATGCATGCCGGAGACGGGTACCACTACTTTGTGTCCACTTCGTGAGGTCGGCCCCCGGATGTTGTCGACCGCTGCCGGGCCGTCTGCGGCCCGCGTCGGCGTTATCCGCGTCCACTTCTCCGGAATCAGCCCCTCGAGCGACAGTTGCGTTGCCACGGTGACATAGTGGCGGTTGATGATGCGAAACATCCAGACGAAAGTGGGGATCAGCAGGATGACGATCCAGGCTCCACGGATGAACTTAAAGGTGACGATGATCGTGAGCACGACCCCGGTCACCGCCGCGCCCAGCCCATTGACGGTTGCCTTCCATCGCCAGCCCGGCCCGCTCTCCTTGCGCCAATGGCGGACCATCCCTGCCTGCGACAGTGTGAAGGAGAGAAAAACACCCACTGCGTACAGCGGGATGAGCCCGTGGGTCTGCCCGCCGAACGCAACGACCAGGCCCGCAGCAAGCAAGGCCAGGACGACGATGCCGTTGGCAAAGACCAACCGGTCGCCGAGGTTCGTCAGTTGGTGGGGCAGGTAGCGGGTGCGGGCCAGGATGGCAGCCAGGCGAGGGAAACCGGCGAAGGAAGTGTTTGCGGCCAGTATCAATATAAGCGCCGTGGCGGCCTGCATGCCTCCGTAAAGCAGCCCACTCCCAAAGACTTGCCTGCCGATCTGCGATATGACGGTCTCGTCTTCAGCGGGGACCACGCCCAGCACGCGGGCCAGGAGGGTGATGCCCAGGAACATCGTCGCCAGGAGGGTGGCCATCGCGATCAGCGTCTTGCCGGCGTTGTCCGCCTCCGGCCTCTGGAAGGCGGGGACGCCGTTGCTGATGGCCTCAACGCCGGTCAACGCGGCGCAGCCGGCGGCGAAGGCGCGCAGGATCAGAAGCAGCGTCAGTGGCTGCACGCCGGTCCCCGTGGGGGGCGTCGTCTGAACCGGAACGGTGCCGAGGGTTCCGGCCATCACTCGAATAAACCCGACGGCGATGAGCAACAGGGTGACCAACACAAAGCCGTACGTGGGGACGGCAAAGAGCGTGCCGGACTCTCGTACACCGCGCAGGTTGGCCCAGGCGATGAGTGCGACCGCCAGCAGGGACAGCATCACGCGGAGCGGGAGCAAGGCCGGAAAAGCCGAGGTGATTGCGGCCACGCCGGCTGTGATGCTGACCGCCACCGTCAACACATAGTCGATCAGAAGAGCTGCCGCTGCGACCAGGCCGGGCCAGGCGCCCAGATTGTCGTAGGCCACGATGTAGGCCCCGCCTCCCGAGGGATAGCCGTGAACGGTCTGGTAATACGAGGTGGCGACGACGACGAGCAGCCCGACGATGGCCAGCGCGATGGGTAATGATGACCCCAGCGCCGCTGATCCGGCCACGACCAGCACCAGCAGGATCTCTTCCGTGGCGTAGGCCACCGACGATAGTGCGTCCGACGCGAAGATGGCCAGCGCCTTGACCTTTGTCAGGCGTTGATGCTTCTCCTCGGCGGTGGGTAGAGGACTGCCGAAGAGCAAGGTACGAATCGCAATGAGCATGAAGCCTCTCTACTGGCTGAGAGCAACTCTGCCGCGCGCTGCTCTATCGCCACAGGCTGATGCCCCACTGGATCAGCGCCAGTTGCGAGAGCCCGATCCAGATCAGCAGCAGCGTCACCCCCCAGGCGATCACCCGTATGGGTTGGTCCACGTTCTGACGCAGTGCGTGCACCCGCTCCTGAAGTCGCTGCACGACGTCTGTCTGGCTGCCGAGGACTAGATTGGCGCTGCCTACGTCCTTGCCAATCTCGAGGATGTGGTTCCCCATCTGTGTGATGCCGCCCTGCACGCTCTGCAGGCTGGCGCCCGTTTGACGCAAGCCATCGCCCATCTGACGCAGGCCGTCCGGCACCGGCTCAAGGTCCTCGCCGGCGGCCGCGATGGCCTGATCCAGCGGGACGTCGGGGTCATAGTCTCCTACGCCCAATTGGCTCAGCCCGCGCATCGTGCGGTCAATCACGCCCGCCGTCTCCGCCATCACCTCCAGAGCTTCCCGCGTGGATGCGATGCTCCCGGCCAGGTCGTCTTCGGCCAGGTCCGCCATCCCGTCCA
>DATKTN010000090.1:0-2114 GCA_035531135.1 Anaerolineae bacterium
TGCCGGTAACTGACCCGCCGGCCATCCGGCCTGGAGCCGTAGACGCCAACCGTGTAGCTGCTCGAGTAGTGGCTACACGGCGGCGCGAACAAGAGGACGCTGCTCTCGAAGTGGCGATGGCGTGCGAGATGCTCAAGCCCGAGCGACGCTCCGCATAGTATTATCGCGGTGTTCAACGGACTTCCCTGCACGTTCTCAATCACCCAGGGCTTGCCGGTTGCCATCAGGGCGCGCCTCGTGACGGCGATGAGATCGGGCGGGTCGGGCTTGCGTATCCGGCCAAATCTGGCGCGCGTGATCCTGCGCATGCCCGTGTACTTCTGGCAAGGCGGACTGGCGTGTATCACGGAGTAGGGTTCGGAATGTTCCTCAACGAACTCCAGGGCATCAGCCTGATGAAACTCGAACGGATAATGCGGTTGCGGTTCGTGATCCACGCCGACGACCTCAAAACCGGCGCGATGGTAGCCCATCGCCGCACCCCCGGCTCCACAGAAGAGGTCCAGCAACAGCGGTTTGCCGCTCATTTGATCCTCTCCGTGTAGTAGGCCAGTTTCTGGCCGAGATTCAAGTGGGCGGTGGGGATGATGGCCACTGCCCCAAGGGTGTTTAGCCGCTGCTGCAGGTAGCGGGCGTAGCGGTCGGTGACGTGAAGCTCGACCTGGTCGCCGGCACCCAAGCCGAATTTGGCGACCAGCTCGTCGCGCACGAGCTCGTAGCACCACTCGCGGCGGACGCGGGCCTTGGCGGGATGGGCGCCGGTCCAGATGACGCCGTCCACGTCGACCGGGCGGAACAGGCCGGTGGAATCGAGGGCCAGGAGTAGGTCGGGCCGGCGCTGGATGCAGTAGGCGAGTTGTTTGTGGAATAGGGTCCGACCAGGTGACGAAGCGCCGTTTGGCACCTCGATGACGAAGCAGCGCTTGGGCCTCGGCCGTGGGCCATCCGGCTTTTGGAAGACGAGGGCGGTCTCGACGGTGATGACGGGATAGCCGGCGTTTTGCTGGCCGTGGATGCGCCTCCAGCGGCTGGGGATGGTCTTGCGGTCGTGAGCGGCCAGCAGGTGGAAGCCGTTGGCGACGACGAGGGCCTGAGTGTCCTGGGTGACCGGGACGACGCGCCCTTCGCGGACTTTGTTGCCGAGAATCAAAATGAGTTTCCCACCCGGGCGCAAGGTCCGCCTGCATTCCAGGTAGACGGTGCGCATCGCCCGCAGGTAGTCGTCGTAGATGTGGATGTTGCCGATCTGCTGGCGGTGATCACCGTACGAAAGCCCGTTTGGCCCGATGTGCCGGCCGTCCATGTAGTTGGCCTGTTTGCGGTTCCAGTTGGAGAACAGGTCAAAGTAGGGGGGCGAGGTGACGATGGCGTCGAGGCTGGCGTCGGGCAGCGGCAGGCGGGCGGCGTCCCAGCGGGCGGTGAGGATCGGCGCGACGAGGAGGTGGCGGCTGCGGATCCGGAGCGCATTGCGGTTTAGGAGCCGGGACCAGTAGGCCTCGACGTCGGCGGCGAGCGTGGGATGCTGGTTGAGCGCGGCGAGGAGGATGGAGCCGGTGCCGGCCAGCGGGTCGAGGATGACGGATCCGGGGTCGGTGTGCTCGTTCAGCAGCCAGGCCAGCCAGTTGAGATTCAGTTTCGCCTTGTGCTCGAAAGTGGCCTCGGCAAATCCAAGGCGACGACGCAGGTGATGATCGCGCGCGAAGGTCTGTGGCTCGGCGGGGCCCGGGTGGGAAAGCATCATTCGTCAATTCTCCTCGAGTTCCTCGTCGTCATCGTCGGGCGGGTGTGCCTTCAAGATCTGTTCCTGGATCCACAGGCAGCCATCTTCCGCGGTCTTGATGATCGAGATGCTGTTCTTATCGGCGATGTCGGATAGACGTATGCCGACCGAGCCAGTCATCGAGATGGGCTCGACCTGCAGACGCGGATCCGTGGTCAGTTGGGCGTAGACCTCGCCCGGGATGGCGATGCGGCCCAGGTATTCCCACTCGGACACGGAATCGAGGATGGCAATGCCGACGATGGACCACAGGCCGGTCAGGGTGAGATGTGAGTGTACCCACTCGCGCAGTTCGTCGATGGTTAGAAACTCAGGACGGTATTGCAGGCCGATG
>DATKTN010000091.1:0-2918 GCA_035531135.1 Anaerolineae bacterium
GCCGAGTGGGACGAGACGAACAACACGCTGGACAAGGACACACCGGTGAGACAACCCTGACAGCCGGCTCCCCGTGCATAGAGCGGTTTCAAGACATTGACCGCATGGGCCCAAAAAGCCTCCCGCCGATTAACTCCCTCCGTTCGCTTCACTGCTTGAAGCTCGTGGCTGGAACCCAACGCCCCGGCGACGTAGTTCAGCCCCTCGGCGGGCCATTCTGCGATCGCGCAATCCGACGATGATGTTCCAAAGTCGAGGGGCACGTAGTCGGCCAGCGTGGCGATGCTGCCGCCTGCAGTGCCTCCATCGGAAGTGCCAGGCTGGAGAATGGGGTCTCCCTGGCAACCGCGATTGGCGTTGGTCCGGGGCGGCTGCTGTAGCGACGCTGGGGTTGAGCGATCACTTGGGAATACCGGGACATCTGCGAGGCAGGAGTCAGCGCCCTGGGGCAACCTGGGGTGCTTTTTTGCGTCAGGTGCGGAACCGGACCACAAAGTTGACAGCCCGCGCTTGGCCTTCGCTCGGCATGCTGCGACGTGTCGGAGTTGCGTCTGGGAGAGTGAGAGGGTAGAATACGGCGGTCGGCGGTCCGATCGCAACAGCATCGCCCTTTGGAGCAGGGGACTCGCCGCAAGGACAAGCTCACGCAGAGCGCCTATGAACCGGATCGATCCCTCCAGCATTCAGGCCACACTGACCACCCGCGCCTTCGGGCGCGAGCTGGTCTACCTCCCGCACACGGGCTCGACCAACGACGTGGCGAAGGACCTGGCGGCGCAGGGCGCGCCGGAGGGCACGGTCGTCCTGGCCGACGAGCAGATGACCGGCCGGGGGCGGATGGGGCGGCGCTGGCTGGCCCCTCCCGGCACCTGCCTCCTGTGCTCGATCCTCTTCCGCCCTCACCTGCCCCCCGCCCAGGCCCAGCGCCTGACCATGCTCTGCTCGCTGGCCGCCGCCGACGCGGTCGAGCAGGTCGCCGGGCTGCGCGTGTCGGTCAAGTGGCCCAATGACCTCGTCGTCAAATCTCAAATCTCAAATCTCAAATCTCGGAACTGGTGCAAGTTGGCCGGGGTGTTGACGGAGACGGGGGTGATAGGGGAGCAGGTCAAATCCCAAATCCCAAATCCCAAATCCCAAAATTGGTGTTTGGAATACGTCATTGTTGGTATTGGCATAAACGTGAACGTCGAGCCGGACGCATTGCCCACGCTGGCCCCAGATGCGACCAGCGTCCTCGCCGAGGTGGGGCGGCGGGTGGACCGGGGTGCACTGCTGGTCGCCCTCCTGGATGGCGTCGAGCGGCGGTACGAGGCGCTGCAGGCGGGCGCGAGCCCGCACCGGGAGTGGGAGGCCCGGCTGGCGACGTTGGGCCAGCCGGTGGTGGTGACCACGTCCGAGGGGGTACTCACGGGCGTGGCCGAGTCGGTGGACGAGGATGGGGCCCTGCTGCTGCGCACGCCTGATGGGGCGCTCCGCCGGCTCCTGGCGGGGGACGTGACGCTGGATCGCCGGGCGGACGAGGCCTAAAACAAAGCCGTCGGTGATGGTATCACCGACGGCTTTGGGCAGTCTCCTTCCCCATACGCCTGGGGCTTCGATGGCTGCTTGTTCGACGTGTGCTTCGATGGTTGCTTCTTCGACGTGTGCTTCGACGTATCTGCGATGTTCTGGGACCGCCAGGTACCCCCGCCGCGACTCGAACGCGGGCCACCGGCTTCGGAGGCCGGTGCTCTATCCAACTGAGCTACGGGGGCGCCGGAGCCATTTATACCACATAAGCCCGTAACGCGCAAATCCGCGCAAACCCTAAGACCTGACAGGTCTTCAAGTAACCCTGTCGGAGCCGAGAGTCTGCTTGAAACACGCACCCGGGACAAGCAAAAGCCGTCTGAGACCTGTCAGGTCTGGCTCACAACTGCAGTTCGAGGCGGACCTCGTCCCGGACGGGGATGCCGGCAAAGCCCGGTTCAGCCCCGCCGTGGTGCTCCAGCAGCTTGCCCACCAGCACTTGCGTGATCGTGAATCCAAGCCGTTGGTAGAGCCCCAGCGCGAGCAGATCGTCGTTGGTCGTGGCGACGACGACCCGCGCTGCTCCCTCGGCGCGCGCGACGTCGGTTACCGCTGCGATCAACTCGCGCGCTGCGCCCCGGCCCTGCCACCGGGGCAGGACGTTGAGCATCACCAGATTGACCGTGTTCCCCCCGTCCTCGCGGGCGCAACTGGCCACGCCGACGATCTCCTCCCCGTCGCGGGCGACGTAGGCCGGCAGATCGTCCACTTTGTAACTGTGGTCAAAGCACTCGACCTCGACCTCGCCCCAGAAATAATCCGCGATCTCCGCGATGCGCGGGCGGTCGGCGGATGTGGCAGGCCGGATGGTAAGCGGTGGCCGTGGCCCTGTTCCCCGTGGCCCGGTCACCTCGAGCCGGGCGTGGGCCAGGCACAGGTAGCCGTTGCTGTGGCGGTCGTGATAGAGGGCGTTGGCCTCACAGTGAGCGCACGTGGGCATTATTGCTCCTTGCGATAGATGGTGTTACAATTATACCTCACAATCGCTCATGTTAACACGTTTCTGTCCAGATGGTGTCAAGGGAATATGAGATATTGGCTAGAATAGGCGTTAGAATGAACCGGCCGGTGGAAACGAGTGAGCGGGGTTTGGCCGGGGGGATGCGGCTGTGAGTGACTATACAGTTGCCACCTGGCGCTTGCTCCGCTCGGCCCCGGCCGATGGGGCGACCCACATGGCGGTCGACGAGGCGATCCTGCGTGCGGTCGCGGCGGGGTCAGTCCCGCCCACGCTCCGCTTCTACGCCTGGGAGCCCGCGTGCCTCTCGCTGGGCCGGGCCCAGCCGGTGGCCGACGTCGACCTGCCGGCGCTGCGGGCCGCCGGCTTCGACCTGGTGCGCCGGCCCACC
>DATKTN010000092.1:0-2798 GCA_035531135.1 Anaerolineae bacterium
GCATGCTGGACGAGCAGGCCAACTTTGCCGGGACGCAGTTGCTCTTCTCCGGCGACAAGTCGCCCGAGGAACTGGCCCAGATGGCCGAAGAGGTCATCACCAAGTGGCGTGAGCAAAGCCCGGACGCTGTGAAGAACTTCGAGGCCTGGCTCAAGTAAGTAAGCCCGGCCACCCTTGCGAAGGTTGCGCATGCCAACCTTCGCAAGGGTCTCATTGAGATTCTTCGCTTCGCTAATCGAGATTCCTCGCTTCGCTCGGAATGACATTATGAGCCACCGCAAATACGAACCCTGGCTGTATCTGACCCCCACCTTCGTCGTGTTGGGGTTGGTGTTCGGCTATCCGATAATCCGCCTGCTCATCCTCAGCCTGCTGCGCAGGGCCGGCGGAACCGACTCCTTTGCCTGGCTGGCGAACTACCGGGCGCTATTCCGAGACGACGTCTTCCTGCAGGCGGTCCGCAACAACCTCACCCTGCTGGTGTGCGTCCCGATCATGGTGGTGGTGGCGCTGGTGCTGGCCATCTTTCTGTTCGAGCGCATCCGCGGCTGGCAACTGTACCGGACCACGCTCTTTCTGCCCTATCTTTTGCCGATCACGGTCGTCGGCCTGATTTTTTCCTACATCTTCCAACTGAGTGGGGTCTTGAATGACCTGCTGAAACTGGTCGGCCTGGGATGGTTGGCGTTGGACTGGCTGGGCAGCACCCGCCTGGCCCTGCCCACCGTCATGTTCGTCATCGTCTGGAAAGAGGTGGGTTTTGGCGTCGTGCTGTTCCTGGCCCGGCTGATGTCGGTAGAGGAGGAACTGTTCGACGCCGCCAAGATTGACGGGGCCAACTGGTGGCGGCTGCAGTGGCACATCACCGTGCCGCAACTGGCGACCGTCATCGAGTTCTTTGCCGTCGTGTCTGTCATCACCATGCTCTCGTGGGTCTTTAACTACGTCTACGTGATGACGTCTGGCGGGCCGGGCAAGGCGACCATGGTCACCGAACTGTACGTCTACCTGATGGGCTTCCGGTACAACCAGATGAACCTGGCGGCGGCCGTCTCGGTCTTGTTGCTGCTGGTGACCGGCATCTTTATCTTCCTCGAACTGCGCCTGCGGGAGCGCGCTGGCGTGATGGAGGCGCTGTGATGGACGGGCCGAAGCGGTTGTGGCACTGGGCGGGGGCCGGCATACGCCAGTTGACGGTGGCTGCCGCCACCCTGCTGTCCCTCTTTCCGGTCTACTTTATGGTGGTCTCGGCCTTCAAAACCAAAGGGGAGTACCTGGCCAGCAAGTGGGACCTGCCGCATTCCTTCTTCCTGCGCAACTTTGTCACCGCCTTTGCCGGAGAAAAGTTCTTCATCCGTTTTGCCAACAGCACCATCCTCACCGTGGGCGCAGTGGCCGTGTCGTTGGTCATCGCCTGCCTGGCCGCCTATGCCTTCGCCCGCATGAACTTTCCGGGCAAGCGCACCTTGTTCAACCTGATCCTCTCGCTGATGGTCGTGCCGCCGGTGGTCATGGTCGTGCCGCTGTTCGTCTCGATGGTGCGCTGGGGGCTGGTCAACACGTATCCGGGGACGATCCTGATCTACGTCGGCTTGCTCCTGCCTTTTTCGATCTACCTGATGACCAACTTTTTCCAGACCATTCCCAAGGAGATCGTGGAGGCGGCCCGCATGGACGGCTGCTCGAACCAGGGAGTGTTCTGGAAGATCATGATGCCGCTCTCGGCCCCGGCGCTGATCACCCTGGTGGTGGTCAATGCCCTGTGGGTGTGGAACGAACTGCTGATCGCGCTGGTGTTCATGCAGAAAGACGAACTGAAGACGCTCATGGTGGGCATCGCCGCGTTGCGCTCGCGCAATTACGTAGACATCCCGGCGACGATGGCCGGGCTATTGATCGCGACGATCCCCATCGTGGTGCTGTACCTGTTTGGACAAAAGTACTTTATCCGGGGCCTCGTCAGCGGCGCGGTGAAGTGAGATGCCCCGGGACGGGGCTGCGAGCGGGTGAGGGCCTCGTCAGCGGCGCGGTGAAGTGAGACGCCCCGGGACGGGGCTGGGAGCGGGTGAGGGTCTCGTCAGGTGGGGCGGTGAAGTGAGACGCCCCGTCCCGGGGCTGGGAGCGGGTGAGGGTCTCGTCAGGTGAGGCGGTGAAGTGAGATGCCCCGGGACGGGGCTGCGAGCGGATGGGGGCCTCGTCAGTGGCGCGGTGAAGTGAGACGCCCCGGGACGGGGCTGCGAGCGGGTGGGGGCCTCGTCAGCGGCGCGGTGAAGTGAGATGCCCCGGGACGGGGCTGCGAGCGGGTGAGGGCTGCGGGAGGGTTGGTACTGGGAGGTAGAATATGCCATTCCGATCTTTGAAAGGCCGGTGGCTGAAATTCCTGAGCGATGACCAGATCCACGACGTGCACCAGGCGGTGCTGGAGGTGCTGTGGGAAGTGGGTGTGCGGGTCGAGTGGCGGCCTGCCCTGGAGGTTTACGCCGACGCGGGCTGCCGCGTGAATTTTGACACGCACATCGTGCAGATTCCGGAGCACGTGCTGAACCGCGCCCTGCAGGCAGCCCCCAGCACCTTCACGCTCTACGGCAAGCGGCCCGAACACGACGTGCGCGTCACGCTCGACGACGTCTACACCCTGGCCGGCTCGTCGGCGCTCTACGTGCTCGACCTGGATGGCCAGCGCCGTTCAGCTACCCTGCAGGACCTGGCCGATTTCACCCGCCTGATTGACGCCCTCGACCAGGCCCACGTGATGCACGCCATGGTCATCCCTCAGGACATACCCCAGGTCGGCTTCG
>DATKTN010000093.1:0-2822 GCA_035531135.1 Anaerolineae bacterium
GCGCCAGGTAAATGAGCCCCCAGATGGAGAAGACGTAGCCGGCCGGCACAAAGTAGACCTGGAACCGGTCCGAGATCTCGCCGGTGGTCTGCCCGTTGAGCGGGAGCGCGTTCGCCAGCCCGTTGATGGCGATCGTCACCAGCACGGCCAGTACGTTGACTACTTGTCTCAGCGTATCCTTTTTCATCTCTACCCTTCCTTTCTACACTACGATATGCTTCTGTTCGAGAGCGCGTCTGTCAGCAGGGGTGAGGGTGGGGCAGAACGGGGCGTTCTCAACTGAGATGCCCTCGAGACGAGGCCTCGTCTCGAGGCCTGCGAGCTGTGGGGGAGCAACTGAGGGCTTCGTCTGAGGACTTTGGCTGAACTCAGTCCAAGCTCCCAGCTTAAGCCCTCGCCGAAGTCTTGTTCGGGTCCGAGGGCGACTATGCCAGGCCTTCCAGCACGGAGCTGAGGTAGCCTGTGACCTCTGAGGCCGTCGAAAGCGAGAGCGCGTGATCCGCGATCTGCCGGGCCTCGGCCACGCTCAGCGAGCGGATCAGTTGCTTGGCCACCGGGATGGCACTTGGCGTCATGCTGAACTCGTCCAGCCCCAGACCCAGCAATACCGGGATGGCCAATCGCTGCCCGGCCAGTTCCCCACACAGTCCCACCCACTTTCCGGCCGCGTGCGCCGCGTGAATCACCTGGGCGATCAGGCGCAGCACGGCCGGGTCCAACGGGCGATACAGATCCCCCAGTTGTTCGTTGACCCGGTCCGAGGCCAGCGTGTACTGGGTCAGGTCGTTGCTCCCGATGCTGAAAAAGTCCACCTCTTTCGCCAGGACGTCGGCCATCACGGCTGCCGCCGGGGTCTCGACCATGATCCCCGTCTCGATCTCCCGGGCGTGCTGTGTCCCCTCTGCCGCCAGTTCCTCGCGCGCCTGGTGCAGCAGGCCCTTTGCCCAGCGGACCTCGTCCAGCGTGACGACCATCGGGAACATCACCTTCAGGTTATGCCCTGCTCCGGCCTGCAGGATCGCCCGCAACTGGACGAGCAGCAGATCCGGATATCGCCGCGCGAGGCGGATAGCGCGCATCCCCAGCGCAGGGTTGGCCTCTTCCGGGCGGGGGATGGCGGGAAGGGGTTTGTCGGCTCCCACGTCCATCGTGCGGACGATGACCGGCCGCTGGCCCATGACTTCGGCGATCGCCTGGTACACGTTCACCTGTTCTCTCTCGTCCGGAAGCGTGGTTCGGTCCAGGTACAGGAACTCGGTGCGGAGCAGGCCGATCCCCTCCGCCCCCTGCTCGAGCGCCTCCCGTGCCGACGCCACGTCGCCGACGTTGGCCACGACCTCGACCTGCTGGCCATCCTGCGTGCGGGCCGGCTCTCCGGTCTGGCGCAACGCCGCGGCCTGCAGTGCGGCGCGCCTGGCCTGTCGTTCGTGATAGGCCTGCACGGCCTCCGGCGATGGCTCGACCTCCACCGTCCCCGCCTCTCCGTCCAGCGCCACGAGCGCCCCGTCCGGCACCTGCAATAGCGGATCGCCCAGTCCCACCACCGCCGGGATGTTCCACATCCGGGCCAGGATGGCGACGTGCGAGGTCGCCCCGCCCGTCGCCGTGCACAGCCCTTGCACCTTCCCCCGGTCCAACCGCGCCGTGTCGGAGGGGGTCAGGTCCTGGGCTACCACGATCACTGGTTCGGGGAGTGTGCTGAGCGAGCGTTCTTCCTGCACACCCAGGAGGATGCGCACCACCCGGTCGCCCACGTCCCGCACGTCGGCCGCCCGCAGGCGCATCAACACGTCGTCCATCTCCTCGAACCGGGCCACCCATTCGGCCATGACCTGCTCCACCGCTGCCTCGGCGTTGCAGGCAGCGCGGTGGATCTCTCCTTCAATCGCCTTCACGAGCATCTGATCCTCCAGCATCATGCGCTGGAACTCAAAGATGCGCGCCACGTGCTCGTCCCGCTCCGCCACCTTCGTCTGCAGGTCGGTGAGCTCCTCCCGCGCCTGGCGCAGTGCCTCGTGCAACCGGGCTGTCTCAGCGTCGACGTCGGTGACCACGCGATGCTCGACCTGCAGCTCGGGAGGGTGGTACAGGAACGCCGGGGCCACGACGATTCCCTCGGATGCCGGTATGCCCTGCAGCCGTCCCTCCACCTCTTCCTCTTCCACGGCCGCGACGATGCGGGCAGGCAGCCCGGCAGGGGCGGGCGTCGTTGGGATGGCGGGCACCTTCGGTGCCATGGCCGCTTCTTCCATCTCGCCAAACCCGCTCTCGACCACCTGGCGCAGCGTGGCGATCGCCTCGGCCGCATCCTCGCCCCGCGCCACGATGCGAATCCGCTCCCCGTGCCACGCCGTTCCCCGGTTGGCCACGTCCATCATGCTCTTGGCATCGGCGGGTGGACGGCCGTGGGTCACGTTCTGCACGGTGATGTCCGCCTGGAAACGCATGGCCGTGCGCACGAAGAGAGCCGCCGGGCGGGCGTGCAGGCCGGTGGGGTTGAGCACCGGCACTTCCACGCTCTCGACCGGACCGGCTACCTCGGGTGCGACCGGAGCTTCGGGTTCGACGAAAGGCTCCTCCGAGGGGATCTTTGGGATATCCAGTGCCTGTTCTGCTGCGCGGCGCACCGCTTCCAGGTCTCCCCCCCCAGCGGCGGTCACCACTGCCGCAATGGCCCCCTCCACCAGCGGGGCACTCGTCAGATGGACCTGGCCCTGCTGTTCCGGGGGGAGGAACTCGACCGCCATCTGGGTCACCATCACGGCGCTGCCCAGGTCGGCCAGCACCAGGGCCTCCCCGTGAACCAGCACCTGCTCGAGCGC
>DATKTN010000094.1:0-2623 GCA_035531135.1 Anaerolineae bacterium
ACGGCTTCGCCGACCGCCTGATCACCACCACTGAGACGGGTGGCTTTGACAGCACGACAGTTTTGGAGATATTGCAGGAGCGATTTGGAGCATAGCCTCACTGTCAGAAGCTTACATGAGGTTGCGTGCACTTGCCGACAAGCGGACCTCAGCCCCGCCGTCGAGGGCGACGCGTAAGAGTGAGCACCGAGGAGGTATGCCTGTGACCCCGCCCAAACCCACAATCACCGCCACCACCCACACCCTCCCCTTCCACCAACTCTCCCCCCGCGACTTTGAGCGCCTCTGCCTCTGGCTCGTCCAGCGCGAGGGCTTTCACCGGGCCGAGCACCTGGGCCTGGCCGGCAGCGAACAGGGGCGGGACGTGGTCGCCTACAAGCCCACCTCACACGGAGAAGAACTCTGGTACTTCCAGTGCAAGCGGTACGGCTCGATTCACGCCGGTACGCTCAAGCGGGAAGTGGACAAGTACCTGGAGCTGGCACAAGAAAAGGGTCACTTGCGCCCCGCCGGCGTGGTCTTTGTCGTGAGCTGTGCCGCGTCCGCCAAAGTCCGCGAAGAGGTGGGCGACTACTGTGAAGAGCACGGTTTGGCCCACAAGTTCTGGGCGCTCACCGAGCTCGACGAGATGGTGAAGCGGCACCCGGACGTCGTGGAAGAGTTCTTTCAACTCCCCGCCCCGTCCGTCCCCCCCCTCCACCAACTCCCCGCCGACCTGGCCGACTTTACCGGGCGCCAGGCCGAACTGCGCCAGCTCCTCGACCACCTGACCGCCGGCCCCGCCGCGCCCACCGCCGCCGCGATCTCCGCCATCGGCGGCATGGGCGGCATCGGCAAGACCGCCCTGGCCGTCCACGTGGCCCACCGGGTCGCCGGTCGCTTCCCTGACGCCCAGATCGTCGTCGACCTCGCCGGCACAACCGGCCGGCCCCTTGCGCCGGAGGAGGCCATGCGGCGGGTGGTGCACGCCTTCCGCCCCGAGCTGCGCCTGCCCGACGACCCGGCGGAGCTGGCCGCCCTCTACCGCACCACCCTCTCCGGCCGCCGGGCGCTGCTCCTGCTCGACGACGCATCCGGGGGTGCGCAGGTGCGCCCGCTGCTGCCGCCCGCGCCCTGCGGCCTGATCGTCACCTCCCGCCGCTCAATCACGCTCTCGGGGATGAGGTCCTTCAACCTGGACCTGCTCTCGGAGGAGGAGGCCCGCGCGCTGCTGCGGGAGATCCTGGGCGCGGAGCGGGCCACGGAGGAGGAGCTGGACGGGATCGCACAGTTGTGCGGGCGGCTGCCGCTGGCGCTGCGGGTGGCGGGGAGCTTTTTGAAAGTGCACGCCGACTGGACCCCCGCCGAGTACACCCAGGCGTTGGCCGGTGAGCGCGACCGGCTGGCGCGGCTGGTGCTCGAGGACCTGGACGTGCGGGCGGCGCTCAGGATGAGCGCGGACCAGCTCGTGCGGGAACGGGCGGAGCTGGCGGCGGCGTGGCAGATGCTGTCCGTCTTCCCGGCCCCCTTCGACCGGGCAGCGGCGGCGGCGGTGTGGGAGGTGGGGGAAGCGGAGGCGCGCGACCGGCTGAGCGAGTTCGCGGTCCGCAGCCTGCTGCTCTACGACGCCAAGGGGCAGGTCTACCGCCTGCACGACCTGATGCGCCCGGTGGCGCGCGACGTCTTCGCCCACGGCGGGGCCGGGCCGGACGCCGCGGCGGAGGGGGAGCGGCTAGGACGGGCGGCCCTGCGCCACGCCAGACACTACCTGGAGGTGGGCGACCAGGCTGGCGATTTGTATAAACAGGGCGGAGAGCACGTGCTGGAGGCGCTGCGCCGGTTCGGCGCCGCATGGCCGCACCTGGAGGCGGCGTTCGCCCGGATGCAGGCCCGCGACGGCGACCCCGCCGTCTGCTGGCCCCGGGACTTCCCCGGCAAAACCCCCTACCCGCTGGCCCCGTGGCTGCTCCTGCGGGGGCATATCCTGCTTCACGATGTGGTGCAATCCAGCATCGACCGGCTGGGAGATCGCTGTTCCGAGTTCATCGACCTGAGCCGCCTGGGCCTGGACTACGCCGATCTGGGCAAGATGCGCCGGGCGGCGGAACTTTTCGAGCAGGCGCTGGAGATCGCTCGCCAGACCGGCGACCGATGCGCCGAGGGCGGCATCTTGGGCAACCTGGGCCTGGCCTACGCCGCCCTGGGGGAGATGCGGCAGGCTATCGAGTACGACGAGCAGGCGCTGGAAATCGCCTGCCAGATCGGCGACCGTCTCGGCGAGGGCAGCATCTTGGGCAACCTGGGGAACGCCTACGCCGACCTGGGCGAGGTGCGGCGGGCCATCGAGTACTACGAGCAGGCGCTGGAGATCGATCGCGAGATCGGCAACCGCCGCGGGGAGGGCGCCGACCTGGGCAACCTGGGCATGGCCTACGCCGCCCTGGGGGAGGTGCGCCGGGCCATCGAGTGCTACGAGCAGCAGTTGGTCGTCACCCGCGAGATCGGAGATCAGCGCGGGGAGGGGAACGCCCTTGGCAACCTGGGCCTGGCCTACGCCGCCCTGAGCGAGGTGCGCCGGGCCATCGAGTACTACGAGCAGCAGTTGGTCATCACCCGCGAGATCGGCGACCGCCGCGGGGAGGGC
>DATKTN010000095.1:0-9130 GCA_035531135.1 Anaerolineae bacterium
GCCAGCGCCAACCGCTGGCGCTGGCCGCCCGACAGCGTGACGCCGCGCTCGCCGATGACCGTGCCGTAGCCGTCCCCGATACCGGCGATAAAGTCGTGGGCCTGGGCCGCCCGCGCGGCCTCCTCGATCTCCTCGCGGGTGGCTTTGGGGTGGCCAAACGCGATGTTCTCGGCGACGGTGCGCGAGAAGAGAAAGATGTCCTGCTCGATGACCGAAATCTGGCGGCGCAGTGCCGCCAGATTCCAGTCGCGCACGTCCACGCCGTCGATCCGCACGTGCCCGCCATCGACGTCGTAGGTGCGGTTGAGCAATTTGGCGATCGTGCTCTTGCCCGAGCCGGTCTGCCCGACGATGGCCACCGTCTGTCCCGGCTCGACGCGGAAACTGATGTGCTCCAGCGTCGCCCCGTCCTGGTCGAGACGGCACTGCTCGTGTGGGGCCTGGTAGCAGAAGGAGACGTCCTCGAAGGCCACCGCCCCCCGCATGGACCCGTCGTAGCCCTCCACGTTCTGATCCAATTCGGTCCGGGCGTTGATCAACTCCAGGATGCGGCGGGCGCTGGCCACGCCCGACGAGACGCGGGAGTAGGCGAACTGCGCCGCAAAGGTGGGGAAGCCAAAGAGCAGCAGCAGCCCGTTGAACGAAACGACGCCACCCAGCTCGATCGCGCCGGCGCGGAACAACAACAGGCTGTGCAGGAACCCCGCAGCGTGCAAGAGCCCCAGCAACAGCAGCGGGATGAAGCGGGCCTCGATGTCCGCCTGGGCCAGGTAGGCATCGCGCCACCCGGCGACCGCCCGCACGAAGCGGTCGATCTCGTGCGTCTCCTGGGCCGCCCCCTTCACCGTCTCGATGCCATCGATCGCCTCGGCCAGCCGGGTGTTCATCCTGCCGAACTCACGGCGCACCCCCTCGGCCGCGGGGCGCAGTTGCCGCAGGTAGCTCTGCACCAGGAAAAAGTAGGCCGTCAGGTAGGCCAGCGGCGGGAGGATGAGCTGGGGATGGATCGTGGGCGCGACGATGATCGGCATGAGCAAAAAGTTGGCCGACCCGATGACCAGGTTGAGGCCCGGGTTGAACATCAGGTTGATCTCGCGCACGTCGTTGGTGGCGCGGGCCATCAAATCGCCGGTGGGTTGCGTGTCGTGGAACGAGGTGCTCTTGCCGATGAGGCTGGCATACAGCTCGGCGCGGATGTCTCGCTCGAGCTTTTGGCCGATGGCCTCGGCGCTAAAGTTGCGCGCCAGTTGGAGTATGACACCTCGCACCAACTGCGACACGGCCACCAGCCCGGCCGCCGTCGCCAGCCCTGGCAGGCGGGGAGGCGTCGCCGCCACCGCGTCGAAAGCCCGGCCGATGAGGACGGGCATCGCCGCCGCCAGCGCCGCGTTGCCAAACGCCCCGACGAACACGCCGAGGACGAGCAGCTTGTGCCGGAGCGTGTGCGACAGGATCCAGCGCACCGGCCCGCGCCGGTCCGGTCGCCAGTCCTGGATGATGGCGAATTCACTGGCCGTCATAGCCTTCCTTTGAGCGACGAAGGCCACCCTCCGGGCAGGGTGGCGCGAGGATAGGGTCGTAGTGTACGCTGAAGCAGAGATTTCGTCAAGGAAGCGGATTTTGAGCATAATCTAACGAAACGCTGATAATCTTCTTATCTATTTCTGATACACATGGAGTATACTCACAGTCGAATCGCTAAGGGTGAAATGTGGAATGCACGACGTGAGGCCAAAAGACAGCTCGAGTACCGATGTCACGCATTACGCATTACGTATTACGTATCACGTATCACGTTTCACGTTTCACGGCCATAACGGCCAAACCTAGTTTAACGCATTGATGAATATGCAACAGGAGGAATCAGATGGGTAAGATCATTGGAATCGACTTGGGTACGACCAACTCGGTCGTCGCTGTGATGGAGGGCGGTGAGCCCACCGTCATCCCCAGCGCCGAGGGTGGACGGTTGGTCCCGTCGGTCGTGGCCTTTAACAAGAACGGTGAGCGGCTGGTGGGCCAGACCGCCCGGCGGCAGGCCGTCATCAACCCGGAGAACACCATCTTCTCGATCAAGCGGCTGATGGGCCGCCGGTACGACGACCCCGAGGTCGACAAAGCGCGCCAGATTCTGCCGTACAAGGTCGTGCGGGGGTCGGCGGGCGACGCGCGGGTCCTTATCCCACAGACCGGCAAGGAGTACACGCCGCAAGAGATCTCGGCCATGATCCTGCGCAAGATCAAGGAGGACGCCGAGTCCTACCTGGGCGAGCCGATCACGCAGGCAGTCATCACCGTGCCGGCCTACTTTAACGACAGCCAGCGCCAGGCGACGAAGGACGCCGGGCAGATCGCCGGCCTGGAAGTGCTGCGCATCATCAACGAGCCGACCGCGTCCAGCCTGGCCTATGGCCTGGACAAGAAGACGGACGAGACCATCCTGGTCTTTGACCTGGGCGGTGGCACGTTCGACGTCTCGATCCTGGACGTGGGTGGGGGCGTCGTCGAGGTGCAGTCGACCAGCGGCGATACGTTCCTGGGCGGCGACGACTGGGACCAGCGCGTCCTGGACTATGTCGCCGACGAGTTCAAGAAAGAGCAGGGGATTGACCTGCGAGGCGACCGCCAGGCGTTGCAGCGGCTCAAGGAGGCGGCCGAGAAGGCCAAGATCGAGCTTTCGACCGTTCTGGAGACAGAGATCAACCTGCCGTTCATCACGGCCGACGCCAGTGGCCCCAAGCACCTGCAGATCAAGCTGACGCGGGCCAAGCTGGATCAACTGACCGACGACCTGGTTGAACGCTGCCGCGTGCCCTTCGAGCAGGCGCTCAAGGACGCCAAGCTGAGTGTCAACGACCTGGACGAGGTGGTGCTCGTCGGTGGCGCGACGCGCATGCCGATGATCCAGAACCTGGTGCGCGATTTGACCGGCGGCAAGGAGCCCCACAAGGGGGTCAACCCCGACGAGGTGGTCGGCGTCGGCGCGGCCATCCAGGCGGGCGTCCTGGGCGGCGAGGTGAAGGACATGCTGCTCCTGGACGTGACGCCGCTGACGCTGGGCGTGGAGACGCTGGGCGGGGTGATGACGCCGCTGATCGAGCGCAACACGACTATCCCGGTGCGCAAGAGTGAGACCTTTTCCACCGCCGAGGATGGCCAGAGCGCGGTGACGATCCACGTCCTGCAGGGGGAGCGGCCGATGGCGGTCGACAACAACCGGCTGGGGATGTTCAACCTGGATGGCATCCCACCCGCGCCCCGGGGCATCCCGCAGGTCGAGGTGACGTTCGACATCGACGCCAACGGCATCCTGAACGTCTCGGCCAAGGACAAGGCCACCGGCAAGGAGCAACAGATCACGATCACCGCCACCACGAACCTGAGTGACGACGAGGTGGAGCAGTTGGTGCAGGAGGCCAAGCGGCACGAGGGGGAGGACCGGCGGCGCAAGGAACTGGTGGAGGCCCGCAACAGCGCCGACGCATTGATCTACCAGATGGAGAAGACGCTGCGCGACCTGGGCGACAAGGTGTCCGCCTCCGATCGCGGGCGCATCGAGCAGATCATCGGTGACCTGAAGCAGGCGAAGGAAGGCGACGACGCGGCTCGCATCCGGCAACTGATCGACCAGTTGCAGCAGGCCAGCCAGGCCGTCGGGCAGGCCATGTACGCGCAGCAACAGGCAGGGAGTGGACCGCAGGCCGGGCCGACCGGGTTCGGCGGTGGACCGGGTACCGGGCCAGCACCTGGGAACGACCGGGGCGAGGAAGAAGTCGTCGAGGGCGAGTTCCACGAGGTGTAAGCCAGGAGACCCTCTGATCCCCTCCTATGCATCTCTCCCCTTCCCCTTGCGAGACCGGGGAAGGGGAGAGATTGAAAAAACACTGACGATAGGGTAGAATATGTACAAAAGAGTAAGAGTGCCGATCCGCGTCAGGCCGCCGGGCGCTCCCAGGCAGCCATCCATCGCAGACGAGCCAACGGTCGCGGCCCCCGCGCGCCCAGAGGCAGAGCCCGCGCGCCCAGAGATAGAATCTGGATCGCCTCGGTCTGAGCCAGACACGGAACACGCAACACGCAACACGCAACACGTCACACACAACACGCAGAACGCACGCGGCCAGGACCCCGAGCGCGAGAGCCAGGTCGTCGAGGAAGAGGAGACCCTTGACCTGTGGCGCGACCGGGCGCTGCGCCTGCAGGCCGAGATCGAGAACTTTCGCAAGCGGCAACAGCGGCTGGCCGAGGAGCGCATCCTCGCCGACCGTGAGCGGTTGTTGCGCGCCTTCCTGCGCGTGGCCGACGACTTGGAGCGGGCGCTGCATGCGGACGGCGCGGACGCCGACGACCTCCGGCAGGGGGTCGACCTGACGTACCGGTCGCTGATGCAGCTCCTGGACCAGGAGGGGGCAGAGCCGATCGAGGCCACAGGGCAGCCCTTCGATCCGGCCTGGCACGAAGCGGTCGGCACCGTGCCCCACGTGCACGCGGGGGCGGAGCCGGACACGGTGGTCAAGGTGGTCGAGGCGGGCTATCGCCTGGGCGACCGCCTCCTGCGCCCCGCCCGCGTCATCGTCGCCGCCTGAATTCCTTACGTATCACGCATTACGCATTACGCATTAAGCCGATGGAATACAAAGACTATTACCAAACGCTCGGCGTCAGCCGGGACGCCGACGAAAAAGAGATCAAGCGGGCCTTTCGCCGTCTCGCCCGCCAGTACCATCCCGACGTCAACCCAGGCGACAAGAGCGCCGAGGAGCACTTCAAGGAGATCAACGAGGCCTACGAGGTGCTCTCCGACGCGGAGAAGCGGGGCAAGTACGACCGGTTGGGGTCCGAGTGGTCTCGCTGGCAGCAGACCGGTGGCCGACCTGGCGACTTTGATTGGAGCCGTTGGGGCGCGGGTGGTCCCGGAGGCGGACAGGGCGTCCACGTCCGCTACGGCACGCCGGAGGACCTGGGGGATCTCTTTGGTGGGGCCAGCCCGTTCTCTGACTTTTTCAGCCAGATTTTTGGCGGGATGGGGGGCGGGGCTGCGCCGGGGGGCTACGAATATCGCGTGCGCCCGCAGCGCGGGCAGGACTATGAGCAGGAGGTCGAGATCGGCCTGCGGGAGGTTTACCAGGGGGCCACGCGCGTCCTGCAGAAGGACGGCCGCCAGTTGGAGATCAAGATCCCGCCGGGGGCGCGCACCGGCACCCGCGTCCGCATGGCGGGCGAGGGCGGGCCGGGTGCGGCCGGTGGAACGACGGGCGACCTGTTCCTGCGCGTCAAGGTGTCACCCGACCCCCAGTTCGAGCGCCGGGGCGACGACCTGCACGTGACCGTGCCGGTGGACCTGTATACGGCGGTATTGGGCGGCCAGGCCCAGGTGCCGACGCTGGGCGGCCCTGTGATGCTCTCGATCCCGGCCGGCACGCAGAACGGGCGCGTGTTCCGTCTGCGGGGGAAAGGACTGCCCCGCCTGCGAAAGCCACAGCAGCACGGCGATTTGTACGCCAAAGCCGAGGTACAGTTGCCGGCGGACCTCAGCCCACGCCAGCGGGAGTTGTTCGAGGAACTGCGGCGGTCCTCGCAGACAGGGGAGGAGACCCGTTCGTAGTGCGCGCTTCAGCGCGCCTGCGCACCGGCGTGCAGAGGAAGAGGCGCTGAAGCGCCGACTACGAACCGGAGGCGTGGCTGAGACCCGTTCGTAGTGCGTGCTTCAGCGCGCCTGTGCACCGGCGTGCAGATGGGGAGGCGCTGAAGCGCCGACTACGAACCGGAGGCGCGGCTGAGGACCGTTCGTAGTGCGCGCTTCAGCGCGCCTGCGCACCGATGTGCAGAGGAAGAGGCGCTGAAGCGCCGACTACGAACCGGAGGCGTGGCTGAGAACCGTTCGTAGTGCGCGCTTCAGCGCGTCTGCGCACCGGTGTGCAGATGCAGAGGCGCTGAAGCGCCGACTACGAACCGGATTGCGAAGGCTAGAGGGAATGTGTTCGTAGTGCGCGCTTCAGCGCGTCTGCACCCGGCGTGCGGATGGGGAGGCGCTGAAGCGCCGACTACGAACCGGAGGTGTGGCTGAGACCCGTTCGTAGTGCGCGCTTCAGCGCGTGTGCGCACCGACGTGCAGAGGAAGAGGCGCTGAAGCGCCGACTACGAACCGGAGGTATGGCTGAGAGCCGTTCGTAGTGCGCGCTTCAGCGCGTCTGCGTACCGGCGTGCAGAGGAAGAGGCGCTGAAGCGCCGACTACGAACCGGTTCCTAGAGATTATGTTGAGTGAGGTGGGATGATGAAAAAACCATGGGTCGTTATTTTGGTCGCGATTGCGGCGCTGGCCGGCGCGACGTTGGGCTGCGGTCTGCCGAGCGAGGTGCTCTTGCAGCCCACTGCACTGCCGGCGCCTACCCCGACGCCGGTGCCTGCCACGCCGACGACGGCTCCGCCCCAGGTGCCCGCGCTGACCGAGGAGCCGGCCAACGCGCTGGAGGGCCAGGTCGTGGCGGTCTACGAATCGGCCGCCCCGGCCGTCGTCAACATCAGCACGGTCGTCATCGCCTACGACTTTTTCATGCGGCCCGTTCCCCAGGAAGGGGGCACCGGCTCCGGCTTCGTCTACGACGCGGAGGGACACATCGTCACCAACTATCACGTGGTGGAGAACGCGGAGGAACTGTCGGTGACGCTGGCCGACGGGGAGGTCTACCCGGCCGAGATCGTCGGCGTGGACCCCTCCAACGACCTGGCGGTGGTCCGCATCGACGTCGAGAACCTGCCGCAACCGGTCGCGCTGGGCGATTCGGACGGCCTGCGCGTGGGCGAGTTCGTCGTCGCTATCGGCAACCCCTTTGGACTGGAGCGCACGCTGACGGTGGGCGTGATCAGCTCGCTGGGCCGGGTCATCGAGAGCCCGGACGGCCGCTTCATCGGCGAGGCCATCCAGACCGACGCGGCGATCAACCCCGGGAACTCGGGCGGGCCGCTGCTGGACCTGGAGGGGCGCGTCATCGGGGTGAACTCGCAGATCATCAGCCCCAGCCGTGCCTCGGCCGGCATCGGCTTTGCCGTGCCGGTGAACACGGTGAAGCGGGTGGTGCCGCAGTTGATCGCCCAGGGCCGCTACGCGCACCCCTGGCTGGGCGTGCAGCCGCTCGGCCTGACGCCGGAGCGGGCGCAGGCCTTTCGCGAGGCCGGGATGGACGTGCCGGTGGACGAAGGGCTGCTGATGATCGAGGTCATACCCGGCGGACCTGCCGACCGGGCGGGCATCCGGGGCGGTGACCGCATCGTGCAACTGGGCAACGTCCAGCTCCCGTTGGGCGGGGACATCGTCACCGCCATCAACGGCCAGGCCGTGGATGATCTACAAGAACTTACCGTCTACCTGGAGACCCGGACGCAGGTGGGGGATACCGTCGAGGTGACGATCTTCCGGGACGGGGTGGAGCAGAACGTCCGGGTGACGCTGGCGGAGCGGCCGCGGTAGGCGCGTGGCTCGCTCCGGGGGGATGACCACGGACGCGTAAACACACGATCGACCCATCAAGCACCTGGCTGTTTGCCCATCCGCAGCGGCGGGGATTTCGGTCCCCGCCGCTGTTGTGCTATATTGGGCTGGCAGCTTTCTGCAAAAAAGCTGCCAGTTAAGTTTCTGGTAAGTGTTGTGTGGTATAATGGGGGATACTTTAGCATCCGGCGATCAATCGCCGACTTGAACGAAATATGACCTTGTCAGACTGTACAAGGAGGTGCCGACGAAATCTTTCATCGAACTGCTGACGGCCTATGTGATGCGCTTTGGCCAGTCCCGCACGATGCGAACTGGCGCTGGCCGCCTCACGGCTTTACCCCGGGTGACCAGGGATCTCCCTCGGCAAGTTGGGGGGCCAACGCCCCCAATCGGAACGTACGAAACTGGACCATACAAGGAGAGTACAATGACACGCAGACCAATCTTTTTCGTCCTGACCGCCTCGCTGCTGGCGCTGGGCGGGCTGGCCCTGCTGGCTGGGAGCCTTTCGGCGCCGGCGCAGGCCGCGGCCGACGCCGGCTTGGCGCTGAGCGAGGCCGGAGCGCCCGCCGCCGAGCTGCACGTCTGCCCCAGCGGCTGTGCCTATTCCTCGGTGCAGGCCGCCGTCGACGCGGCCAACGACGGCGACGTCATCAAGGTGGCGGCTGGCACCTACACCGGCGTGCGGAACGTCCCCAGTCTCAACACGACCACTTTTACTGCTACCCAGATGGTGGCCATCACCAAGAGCGTCACCATCCGCGGCGGCTACACGACCGCCAACTGGAACACCCCCAATCCCGATGCCAACCCCACAGTCTTGAATGCCCAGGGGCAGGGGCGGGTGTTATACATCACCGGCAGCAACACCAACTGCACCATTGAGGGGCTGCGTATCACTGGCGGCGACGCGACAGGGCTGGGTGGAGTGTGGGGGGAGGACGGTGGCGGTGGGGTGTACGTCACAGAAGCTACGGCCAGGATCAGCAACAACCAGGTGTTTAGCAACACCGCCTATAGCTGCGGCGGGCTGTATCTAGACGGTGGCTCCGCTATTATTATGCTCAGCGCCAACACTATCGCCTCCAACACCGCCGCCGAAGAAGGAGGCGGGCTGTGCCTGTACGGTCGCGATTTCTCCACGCCGGTCCGTGACACCATCTCCTACAACACCATCACCAACAACAACGCTGACGGGGACGGCGGCGGGCTGTTACTATCTTCAAGCGACGTCACGCTTAATGATAACATCATCGCTGCCAACACCGCCAGGCTCGGCGGTGGGTTGTACCTGTTCGACAGCGACGTCACGCTCATTGATAACACCATCGCCGCCAACACCGCCAGCTACGAAGGCGGCGGTCTGTACGTCTCTGGCGCCGACACCCCCATGTTCAGTAGAAACACCGTCACTTCTAACACTGCTGGCTACTCTGGCGGTGGTCTGAAAATGCAACACACCACCGCCACGTTCAGCGGCAACACCTTCGCCGCCAACAACGCCAGCAGAGGCGGCGGGTTGTACCTGTTCAACAGCGCTGCCACGTTCACCAACGACGTCGTCATGGACAACCGGGCTAACCAATATGGCGGCGGTCTGTACGTCTCTGGCGCTGGCACTTCTTACGGCATACTGC
>DATKTN010000096.1:0-3320 GCA_035531135.1 Anaerolineae bacterium
TGGTGATTCCGGCCGATAACGTGAACTTTATCCAGGTGGTGGGCTGATGCCAGTCGTGCAAAGTACCACGTCGCTGGTGGATATGCCGTCGGGGTGGTGGCCGCTGACGAGCTACGGCTCGTTGCTGATGTACGACCAGTACACCTACGACTACGCGACCATGTACCGGCAGCAGCCGAATGTCCGCACGTGCGTGGATTTCCTGGCCCGGAATATCGCCCAACTCGGGCTGCACGTGTTCCGGCGCGTATCGGACACGGACCGGGAGCGATTGACGGATCACCCGCTGGCCACGGTGTTGGCCAGGCCCTTGCCGCCCGAGTACAAGGTGACCAGGTATCGCCTCATCGAGGCGCTCGTGGGCGACCTGGGCGTGTATTTCAATGCCTACTGGCTGAAAATTCGACGGGCGGACGGGGGCACGCTGGGGCTGTTGCGGGTGCCGCCTCCGTATATGACGATTTACGGTGGTCTCATTCCCACGCGATATGAGGTAACCGTGGGGGGCAAGCGGACTCCAGTGGCGTTGGACGAGATCGTCCACCTCCGAGGGTACAACCCGGAGAATCCCATCACGGGTTTGTCGCCGCTGGAGACGTTGCGGCGGGTGCTGGCGGAGGAGCACGCGGCGGGGGACTACCGCGAGCATTTCTGGCAGAACGCGGCACGGATGGGCGGGGTCATCGAGCGGCCAGCGGCAGCGCCGGAGTGGAGCGACCCGGCCAGGGCGCGCTTCAAGGCGGAGTTTGAGGCGCTGTATGCCGGCGGGGACAATTCCGGTAAGACGGCGATCCTGGAGGAGGGTATGACCTGGCGGCCAGGGTCGTTCAATCCGCAGGAGAGCGAGTACCTGGCCGGGCGGAAACTGACCAGGGAAGAATGCGCGCGGGCGTACCACATTCCCCTCCCCATGGTGGGCATCCTCGACCACGCGACGTTCTCCAACATCAAGGAGCAGCACAAGAACTTATACCAGGACAGCCTCGGTCCCTGGCTGGCCATGATCGAACAGGACATCGAGCTCCAGTTGCTCCCGGAGCTGGGGGACACGCAGGGCGTGTACTGCGAGTTCAACATCGCCGAGAAGCTGGCCGGGGCGTTCGAGGACCAGGTGACCGCGCTCCAGGCGGCGGTGGGCAGGCCGTGGATGACGGCGGACGAGGCCAGGGCGCGGTTGAATCTCCCGGCGCTGGGTGGGGATGCGGAGCGGTTGGTGACACCGCTGAACGTTATCATTGGCGGCCAGGCGAGCCCGCAGGACAGCGCACCAAAGGCGTTGGGGCCCGGGGAGCAAAAGGCGCGTGGGCTGGATACGCACCAGCCGGAGTTGCGGGCGCAGCACGAGCGGAAGTGGGTCGAGGTGTTGACGCGGCATTATCGCCGGCAGGAGGCCGCGATCATGAGCCGGCTCCCGGAAACACAGGCCGTGGGGGATGGCAAGGCCGACATCGGCGGGGTGTGGTGGGACGAGGAGCGGTGGGACCGGGAGCTGTATGAGGATTTATTCCGCCTTAACGTGCTGACGGCGGGGGCCTGGGCGAGCGAGTTCGCCACCAGGTTGGAAATCGAGCTTTCGGAGGAGCGCATGCTGCCCTGGCTCCAGGAGCACAGCCGGGTCGAGGCGGCCTACATCAACGGCCAGACACGCGACCAACTGACGGAGGCCCTCCGGGCCCCGGAGCCACGCGAGGCGGTCAAGGAGCTTTTCCTGACGGCGATCAGCGTTTGGGTGCGACGTCAGGCGGAGTCGGGCATCACGACGGCGGCCAATTTCGGGGCGGTCGAGGCAGCGCAGGCCGGAGGGCTGGCGACGAAGACGTGGCGCGTGAATTCGAGCAATCCGCGCGCTGAGCACCTGGCGATGGCAGGGGAGAAGGTGGGGATTCGCGATCGGTTTAGTAACGGGATGCGTTGGCCAGGTGACCCGGCTGGCGGGGCAGAGAATAACGCCAATTGCCAGTGTTCGGTAGAGTTCGGGAAGTGAAAAAATGGCAAAGAAAAATGTGATATGGACTGCATGGAATGCCGAAGGTGTGATTGCTGAAGTTAAGGGAGCAACTATAGAAAATATGGGAATGGCCTGTGAGCTCGTGATGGAGGATATGAAGCGCTGTGCCCCTAAAGCAACTGGGCGGCTTAGGGAATCTATTGACTACGAGATAGTAGAGGAATCCGATGGAAGTATTACTGGTCTAGTCGGAGTCAGACACGGTTTTCAGAGGACTTATATCGCTCGGTTCTTAGAATTTGGTACACAGAAAATGGCTGCACGGCCATTCATGAGACCGGCGCTATTGGAAAATCTAAATAAGATCAGAGAGATTCTTCGGGGGAAAAGGTAAGTTATGGCTCGTTGGATTGTAGCTGGTGCGCCCTGTAGCGGTAAGAGTACGTTTGTTCGTGACCATCTACATCCCAGTGAATTGGTCTACGACTATGATTTGATGCATGTCGCGTTATCTGGGCAGAGATTGTACCAACATGACCCTGCAATTAAGAAGTATGTATTTGCAGCGCGCGATGCAGTCTTTCGAGAATTGGAAGCAAATATACAGCAGGCCGCGTACGTCGTAACAGCGACGCGACGAACCAGCGAATTACAATCACTAAAGGAACGTTTTGGCGCTGAAGTCATTCTGTTAACGGTTGACCGGGACGCCGCGCACAACCGATGCGATGCGGATGGCAGACCACAGGAGTGGCATCGATACATAGATGAATGGTTCGATCAGACTGACATAGATGCGGTGGCATGGCCACTGCCAGAGGGAGCCAAGAGTTTGGGAGGTAGAGAAATGGCGCAAAAAGTGTACAAGGGTCAGATCAAGTTCAGGAAAGACGCGGACGAGACGGGCGAGTTTCGGGCCGAGTTCGCGACGTTGAACGTGATCGACTACGATCAGGATGTGACCGTGCCCGGCGCGTTCCAGGACGGGCAGGAGACATTGATCGAGGCGTGGAATCATAGTTACGGCGTGTTGCCGGCTGGCAAGGGTATCATCCACGAGCAGGGGGACAAGGCGATCATTGATGGTCGTTTCTTCCTGGATACTCAGAGCGGATTGGAGCACTATAAGACCGTAAAAGAAATCGGGGCCATACAAGAGTGGTCGTACACGTTCGACATCGAGGAGTGGAGCGAGGGCGAGTTCGACGGCCAGGACGTGCGGTTTCTGCGCAAGCTGGACGTCTGGGGCGTGGCACCGGTGCAACGAGGGGCCGGAATCGACACGCGGACAACGGATATAAAGGCAGTCAAAGGCGCTGAGGACAGCGGTTCCGATGGCGCTGCTGATGGCGCGGGGGACGGCGAAGGCGAG
>DATKTN010000097.1:0-12440 GCA_035531135.1 Anaerolineae bacterium
ACAGTGCCAGGCTGGACAACGGCACGACCAGGTTGTCGTTGTTGACCGAACCAGCGATAAACACGACCATGGGCGTGAAGGCGTGGATGGCCGCCGCGCCCAGCGCCAGCGCCGGTTCATCGGGCACGACCTGGCGCACGACCAGGTAGGTCAGCGCTACCGCCGCCGTCCCCATCAAGACGGAGAGCAGGCGCACCAAGTGGACCGCCAGCACCGTCCCGCGCCAGGGGAAGGACTCTCGCGCCGGATGGTGAACCGCCAGGTTGACGTTCCCGTCCGGGGTGGCACCGGGGTCGACGTGGGGGTTGAGGTGGCGCACCAGCTCCATATCCGACGGATCGATCCAGAACGTGGACGCGGCCGCCAACGCGTAGTAAAGCGGCGGCTGGCTGCCCTCCTGCCGCCAGGGCGTCTCAACGCCAGGCACCTGCACCGGCAACGCCCAGTTGTCGGCGACGTACTTGACCATGGGATAGTGCCACTTTTCGTCGGATGCCTCAAAGGGCGGAACGACGACGCTGTAGATCACGCCCAGCGCCGTAGAGAGGGTCAGGATGGCGGCCAGGATGGCCCGCTCGGCACGATGTCCCACGCTACAGCCTCCTGAAGAACGCCGCCGTCTGGCGGGCGATCCGCTCCCACGTGAACTCCGCCGCCAACACCGCCGCCCCCGCCTCCAGCCGCGCCCGCAGCGCCGCGACGTCGGCGGGGTCAGACTCTGGCGAGCCTTCGGCGTGGGCGCTCAGCCGGGTCACCGCGTCTGCCAGCCCGCGCGGATCCCCTGGCTGGACCAACAGCATGTTCTCTCCGTCCCGCACCTCGGGCAACGGCACCGCCGGACGGGTGGTCACCAGCGCCCGACCGTGCGCCAGGCAGGCGTGCAGCGTCCCGCGCCGGAAGGAGACCCCGTCCCGATATGGCAGCACGCACACGTCCGTCGCCAGGAGCCCCGCCGTGACCTGTGCTGGGCGCGTATATTCGGTCCAGTGGACGCGCTCCTCCAGGCCCAGCTCCTTGATCAACCCATCCACCCGTTCGGCGTAGGCCCGGTTGGCGGGATCGGAACTGCCCAGCCGCCCACCGACCATCAGCAGGTGCGCTGGCACGCCACGATCCCGCAGGATCGCCAGCGCCCGCATCAATTCCTCCCCCCCCTTGCTCTCGTTCAGGAAGCCAAAGTAGCCCAGCAGGAGATCGTCCGCGCCGATTCCCCAGCACGCCCGCTCGGCGTCCCGGTCGTACCCCGGCGGCGGGATAGGGGGGATGTTGCTGCCGATAGGGATCAGGCTCAGCCGTGCAGCGGGGATCTCTCCCTCCAGCCGGACGTAATCCTCGCGGTTGGTGACGATCACCCCGTCGGCCCGCCGGGCCAACATCCGCACCACGTGCCATCGCAACGGCCCGGCCTTGGGGAACAGGTAGGGCACCTTCAGGTCGTGGAACGTCACCACGACCGGCAGATGACCGTGACGCCGGCGCACAAAGTTGACCGCCGGGTGCATGCGGTAGGCGGCCGCCTGGTACTGGAGGTTCAGCACGTCCAGCTCCAACTCCTGCGCGAGCGCAAGCACCTGCCTCCAGCACCCCCACCCCCATCCCTTGATCGCCCGGTGCACCGTCACCCCAGAGATTTGGGATTTGGGATTGGAGATTTCGGATTTGCTCGTGATCACGTGTACCTGGTGGCCCAGATCCGCCAGTGCTCGCCCCAGCTCACGCGAAAAGTCCCCCACCCCGCCCTGATGCGGCGGGTACTCCCCGGTCACCAACCCAATGTGCACCAGGCCTCCCGCCGTGACGGTTGTCTCACCCATCACGCCGCCCCTCTCTCTCTCTCAGCCCCGAACGGAGCACCTGCCAGTATGCGGCGACCCGTCCCGCCCGCAGGGGGCGCCTGTGGCCCACCAACCACTTGGCCCCCTCGAGCCCCAACTGCCACACATAGTTGCCCAGGAGGAACAGGCGCAGCGCCCCCGCCGTGACGCGCCCGTGGTACTGGCGGAAGTAGCGCACCTTGCTGGTCTGGAAGTGAATGTGGCGGGCGGGCAGGACCTGCTCGCTGCTCTTGCCCTCGTGGTGGACGACCTGCGCGGTGGGCAGATAGACGACCCGCCAGCCAGCGTCCCGGAACCTCCGGCACCACTCCAGCTCCTCCGAGTACATGAAGAAGCGCTCGTCCATCGGTCCCACCCGCTCGGTCGCCGCGCAGCGCGCCATCAGCGCCGCCCCCTTCACCCAGTCCACGTCGAGCACCGCGTCGTCAGGCTGGTCGCGGACATAGTACCGATCGAGCAGGCGGCGAGGGGCGTGGGGCTGGAGCCAGGTGGACTCGAAGAAAGCGGTCGCGAGCGTGGGGAAACGACGGCGGGAGGACTGGACGAAGCCGTCGGGATCGAGTAACTGCGGCCCCACCACGCCCACGTCCAGGTGCTCGTCAGCGAAAGCGACCATCGTCGCCAGCGCATCTCCCACCACCTCCGTATCGGGGTTCAAGAGCAAGACGTACCGGCCCCGCGCCAAGGCGATGCCCTGGTTGTTGGCGGCCGGGAAACCCCGGTTTTCGGCGTTGGTGATCAGGCGGACACCGGGGAACTCGGCCTGCACCATCTCGACGCTGCCGTCGGTCGAGGCGTTGTCCACGACGATGATCTCGATGCTGGATGCTGGATGCTCGATACTCGATACTGGATGCTCCCCATCATCCTCCAGCATCGAGTATCCAGTATCGAGCATCGATTTCAGGCATCGCCGCAGCAGGTCACGGACGTTCCAATTGACGATTATGACAGAAAGGTCAACCATCACCACACGCAAACCAGGGATCAGGAGCGACGACGTTTCGTGATTCGCTTTGGCGTGAACTATGAGTCAGAACACCAAACAGACTGTGAGCGTTGACTGCCGTCGCCTGCGCCACCGCCTCTGCCGGCACCCCCTGGGCGCGGGCTACGGCCTCGACGACGTAGCGCACGTAGGCCGGCTCGTTGCGCTTGCCCCGGTACGGCACCGGCGTCAGGTACGGGCAATCGGTCTCCACCAGCAGCCGCTCCAGCGGCACCGCCGCTGCCACCGCCCGCAGCCGGTCCGCCTTCCGGAACGTCACCGGCCCGGAGATGCCGATGGAAAAGCCCAACCCCAGCACCTCCTCCAGCCGTTCCGGCCCGGCCGAGTAGGAGTGCAGGACGCCGGCTCCCCCCCATCCCTGCAACGCCGCCAGCACGTCGTCGTGGGCCTCGCGGCTGTGGACGACGACCGGCAGATGCAGCTCCGCCGCCAGTGCCAGTTGGTCGGCAAAGGCCCGCCGCTGCACCGGGCGGGGCGAGAGGTCCCGGTAATAGTCCAGCCCGATCTCGCCGACGGCGACCACCTTCGGGTGCCGGGCGAGCGTTCGTAACTCGTCCAACACCGCCAGGGTGACCGTCGCCGCGTCGTGCGGATGGACCCCCACGGCCGCGTAGACAAAGTCGTACGTATCCGCAAGCGCCACCGCCGCCCGGCTGGACGGTAGATCGGCCCCCACGTTGAGGATAGCGACCAGCCCCGCCCCCCGCGCCCGCTCAACTACGGCATCCCGGTCAGCATCGAACTGGGGAAAGTCCAGGTGGGCGTGGGAGTCAGTCAACTGCATCTCTCTTGTTTTTTGCTCCTGCAATCTTCAATCCGCAATCTGCAATCTGCAATCCACTACGCCAGCCCCGCCAGCTTCAAGCCCTCGTCCAGCAACGGCCTGACCTTGCTCTCGTCGGTCGTCTCGCAATAGACCCGGATGATCGGCTCGGTGCCGGAGAAGCGGATCAGGAGCCACCCGTCGCCCTCCAACACGTACTTGTAGCCGTCCAGCGTGACGATGTCGGTGACCCGCAGACCGGCCAGTGTCTCCGGGCGAGCCGCGTCCAATCGGGCCTTCGCCTCGGGCCGCCGCTCCGACGGGAACCGGGTGTCCACCCGGTCGTAGTAGTAGGAAGCGCCCAGTATATCGTACAGGTGAGTGATCAACTGGCAGGGGCTCTTCCCCGTACGCACCATCAGGTCCAGGAAATAGAGGTTGCCCAGGATGCCGTCCCGCTCCGGGACGCTGCCACGGAAGGCGTAGCCGCCGCTCTCCTCCCCGCCGATGATCGCGTCCGTCTCCAGCACCTTGGGTCCCACGTACTTGAAACCCACGCCGGTCTGGTACACCGGCACGCCGTACATCTCCCCCAGCCTCTCCAGCATCGAGGTCGTCGAGATCGTCTTGACGATGGCACCGCGCTCCCCGCGCACTTCCAGCAGGTAATAAGCCAGGAGAGCGTAGACCTGTAGTTGGTTGACGAACGTGCCGTTCTCGTCGCCGATGCCCATCCGGTCGGCGTCGCCGTCCATGATCAGGCACACGTCGGCCCCCAGTTCGACCGTCTTGCGCAGCGCGACGTCCACGTTCGGGGGGATCGGCTCCGGGCGCGTCATCTCCGGGAAGAGGGGATTGCGCACGTTGTGGATCTCAGTCAAGCGCGTCTTGCCACCGCCGAGGATGCGCGGGAACCAACCCGCGCCATTGCCCCACATGGGCTCGACCAGGATGTCGATCCCGGCATCCTTGATCGGCTCGACGTCTATCAACTTCCCGATGTGCGCCAGGTAAGCTGGCACCGGGTCCCAGACGACGGCCTGTCCTTTCGCCTGGGCATCTTTAAGCGTCCCCCGCTTGACCTCCTCGACAGGCGGGATGAGCGCCTCGATCTCCCGCAGGCCATCCGGCGCGACCGCTGCGCCGTGCTCGTCGCGCACCTTGAAGCCACAATCCCAGGGCGGATTGTGGCTGGCGGTGATGTTGATCCCACAGGCTGCCCCGCGTTCCACGATCGAATAAGAGATCACCGGCGTTGGGGTAGCGGTGTCCGTCAGCCAGACGCGGAAACCGTTCTCGACCATCACCTCAGTGGCCGCCGCCGCAAAGTGTTCGGCGGCGAAACGCTTGTCGTGGCCGACCACCACGTCGGCGCCGCCCTTGCCGTGCGCTGCCAGGTAAAGGGCGACGCCCTGTGCACAGCGGCGCACGTTGTCAAAGGTGTAATCCTCGGCGATGCGCGCTCGCCAGCCATCGGTGCCGAAATGAATGTCCGTCATGATAGTTCTCCCTCGTCGAGGTCCCGGTTTTCGGTTTCGAGTTTCAGGTTTCAGGTCTCAGGTCTCAGGTCTCAGGTTCTGATCAGCGCTACAGGGTGCGCAACCGGACTCGGCGGCCCGGCGGGGCCCTTCGGCCGCCTGCCTTGGCTTACGCCAGGCCATGCTCCTCCTTCAGCAGGTCCAGGTCACTGTCCACCATCATGCGGACCAACTGGCGAAAGGTTACTCGCGGCTCCCAACCGAGCACGCGTCCGGCCTTGCTGGCATCTCCCACCAGGAGATCGACCTCCGCTGGCCGCATGAAGCGGGGATCCTGCACCACGTATTCCTGCCAGTCCAGGTCGACGTACCCAAAGGCCTCCTCGCACAACTCGCGGATGGCATGCGTCTCCTCTGTAGCGACGACGTAATCGTCCGGTTCGGACTGCTGCAGCATCAGCCACATCGCCTGCACGTAATCCCCCGCGTAGCCCCAGTCGCGCCGGGAGTCCAGGTTGCCCAACCGCAACTCGTTTGCCAGCCCCAGCTTGATCCGCGCCACACAGTAGGTGACCTTGCGCGTGACGAACTCGAGCCCCCGTCGCGGCGATTCGTGGTTGAACAGGATACCGGAAGTCGCGTGCAGGCCATAGGACTCGCGGTAATTCACCGTGATCCAGTGGCCATAGACTTTCGCCACGCCATAAGGGCTGCGCGGATAGAATGGGGTGTTCTCGTTCTGAGGCACCTCGCGCACCTTGCCAAACATCTCGCTGCTCGAGGCCTGGTAGAAGCGGATGCTCTCGTCCACCGTCCGGATGGCCTCGAGCATGCGGGTGACACCTAACGCGGTCACGTCACCCGTGAAAACCGGCTGCTTCCAGGAAGTCGGGACAAAGGACTGGGCCGCCAGGTTGTACACCTCGCCGGGCTGGTGCTCCTGCAGGATGCTGATCAGAGACACCTGGTCCAGCAGGTCACCGGATACCAGCGTGATCCGATCCTGGATGTGGTGGATGCGGGCAAAGGTCACGGTGCTGCTGCGGCGCACCATGCCAATGACTTTATATCCTTTCGCCAACAAGAACTCGGCCAGGTAGGAACCATCCTGACCGGTGATACCGGTGACCAGAGCGACTCGTCTATTCATGCACAGCCTTCCGTCGAACTGTTAATTCTGTCACGCCAGTAGTCCAGCAGATCGCCCATCGTCTGCTCGAAAGGAATCTGCGGTTCCCAGCCAGTCTGCGCCCGGAACTTGCGGTCGTCGGCCCACAAGATCGGCACGTCGGAAGGGCGCAACCGAGCCTCTTCCTGAACCACGTCTATGCTCACCCGGCTCAACGACAGGAGCATGTCAAGCATGGACTGGATGGTTCGCGTGGTCCCGCTGCCGATGTTGTACACCTCGCCGGGCACCCCGCTTTCCAGCGCCAACCAATAGGCACGCACGACGTCGCGCACGTCCACCCAGTCCCGCTTGGTCGTCAGGTCGCCGACGTACAGCACCGGCGGCACCAGCCCGACCTCGATCTCGGCGATCTGCCGGGCAAAGCTGGAACAGGAGAGCACAGGCCCGTGGCGGGGCCCCGTGTGGTTAAAGCCACGAGTGACCACAGTCTTCAGCCCATAGCTCTGGTGGTACTGGTACGCGAGCAGTTCCTGGGCCACCTTGCTCACCGCGTATGGCGAGAGAGGACGGAAAGGATTGCTCTCTGTGATGGGCACCTCGTCGGGATGCACCAGGCCGTACTCCTCGCTGGAACCGGCGATCTGGATCAAGGGGGCGATGCCGGCCGCACGTATGGCCTCAAACAGGTAAATCTGCCCCACCGTGTTGATGGTGAACGTCGCAGCCGGCGCGCTCCACGACGTGGGCACGAAGCTTTGGGCCGCCAGGTGAAAGATACGGTCGGGCTTCACCACGTCGATCAACGTCTTCATCTGGCACGGGTCGGCCATGTCCCCCTGCAGCAGGTTGACGGCGTGGGGATCCGCCATCGCGCGCAGGTCTGCCTCGCTGCTGACCACGGCGTCCACGCCTCGCAGGTTGAGGCAACCCTGGCGGGCCAGGTCAGAGAGGTTGTCCAGTCGACTGCGCCAGCGGCACGCCCCGTAGACCTCGACGTCGCCCCGTGCCAGGAGATACTCGGCCAGGTGACTGCCGGCGAACCCCGTGACACCGGTGACGAGGACCTTAATCATGTTCCATCGCTCCTGCTTGCTCCCTCCAATACGCCAATGTATCCCGCAGCGTCTGCTCGAACGGGATCTGAGGTTCCCATCCCGTCCGCTGGCGGAACTTTGCCGCGCTGCCATAGACCACCGGCACATCCACAGGCCGGTAGCGACTCGGGTCCCTCTCGACGCGGATCTGTGTCCGGGAATAACTCAAGAGCATCTCCAGCAACCCCCGCACCGACTGCGGCCGCCCTGACGCCAGGTTGTACACCTCTCCCGGCTCGCCCTGGCTCGCCGCCAGGTGATAGGCCCGCACGATGTCCCGCACGTCGGTAAAGTCGCGGGCCGCCTCCAGGTTGCCCACCTTCATCACCGGCTCCTGCAGGCCGGCCTCGATGCGGGCGATCTGGCTGGCGAAGGCCGGGACGACGAAGCGGGGAGCCTGTCCCGGGCCGGTGTGGTTGAATGGCCGCACCCGCACGACGGGCAACCCGTACGCCAGGTAATACTGCAACCCCAGGAAATCCTGGGCGACCTTGCTCACCGCGTAGGGGTTGTTCGGTCGCAGCGGGCTCTCCTCTGTCTGGGGCAACTCCTCCGGCTTCGGCGCGCCGTACTCCTCGTTCGAGCCGACCACCAACACACGCACGTCGCGCCCCGACCGCCGCACCGCCTCCAGCAGATTCAACTGCGCGCGGATGTTGTTCTGCAGCGTATCCCAGGGGTCTGCAAAAGAGACGGGAACGAACGATTGAGCGGCCAGGTGGAAAATGGTGTCGGGCTGTAACTCGCCGACGAGCGCCTGCACGCCCTCTGGATCGCGCAGGTCAGCGTGCTTGAGCCGCAGGCGTGGTTCCTGCGGCTGGGCGTCGACCGGATGGGGGTAGACCGTCCCCGTCAGCTCCCAGTCGGTATGCGCCAACAGATAGGCACACAGGTGCCCGCCGACGAACCCACCTGCCCCGGTGATGAGTGATCGCAACGAGTGCCTCCTTGACGGCGCGGATTATACCCCACTTTCCTATCCCTGCCAACCGATGTATAATGCGCCACCGCGTCACCGAGTCATACATAGATCATAGCGCGTTTCTGTGCACGTGACGTCAAAGAAACGTATGACATTGACTAAACCTTGCGAAGGTTTGACGGAACCTTCAAAGCCAGAGGGGTCTTTGCAGACCGAGAATACGACAATAGCCAAGGCTCCGCACAACCTTCGCAAGGGTTGGAAATCTGAACCTTGCGAAGGTTTGACGGAAACTTGAAAGCCAGAGGGGTCTTTGCAGACCGAGAACACCGCAATAGCCAAGACCCTGCACAACCTTCGCAAGGTTGGCGTGAACTAGAACCGGAGGAAAAATCGTGAATCGCCTGAGAATCGTATGCGGTTTTGCTGTTCTGCTCACTATACTGGCCGGTTGTGGCCGAATTGCCCAGCCGGATCTATCCCCTTCCCCGGCCACCCCCGCTTCTCCCCTGCCCACCGCGTCATCCCCGCCTCTCCCCGGCCCCGTCTCCACCACGCCCACCGCCCCACCCTCCGCCCTCGCCACCCCACCTCCTGCTCGCGATGAGGAGGGCGTCCTGCGCGCGCTCTACGGTGAGCGGTTGCAGGGCAACGCTCAAGATGGCTGGCTGGTGGGACTTGGGACCATACCGTGGGCCGGTCCCAGCATCGCCGGCAGTTTCACCGCGCCGGGTTCTGCCGAGATGGTAGCGCTCGTCGGCGGCCTGTCCACGAGACCTACCGACGCGTCCGGCGACGAGGAGTACCTGGACGTCCGCTGGGTGGTGCTGCGCGACGACAGCACCACCGCCCAGGGCGAACGCTGGCGCGTCGTGGGCCGCTCACCCGGCCTGGGCTCCAATCTCGACCGCTCCGCCATCCCATGGCGCGTGCTCTCGCTCACCGACTTTGACCTGGACGGCAGGCAGGAACTGTACGCCGTCAGCGGCAGCACGTCGCCGGACTTTCAGAGCGAGGTCGCCCGCCTGTTCCGCTGGGACGGCGAAAACCTGGCCCAGGTCTGGACCGCGCCCACCTTCGAAGACAGCACAGGCGCGACGAGTGCCCCGGCCTATTACACGTACAAGGCCGAGGTGATCTTTGGGGAATCCGGGGGGGCACCCGAACTCGCGCTCCAGGGGACGACCCACTACTTTGACACAGACGAACAGGGCCAGGCCGACACGGACGTCGTCCTCGGCAGCGAGGCGGTCGACCGCCGCTTTCGCTGGGACGGGGTACGCTTCAACGAGTTCAGCGCGGCTGGCCCGGCGACCCCGTTTGCCTTCACCGATGCGGGCGGCCTGTGGCTGTGGGAAAGCGGGCAGACCCGGCCGTTGGACGAGCGGCAGGTCGACGACCTGGCCTGGTCGCCGGATGGGCTGCGGCTGGCCTACGAGGTCTGGTGGCCTGCCGACGAGCAGGGTGTCTGGCTCTACGACGTGCAGACGGACGCTGCGACTCAGGTGGCCGGTACCGGCGCAGCGGTCTACACGCTGCAGTGGTCGCCCGATGGCGACATCCTGGCCTACCCCCTGGCCCATCCGGGCGAGATCTGGCTCCACGATCTGGATAGCGGGGCCGATACCAACCTGCCCGCCAACGCCGAGAGCCTCTCGTGGGCGCCCAGCGGTCAATGGCTGGTCTACGCCCAGCGCGGGAGCCTGGTGCGCTACGACCCCGCCACCCGACGCACCGAGCCGCTCGTCAGTACATCCGCCGACGCCGGCACGACTGCTCCGGGCGCTTACCGCGCCGCCTGGTCACCCCGGGGCGACCTCATCGCCTGCGTCGTCGCCGATGGAGACGCCGAGTCGCTCGCGCTCGTGTCGCCTGACCTGCCTGGTCCGGTCGAGGCCACGGCCCTGTCCGCTCTGACGATGGGTGTGACAGCCAGCCGGATCGAGAGCCGCTGGTCACCGCAGGGCGACCGCATCGCCGTTCTCGCCACCGACCCGCGCTTCGCCACCCAACCGGGCGCGCTCCACGTCGTCGAGGTTCCCACAGGATGGGCCGGCGAGACGCCGCTGGAGCCCCGGGAACTCGCGCGCCTCGACGATCCCGCACAGCCGATCAGCCCCCCAGCCTGGTCCGCCGACGGCCGGCGCCTGGCGGCAGTGGTCGGGGCCGAGGTGTGGGTCTGGGACACAGAGACCGCCACCGGCCAACGCTGGCACGCCTTCCCCGCCACCTTCGAAGAGGTATCCGTCCACTGGGCACCTGGCGGCAGCGGCTTTTTGGTACGCCACGGCGAGCAGCTCCACTGGTTCACGGCCGATGCCCCCGGTGACCCCGTCCCGCTGCTACAGCGGAACGGGCTGGATCGGATCGAGTTCGCTGGCCCGTAACTCGACACGAATGCGCTTTTAGGTGCCAGGCACTTCAATCGTTTTGAGACACGGCGCAGCCCTGACAAACAGTCGTTTTAGGTCTTGGACAGGGTCGAGAGAGTCGACCAGGTGCCAGGCACTTGCAACCGTCTTGAGACACGGTACAGCCCTGACAAACAGGCGTTTTAGGTCTTGGACAGGGTCGAAAAGTGCCCGGCACCTGAACATGCCCCTTGACAAACAGCGTGATGGTGTGTTAAGATAAGCCTCAGAATGAAAACCCGGCGCTCGTGGAACATCCTGCAGGCCAGCCTCGGCGTCTTGATCCTGCTGCTGTCGGCGTGCTCTGTCCTCACGCTACCCACACCGGAGAGGACCGAGGCCAAAGAGCCACCGACGCCTGCCGCCGCGTCACCCGCCTCCGCGGCCGCCGACGCCACCGCGGCCTACTCCATCACCCTCCGCCTGACGATCACCGCTCCCCCACCCCCCGCCGACTGGGCCGTCGCAGGTGACCAGGAGGGCGCCCTCACCGCCGGGGACGCAAACGTCGCCGGTCAAGGCGGCCTGGACACCACGCCAGCGTGGAGTGCCACGGGAAACAAGACCAGCGCCCTCGTGGGCTGGTCCGTCTCCACCGCTGGAGACGTGAACGGCGATGGCTACGACGACGTCATCGTCGGCGCGCCCAGGTACGACGACGGCCAGCCCGAGGAGGGGGTGGTGTTTCTCTACGCTGGCGGGCCGGACGGCCCGGCCACCAGCCCGGCCTGGACGGCGAACGGCGGCCAGACGTACGCCTGGTTCGGCATCGTCGTCGCCTCCGCCGGCGACGTGAACGGCGACGGCTACGACGACGTCATCGTCGGCGCACCGCGCTACGATGGCGAGCAGCGGGACGAGGGCGCCGCCTTCGTCTATTACGGCGGGCCGACCGGCATCCTCACCACGACAGCCTGGCTGGCGCATCCCACCGACCAGGCCGACGCCCGCTTCGGCACCGCCGTCGCCACCGCCGGAGACGTGGATGGCGACGGCTTCGCCGACGTCGTGATCACGGCCAACGGCTACGACGCCGAAGCGACGAACGAGGGGGCGGCCTTCGTGTACCGCGGCGGGCCGGACGGCCTGGCCGCCGCCCCGGCCTGGACGGTCCACCCGACCGACCAGGCCTACGCCAACTTTGGCCGTTCGGCCTCCACCGCCGGCGACGTCAACGGGGACGGCTACAGCGACGTCGTCGTCGGCGCGCCCTGGTACGACACCGACCAGTCGGAGGAGAACTGGGACAAGGGAGCCGCGTTCGTCTACCACGGCTCGGCACAGGGCCTCGATGCCGGCGCTGACTGGACGATGATGGGCGAAGGCCAGGAGAAGGGCAAGTTCGGTATCGCCGTCTCTACCGCTGGCGACGTGAACGGCGACGGCTACAGCGATGTCATCGTCGGGGCCTACCAGCACAGGGAAGTCCCCCACGTCACCCCCTACCGCGAGGGGGTCATCTTCGTCTACCACGGCGGTCCGGCAGGGCTCACCACCGGCGCGGCCGACTGGACAGCGGCCGGCGGACAGGAAGAGTCCAAGTTCGGGCTGGTCGTCGCGACCGCCGGCGACGTGAACGCCGACGGCCACGCCGACGTCGCCGTCGGCGCGCCCAACTACGAGGACAGCCAGCCCCAGGAGGGGGCGGCGTTCGTCTACCACGGCGGGCCGGGGGGCCTGGACGCGAGCCCCGCCTGGAGCGTCCAGGGCGACCAGGAGGGAGCCGGGTACGGGTTCACCGTCGCGACCGCCGGAGACGTGAACGGCGACGGCATCAGTGACCTGATCGTCGGCGC
>DATKTN010000098.1:0-9629 GCA_035531135.1 Anaerolineae bacterium
GGCCACCGTGCGCACCGCTTCCGCCAGCTCTTGTCCCGACACGTCCTTGAGCAAATAGCCCAGGGCTCCCGCCCGCAGCCCCTCAAAGACGTACTCGTCGTCGTCGAACGTAGTCAAGATGATGACCCGGGCCTGGGGCCAGCGCTCCCGCAAGCGCCAGGTCGCCTCGACGCCGTCCATGCCCGGCATGCGGATGTCCATCAGCACGACGTCCGGTTGGTGGGCGGCGTAGGCTTCCACCGCCGCCTGCCCATCCCCGGCCTCGGCGACCACGTCCAGGTCGGGCTCCAGCTCCAGCAGGACGCGCAACCCCTCGCGCATCAGCTTCTGGTCGTCGACCAGCAGGACGCGGATTGATTCAGCCATCGGTCCCCTCCGTGGGCAGCGGCAGGCGGAGGAAAAGCTGCGCGCCACCGTCCGGCCTCGATTCCAGCGCGAGTTCACCGCCCAGTTGTGCAGCGCGCTCCTGCATTCCACGCAGCCCAAAGCCAGCCCGTTCCGCATCGACCGGGGCGCCCACACCGTTGTCGCCGACGGTGAGTGTGACCGTCTCGTCCTGTCGGGCCAACTGAAGCCACACGTCCTGCGCCTGCGCGTGGCGCTGCACGTTGGTCAGCGCCTCCTGGGCTGCCCGGTAGAGGGCCAGCCGGTGGGTGTCGGGCAAGGCCGACATCTCCTCCGGCAGTGTCAGGTGAACCGTGAGGCCGGTGGCCTCCTCAAAGCCCGCCGCCAGCCGCGCCAGCGCGGTGGGCAGCGGCAGATCGGCCGCCAGCGGCGTGCGCAGCGCTGCCACCGTGCGCCGCAGCTCGCTCAGGGCCTCGCGCACCTGGTCGCGCACCGTGCCCACCATGTGCGCGGCCCGCTGGGGGTCGCGGGGGATCAGCCGCTGCGCGCCCTCCAGTTGCACGGCCGCCACCGTCAGGCGGTGTCCCAGCGTGTCGTGCATCTCGCGGGCCAGCCGGTTGCGCTCCTCGGCCACGGCCAGTTCCTCGACCCGGTCAGCGTAGGCCTGCAGTTAGCGGTGCGCCTCCTGCAGCTCTGCCAACAGCGTTTGGCTTTCGTGCCGGGCCGCCTCGGCCCGCTCCCGGGCATAGTGCGCGAAGCCAAAAGAGGCATACCCGACCGCATACACCAGCGTCTCGAGTACACCGCTGAGCCAGCCCTGCCGGTAGACGTTCACCGCCCCGGTCGCCAGGATCAGGAGGGCGATCCACAGCGCACCGGTGCGGTTCGGGAACAGGATCACCGCGTGCACACTGAGCGTAAAGCACAACACCATGGCGACGGTATCGAGCGTTGTCAGGCCAACGACCAGCGCCGTCTCCATCGCCAGGTACAGGTGGTACGAGCGGTTTGGCCATCGATGGTACAGGATGCCCAGCGCGATCAACAATCCTGCCGCCACCCCCCAGGTCCAGCCGGCCCCGTACAGGTCGAGCAATATGATTGCTGCCACGATCAGCAGCACCACGTCCTGGCTCAAGCTCAGCAGAAAGTACGTCCGTCGCACCATACGCCAGACCATACCACGTTTCGACCGTTTGATCAAGCCAGCGATGCGTCGTCGCTCCTGGCAGGGACCTGCAACAGCGCCCCCAGCACCACTGTGCACAGGGCCAGCACGACGCCGTTACCGAAGAAGGGGGCCTGGGGGCCGGCGGCCTCGTACAGCCATCCCCCCACCAACGGGCCGACGGTCGCGCCCAGCCCGGCCGCCAGCGTGTACAGCCCGTACGCCCGCCCGCGCTGGTCGCCGCCGGTCAGGTCGGCCACCAGCGCCTGTTCGGCCGGGTCGCCGGCCGCGTAGCAGAGCGCCTGCAGCGCCCACAGAGCCGCCAGTCCCCCCAGGCTGGTGAGGCCGGGGATGAAGAAGGAGGTGCCAGCCGCCACCGCCATCCCCAGTACCATCAGCGGTTTCCGCCCGAACCGGTCGGCCAGCCTGCCCAGCCGGGCGGGCAAGACCGCCCACACCAGCGCAGAGGGCAGGAACGCCCACGCCAGATCGTCCACGCCCACCGCCAGTTTCTCCTGCAAAAAGATCATCAAGATGGGGGAGATCATGGCCCACGATGCGCCGGTGACGGCCGTCACCAGGAGCAACAGGACCCAGGGCCGGGACCAGAGGATGGGACGGCGGGCCGTACGTGCGGCCGTCCCCCTGCCCACCGGATTGGTCTCTGGCAGGCGGCGCCAGGCCAACAGCGCCGCGACCAGGTTCACCGCCCCATAGCCGACGAAGAGGAGGCGCCAACCCCGCTCAATGGCGAACGGCATCAGCACGCCGAAGCCGATAAACGTGCCCAGAATCGCCCCCTGGCTGCTGGACTGATCCACGCTCCCGAAGGAGCGCCCCCGTTGATCGTCTCCGGCCACGTCGGCGGTGATGGCACGGGCGGCGAGCCACAGGAACGCGGAAGCGGTTCCCTGAAGCGCGCGGGCGAGGACGATGACCCAGACCCGGCTCGAGAAGGCAAAGGCGAACATGGTCGCGGCATAGCCGGCCAACCCGGCCAGGAAGAAGGGACGACGGCCGTAGCGGTCCAGCCCTGCGCCGACGATGGGACGCAGCAGCACCGTCATGAGGGAAAAGGCGGAGAAGAAGAGGCCGATCTGGACCGCGTCGGCGCCGATCTCTTTGCCATAGATGGGAAGGGCAAAGCTGAGGATCCCGAAGGGCAGCGACAGCATAAAGATCGCCCGCCGCAGCGCGCCAAGCGTGTCGCTGCCCTGTTTCTTGGTTGGATGGGTGGTTGGACAGTTGGTGAGGGGTCTCTGAACGTCACCGGTCATTCTACTCCTCCGGGCAGGTGATGCGTCGCTCGTACTCTACGGCGTGAGCATCATACCCGGTCGGAGGTCACGTTGACCAGTGCCAGAGGTCACGGTTGAGGGTCACGAAAGTGCCGGGCGCACCCCATCCGCCCAGGCGCGGATCGCCTCCCAGTCTCGGAAGTCGCCTTCCGGCTTCTTCATCGCCTTCATCATCAGCCGCAGCGCCAGGATTTGCGATAAGTGGCCATGTAGCGTATAATGTGGCCACAAGTTTTGGGAGGGTAAAGATATGGAGCGCGTTGGCGTTCGAGAACTCAAGGACCATCTGGGTCACTATCTGCGCGTCGTCCGGCAGGGACAGATCATCGTGGTGACCATGCGGGGGAAAGCCGTGGCCCATCTGGTGCCCATCTCTCCGCCAGGTGAGATCGCTCTGCCGCCAGGAGTGGAGGAGCGGATGTGGAAACTGGCCGCCGAAGGGTTTCTGACCTGGAACGGCAGTCCGTTTCAGATACCGGAGCCCGCCGGTGTGAACCGGGGGCCAGGACTGCTCAGCGACCTGGTGGTGGAGGATCGCGAATGATCGTCTACGCCGACACCAGTGCCTTGGTCAAGTTGTTCGTCGCGGAGGAAGGATCGAGGGATACCCGAGATATGCTCCGTCAGGCGCAGGCAATGGGAACCGGCTTGCTGACACGGGCAGAACTGGGAGCCGCCCTGGCCCGGGGTGCTCGAAGGGGCTTCCTTTTGGAGGAGGAAGCACTGGAGGCACGGCGGAGGCTGGAAACGGTGTGGCCCACCTGGGTTCACATCGCCATAGATGAGAGCCTGGTCTCCCGTGCTGAAGTGCTGGCGTGGGAGCATGGTCTGCGTGGATATGATGCCGTCCACCTGGCAGCGGCGTTGGTCTGGCAGGAATGCATCGAATACGAGATCGTGCTGGCAACCTTTGATCGGGAGCTATGGGAAGCAGCCCGGCGGGCAGGGCTGCAAGCCTGGCCAGAGAAGTGACCACTTCAAATTGACAACTCCTGTCAAAGTGAGATAATAACCCCCGTTGTCTAAGGGGGACGGGCCATGGAACTGCTAGACGTAGACGCCATCCTGGAGCAGGTGCGGCAGGCACTGGCCGAGGGGGACTGGAGCCACGCCGTGGCGCTGGTGGAAGGACTGCGTCCACCCGACCAGGCTGCCCTGTTCAGCGATCTGCCTCCCAGCGAGCAGGATCAACTTCTGCCGCGCCTCGACCTGGAGGACTCTGCCGACATCCTGGAGGAGTTGGAGGAGGAAGAGGCGGCGGAGATTGCCGCCCGCCTGGATACGGAGGATCTGGCCCGCATCCTGGACGAGATGGAGCCAGACGAGGCGGCCGACCTCCTGGGCGACATCGCGCCGGAGCAGGCGGCCAAGCTCCTGGCCACGATGGAGGAGCCGGAGGAGATTCGTCCGCTCCTGGTCCACGCCGACGAGACGGCCGGCGGCCTGATGACCTCCGCCAGGATTACCCTCTACAGGGAGATGACGGTCGAGGAGGCCGTCGTCCACCTGCGGATGATCGCGCCAGAGTCGGAAGACGTCTACTACCTCTTCGTCGTGGACGAGGATGTCCGTCTGGTGGGGGTAGTCTCTTTGCGCCAGATTGTCGTCGCCCCACCGTCCACTCGCATCGAGGCGATCATGGACCCTGACGTCATCCATGTGCGGGCCGACGCCGACCAGGAGGAGGCGGCCCGGCTGATGGCCCGCTACGACCTGCTGGCCCTGCCCGTCGTGGACGACAGGATGCATCTGCTGGGCCTCATCACCCACGGCGACCTGGTCGAGGTGCTGGAGGAAGAGGCGACGGAGGACATCTACCGGTTGGGTGGTGTGCCGGAGGAGTCTCCCCCTGACGTACCGATCCCCGCTGTGCTGCGGACCCGGTTGCCCTGGCTGGTGCTCAACCTGGGCACGGCGCTGGCCTCAGCCACCGTCCTGAGCCTGTTTGAGAGCACCATCGCCCGCGTGGCCGCGCTGGCCGCCTTTTTCCCCATCGTCGCTGGCGTCAGCGGCAGCGCCGGCACTCAGACGCTCACCGTGACCGTGCGTGGGTTGGCCCTGGGCGAACTGAGCCCCCGTGACGGGGTTCGCACCCTGGCACGGGAAATGCTCGTTGGCCTGGCCAACGGCATCGCCGTCGGTGGTCTAATCGCGCTGATCGCGCTGATGTGGAAAGGGACGCCGATGCTCGGCGCTATCGTCGGACTTGCGACTCTCCTGAACATGGTCGGCGCGGGCATCGCTGGCGCGGCGGTCCCCTTGATCATGCAGATCCTGCGGATCGACCCGGCGCTGGGTTCGCCCATATTGGTCACCACCATCACCGACGCCTGTGGGTACTTTATCTACCTGGGCCTGGCCACACTGGTTTTGACAAGGTTGATATGAGCCACCGCCCGCCTTCGAAGGAGGCATCTCACCTGCTATCGTCCATCATCGTCACCTCGCCACCGCAACTGGCCGCGCTGCTGGACCGTCTCTCTGGCGAACCTGCCATCGCCGTGGATACCGAGTCCAACTCTCTCTACGCTTACCACGAGCGGGTGTGTCTGATCCAATGCTCTATCCCTGGCGCCGACTACATCGTGGACCCGCTGGCGGGGACGGATCTCTCGCCGCTGGCGCGTGTTTTCGCTGACGCTGGGGTGCAGAAAGTCTTCCACGCCGCTGAGTACGACGTGATGTGCCTCAAGCGGGACTTCAAGTTTCACTTTGCCAATCTGTTCGACACGATGTGGGCGGCGCGCATCCTGGGCTGGCCCCGCGTTGGGTTGGGCGACGTGTTGAAGGAGACCTTTGACGTGCGCACCAACAAACGCTACCAACGCTACAATTGGGGCAAGCGTCCTCTGGCCCCGGAGGCCCTCGCCTACGCTTGCATGGATACCCATTACCTGTTGCCTCTCCGCCGCCTTCAGGCTGACGCGCTGATGCAGGCAGGGCGTTATGAGGAGGCTCGGGAGGTTTTCGACCACATTGCCGCCTCCAGGCCCACGTCTCGTGGCTTTGACCCGGAGGACTTTAGGCGCATCAAGGGGGCGTTCGATCTCACCGGGCGCGAGCAGGCCATCCTGCGTGAGCTCTACGTCTGGCGCGATCGGGAGGCCCGCCGTCGAGACCTCCCGCTCTTCAAGGTGCTCAACGACCACGTGCTCCTCGCGCTGGCCCAGACCCGTCCTTGCACGCGGGGGGATCTGAGTGGCGTGCCCGGCATCAAGCCCTACCACATGCGCCGGTATGGGGGGCGCCTGCTGCGGGCCGTCAAGCGGGGGATGCGGGCCCAACCACCCCAGCCCCCTCCGCCCCCCCCGCGTCATTCCGAAGAGGAGATGGCGCGTTTCCAGGCGCTGCGTGACTGGCGCAAGCAGGTGGCGGCCGAGCGTGAGGTGGATGCCGACGTCATCGTCAGCAACGCCGTCCTGTGGGCGCTGGCCGAGCAGCCTCCCCGCACGCTCGAGGAGCTGAGCCGCGTCGAGGAGCTCGGCCGGTGGAAGCGGAAGACGTACGGCGAGGCGATCCTGGAGATACTGGATACTAGATGCTAGGTGAGGCACAAGCACACTATGGAGATACAGTTTCTCGGCGCAGCACAGACTGTCACCGGCTCCCAGCACCTCATTTCGGTCAATGGCAGCCGCATCCTGTTGGAATGTGGATTGTTTCAGGGCAAGCGGCGGGAGAGTTTCGAGCGCAACCGCTACCTGCCCTTCGACGCCGCGAGCGTGGACGCGCTCGTTCTCTCCCACGCCCACATTGACCACTCCGGCAACATCCCCAACCTGGTGCGCAGTGGATTCCAGGGCTCCATCTACTGTACGTTCGCCACGCGAGACCTGTGCGCGGCGATGCTGCGGGACTCGGCCTACATCCAGGAGCAGGACGTCGCCTACGTCAACAAGAAGCGCGCCCGCAAGGGCCAGCCGCCCGTCGAGCCGATCTACACCCACGCCGACGCCATCGCCAGCCTGGAGCAGTTTGTGAGCGTGGGCTACGCCCGGCCCGTGTCCGTCGCGCCGGGCGTGCGGTGTACCTTCCTCGACGCAGGACACATCCTCGGCTCGGCCATCGTCCTCCTGGAGATCGAGGAAGGCCAGCGGCAGACGCGGCTGCTCTTCAGCGGCGATCTGGGGCGGCACGACATGCCGATCCTGCGCGACCCCGCTCCCGCACTGCCGGTTGACGTGCTCATCATCGAGTCCACCTACGGCGACCGGGTGCACCCGCCCCACGAGGAGGCCGAGCAGCGGCTCCACCGCCTGATCGGCGAGACGTGCACCCACGGTGGCAAAGTTGTCATTCCCGCCTTCACCGTAGGCCGTACGCAGGAGATCGTCTACAGCCTGCATCGGCTGGCGAGCGCACAGAAACTGCCCGACGTGCCGATCTTTGTGGACAGCCCCCTGGCGGTCAACGTGACCGGGGTGTTCCGGCTCCACCCTGAGTGCTACGACGAGGAGCTACGCGAGTTCATGGCCCGGGATCGCCACCCGGACCCCTTTGGCTTTGGCCGGCTGCGCTACATCCGCAACGTGGAGGACTCCAAGGCGCTGAACGACCTGGAGGGACCGGCAGTCATCATCAGCGCCTCGGGGATGTGCGAGGCGGGGCGGATACAGCATCACCTCAAGCACACCATCGGCGATCCGCGCAACGCGGTGTTGATCGTCAGTTGGCAGGCCCCCCACACGCTGGGCCGGCGGCTGGTCGAGCGGCAGCCGGTGGTGAGGATTTTCGGCCAGGAGTACCCGCTGCGGGCGCGCGTCGAGACGATCAACGGCTACAGCGCTCACGCCGATCGGAATGAGCTGTTGGGTTGGGTGAAGCCCATCGCCCAGGATCTGCGGCAGGCGTTCGTCGTCCACGGCGACGCTGGCCCGGCCGCGGCACTGGCCGACGGGCTCGAGCGGCTCGGCGTGCGCAAAGTGGCGGTGCCGGCGCAGGGGGATGTGTTTCGACTTGACGCTTTGGGGTGAAGAGAAGGAGCCCTGGTCACCAGGTAGAACCACAGCGCTCAAGGGCCCCGGTTGAGATAGTTGCCCCCGGCCAGAATGACCGTGTGTGGGTAGTCACCCTGTGTGTGGATCTCGTCGATGACGGTCAGCGTCTCCGTGTTGATGATCGCCACGCGATCCTCATGTGGCAGCGTCACGAAGAGAAGGTGGCCTACCCCCGTCATTCCCTCAGGCCGCCCGCTCAAAGGAATCGTCACGATCCTCCGCCCGGGTGTATAGTTCTTGCTCACCGCCGGCAGGTAGACCCTGTATGGCCCGGCCGGGGGAGCGACCGAACCTGGCCCCAGGCTCTCCACACAGCTCCCGTCCACGACGGCTGTCACCGATTCGTCCAGGTAGTTGCTCACAAAGACGCACTGGCCCAGGGCAGCCAGGCCGTGGGCACCGTAGCCGGGGTTGGTCGGATCCTGGTGTCCCGTGGGAATCCGCTCCACCAGTTCCCAGTCGTCGGGGTCAAAGACCCATAGCTCGTCGATCAGGCCAATGGCGCTGTAGACCCGATCTGTCGTGGGGTGGTAGAGGATCGATCGCAGGTTCTGGCTCTGCGTCGCGTCGGTGGGATAGACATAGTCCAGCGTCCAGGTGGTGCTGACCGGGGTCAGCCTCCAGACACCTTCGCCGCCAAAGTCAGGCTTGGTGAGATACACGCACCCCCGGCTCTCGTCGGCGGTAGCGCCAAAGAAGCCGAACTCGTAGGTCAGGTAGCGGTGCAGATACACCTCGGCGGCGATATCCCACGGCGGATCTGCTCTGATGACCGTGATCGGCGGAGGGCCGCTGTGGCCGGCGACGTAGATGTGGCCGTCGTACGCGGCCACGTGAACCGGGTGGGCCCCCACCGCGGTCGAAGCGATCACGGTGTCGCTGAGTAAGTCGACGACCTGCACGCTGCCGCCGGCACCGTCTTCTGCAAAGTCCGCCACAAAGAGGTGATCGCCAGAGACGGCCATGCCGTAGGGATTCACGCCTAACTCGATCGTCTTGACGTGGTCAAAGTCGGTGGTATTGAACACGTCCAATGTGCCCGAGTGACGGTTGGCGACGTAGAGTCTCAAGTCCGTTTGCACCGGCGTGTCGTCGGCCGACCAGTTGTCGCTCTGGTTGCACTCTGGTGTCCCCCCGCCGATGTCCACCCGGTTGATCACCCGGTCTGTCCCCGGCGGGAAGGGGTCGTCCACCTGCACGATGAACCGGGCACCGCCACCCTGGCCAGGTGCTAGGTTACCGATGTTCAGGACGTACTGCTGGTTGCCGGCGTGTGTCCAACCACCGCCGACGTAGCTGGTGTACAGGGGTAGCGTCTCGGTCAGCACGACGCCCGTCGCCGGGCCGAAGCCATCGTTGAGGTACAGGATGGTGTACGTGATCCGCTCGCCGGGGCGCACGAACTCCCGCTGCTGCGTGGCCTGGACGGGGCTGAGCAGGCGGAGCGGGTGGAGACGCCGGTCCAGGGCCTCCCAGCGTGCCTGCAGTGACGTGGGCAGCGGGCCCACGTTGTCGTTCTTGATCACCGACAGGTCAGGGCCAGTGTCGATCGGTGTGACCAGGACAAACCGGTCGCCTCCCTGTATCTCCACCACGTTGGTGATGCTCGTCTGAACTGTGTAGGGAAAGGCCGCGCTCAGTTGCACGGGCAAGAGCGATGTGCCGGTCGTTCCTGGCGGGATCGAAACGACGACCCGGCTGCAGATCTGGCCGACGCAACTCCACTCGGGTCCACCCGTGTAGCTGACATAGGCGGGCAGCGTGTCGGTCAGTGTGACGCTGTAAAAGGTGGTGCCAGTCGTGTTGTTCCGGTAGGTGATG
>DATKTN010000099.1:0-17764 GCA_035531135.1 Anaerolineae bacterium
TAGGGGGCGAGTCAAGTCCCGAACTGGGCGTTCTGGGCGTCTTTGCAAACCGTCCCGAAATGCGGTATACTAAACTACGTGGCGGAACAGGCGTCCATCCCCCGGGCACTCATCGTCGGCGCCGGCATCGCTGGAATGCAGGCCGCACTGGACATCGCTAACGCCGGCTACGACGTTGTCTTGGTGGATCGACTGCCATCCATCGGCGGGCGCATGGCGCAGCTTTCGGAGACCTTTCCCACGCTGGACTGTGCCCAGTGCATCCTCACCCCCCGCACTGTCGAGGTCGGCCACCACGAGCACATCCACCTGCGCACCTATTCCGAGGTCGAGGCGGTCGAGGGAGAGGTCGGCGACTTCCGCGTGCGCATCCACCGGCATCCGGCTTACGTGGACTGGGAAAAGTGCACCGGCTGTGGATTCTGCCAGGAGAAATGTCCCCGCAAGGTGCTCTCTGATTTCGAGCGCGGCGTGGGCGCCCGCAAGGCGATCTACACGCTTTCGCCCCAGGCGGTGCCGAACAAGCCGGTGATCGACCGCGAGCATTGCATCTTTTTCCAGCGGGGCAAGTGTCGCGCCTGCGAGCGGTTCTGCCCGGTGGGTGCGATCGCCTTCGATCAGGAGGACGTCGTCGTCGAGGAGCGGGTCGGCGCGATCGTCCTGGCCACCGGCTACGACCTCTACGGCCTTTCTCGCATGCCAGAGTACGGCGGGGGTCACGTGCCGGACGTGATCGACGCGCTGGCCTTCGAGCGGCTGCTCTCCTCCTCCGGCCCGACCACCGGCCAGGTGCAGCGCCCCTCCGACGGGCAAGTCCCCCGCGAGGTCGTCTTCGTCCAGTGCGCCGGCTCCCGCGACCCTGAAAAGCACCTGCCCTACTGCTCAAAGGTCTGTTGTATGGTCACGGCCAAGCAGGCCATTCTCTACCGCCACCGGGTCCACGATGGGCAGGTGTACGTCTTCTACATCGACATCCGCGCCGCCGGCAAGCGGTACGACGAGTTCACCCAGCGGGCGATGGAGGACGAGAACGTCGTCTACCTGCGGGGCAAGGTCTCCCGTATCTTTCGGCAGGGGGGTAAGGTGATCGTGTGGGGGGCCGACACGCTCAGCGGTCAGCAGGTGCGGATCGCCGCCGACCTGGTCGTGCTCGCCCCGGCGATGCTGCCCCGTCCCGCGACGCACCGGTTGGCCCGGATGCTGGGGTTGCCGGTGGACGCGTATGGCTGGTTGCTCCCCCTCGACGCAAACATGCATCCGCTTGAGACTGTCCGGCCGGGCGTCTTTCTCGCCGGCGCCGGTACCGGGCCGATGGACATTCCGGAGGCGGTCGCCCACGGCAGCGGTGCGGCGGCCGAGGTGCTCAAACGCTTCGCCCGCTGGCCGGATACCCCCCTCCCTGTGGGGGGAGATACGGAGGGGAAGGAGTAGATGGCCCGCATCGGCGTGTTCGTCTGTCACTGTGGGCTCAACATCGCCAGCACGGTGGACGTGGGGCGGGTGTCCAGGACGTTGCGCGACTGTCCGGGCGTCGCGTTCACCGCCGACTACAAGTACATGTGCTCCGACCCCGGCCAGATGCTCATCCAGTTGGCCATCACGGAACACAACCTGGATGGGGTGGTCGTCGCTGCCTGCTCTCCCGCGATGCACGAGTCCACCTTCCGTAAGGCGGCCGCCACCACCGGGTTGAACCCCTACCGGGTGGAAATCGCCAACATCCGTGAGCAGGTTTCCTGGCCGCACCAGGGTGCGCCGGAGGAGGCCACCCGCAAGGCGATCGATACGGTACGCACGCTCGTGGAGAAGGTGCGCTACGACGAGCCGCTGACACCGTTCAAACTGCCAATCGTCAGGCGAGCGCTCGTCGTCGGCGGGGGCATCGCCGGGCTGACCGCTGCGTTGATTATCGCCGACGCGGGGTACCCGGTGACCCTCGTCGAGCGGTCGGACCGGCTGGGCGGGCGCATGGCACAGCTCTCAAGCCTGTACGTCAATTTCGACGACAGCGGGGATCTGTTGGCCGAACGCATCGCAGCCGTCAGTGGTCACCCCCTGATCCAGGTGCTCACGAACGCGGAGGTGACGGGGTTTGGGGGGTACGTGGGGAACTTTACAGTGCAAGTTTCAGGTCTCAGGTCCCAGGTCTCAGGTTACTCCAACCTGAAACCTGAAACCCTGAAACCTGAAACCCTGAAACCTGCCCCCCACACTTTTGATGTGGGCGCGGTGGTGCTTGCCACCGGCTTCGACCTCTACGCCAGAGAGAACCTGCCCGAATACGGCGGCGGGCGGTATCCCGACGTCGTGGATAGCCTCCAGTTCGAGGCCATGCTCAGGGAGGGGGAGGTCCGCCGCCCCTCGGACGGGCGCGTGCCTGGGGAGGTCGTCTGGGTGCAGTGCGCCGGCTCCCGCGACCCCAGCCTCCATCGGCCATATTGCTCCAAGATCTGCTGCATGGTCGTCGCCAAGCAGGCTATCGCCTACCGCCGCGTCGTTCCGGAGGGGCAGGCGTACGTCTTTTACATTGACATCCGCTCGCAGGGGCGGGGGTACGACGAGTTTGTCCAGCGGGCGATGGAAGAGTTCGACGTCGTCTACCTGCGCGGCAAGGTGGCCAGGATCGTCGAGCAGGACGCGCGGCTGGAGGTATGGGGCGCTGACACGTTGAGCGGCAAGTCGGTGCGCCTGGGGGCTGATCTCGTCGTGCTGGCGCTGGCGGCCGTGCCGAGCGCCGGGAGCGATGCCCTGGCCCGGGTGGTGCGCGTCGCCACGGACGAAAGCGGCTTCTTCAGCGAGGCCCACCCCAAGCTGCGCCCGGTAGAGAGCCTCACGGCGGGCATCTACCTGGCCGGTGCGGCGCAGTTTCCCAAGGACATTCCAGAGACCGTGGCGCAGGCTTCGGGCGCGGCGGCCAAGGTGCTGCAACTCTTTGCCCAACCCGAGATGGTGGCCGAACCGACGGTCGCTGCCGTGGACGAGCGGCTGTGTGTCGGCTGCGGACTGTGCGTGCCGGCCTGCCCCTACGAAGCCCGGGCGCTTCACCCATGGAGGAAGCTGGCGACCGTCAACGTGGCCCTCTGCCAGGGCTGCGGTGCCTGCGCCGTCGTGTGCCGGAACAAGGCGACGACCGTGCGCAACCTGACCACGGGGCAGGTGTTGGCGATGATGGAGGCGGTGCTGCCAATGACCAGTGGCCAATGACCAGTGGCCAATGACCAATGACCAATGACCAATGACCAAATCCCAATGACTGGGTCCCACGTTCTCGTCGTCGGTGCCGGATTGGCCGGAATGACCGCTGCCCATCACCTGGCCGAGTGGGGCGCGCAGGTCCACCTGGTGGATCGTGCTCCCTACATCGGTGGGGCTTTTCTCCTGCTCGATCATACCTTCACGACCGACTCCTGTGGCCTCTGCATCGCGCTCCCCCGCCAGCCTGCCTATTGCCCGACAATCTCCAGCCAGCTCCATCCCCGCATCACCCCGCTGCCCCACACGTTGCTGGCGTCTCTGGAAGGGGAATCGGGTTCCTTCGTCGCCGTGCTGCGCTGCGAACCGCGCTACGTGGACGCTGGCCGTTGCGACAACTGCGGCGCGTGCGCCGCCGTCTGCCCGGCCACGCGGTTCGACGTCGCAGAAACCGGGTTTTTTCCCAAAAACCTGGTTTCTACTCAGAAGGCCATCTACCCCCCGCCCTCCCGTGCCGTGCCTTTCGCCTACGGGCTCGACCCCGCAGCCTGTACACGCTGTGGGGTCTGCGTCGACGTCTGCCCCCGTGGCGCGATTGACCTGGAGGCGATCCCGATGGACGAGCAGGTCGAGGTCGGCGCGGTCGTGCTGGCGCCGGGCTTGGCGTACTTTGACGCCACCCGTGCGGTCGAGTATGGCTGGGGCCGCTGCCCCAACGTCGTCACCAACCTCCAGTTTGAGCGCATGCTCAGTCGCTCCGGCCCGACCGGGGGCCGCGTCCGGCGCCCCTCCGACGGGGAGGTGCCCCAGCGCATCGCCTTCATTCATTGCGTGGGCTCGCGCAACGAATCACTGGGCCGTCCCTACTGCTCCACCTCCTGCTGCATGATCACGGCCAAGCAGATCGGCCTGGCCAGGGAGGTCGCGCCGGAGACAGAGGTGACCGCCTTCGTGATGGACGTGCGGACGGCGGGCAAGGGGTACGAGCGTTACTTCCAGCGGGTGGCTGCCCTGCCGGGGGTGGCCTACCGGCGGGGGATGGTCGCGGCGGTGCAGGACGTGCCCGGTAGCCACAACCTGCGGCTGCTGACGCCGAACGGGGGGGAGGAGTTCGACCTGGTCGTGCTGGTGGCGGGCCTGGGGCCGGTGGACGGCGTGCGGGAGGTGGCCACCTGCGCTGGCGTCGCGCTCGACGAACACGGCTTCATCCTCCCCGGCGGCGGTGGACTTGGCACCACCTCTCGCCCGGGGGTCTTTGCCGCCGGGGCTGGCCTGGCCCCGGCCGACGTGCCCGAGACGGTGACTCAGGCCGCAGCCGCAGCCGCGCTGGCGGCGGGGGTGTTGCCCGCCTCTCACCCCTCCCCCCCTGTAGGGGGGGACAAGAGGGGGGGAGGGGCCGGGGGGAGGGGTGAGGGGCTCGTTGACGAGCCCTCCCGCATCGGCCTGTTCCTCTGCACGTGCCACGGCGCGCTGGAGGGCTTGTTGGACGTTCCTGCGCTGGTCGCTGCAGGAGGAGGTCTGCGCGCCGTGGCCCACGTCGGGCGGCTGGAGGGGGCCTGTGACCCGTCGGGCCTGGCCGCCATCGAGCGTGCCGTCGTGGAGCACGGCCTCAACCGGGTCGTCGTCGCCGGCTGCTCGCCCCGGCTCTACGCCGACCGGTTTGAAGCCCTGATGGCCCGCCTCGGCCTGCCGGTTCGCCTGCTGGCCCGGGCCAACGTCCGCGAGGGGGCCGCCTGGTCCCACGGGCACGATCTCGCTGCCGCGACAGCCGTCGCTCGGAGGGAGGTCGAGATGGCCGTCGCCGGCCTGCGGGAGACCCCTTACCGCGCCTTCCATCCCCGCCCGCAGGAGGTCGTCGTTCGGCGGGTGCTCGTCCTGGGCGGGGGGCTGGCCGGGATGACCGCCGCGCTGACGCTTTCGCGCCTGGGCGTGGCGTGCGACCTGGTCGAGCGGGAGCCCCACCTGGGCGGCAACCTGCGAAAAAGCCACCGTACGCTGGAGGGGCTGGACGCGCGGGCGCTGCTGGCGAGCCTGGTCGAGCGATTGCGGCGGGCGGAAGGGGTGCGCACCTGGACCGAAGCTGAACTGGTGGGCTGGTCCGGCGTGCGAGGAGACTTTTCGGCGCAGATCCGGGTGGACGACCAGATCCAGGCGGAGCGGTACGGCGCGCTCGTCCTTGCCACCGGCGCGGAACCGGCTGCGACGATAGAATATCTCTACGGCCAGCATCCTTGTGTCGTCACGCAACGGGAATTGGAGCACACGATTGCCAGGGGCAGGAGGCAAGATGCTGGATCTATGGCTTCTGCCTCCTGCTTCCTGCTTCCTGCTTCCTGCCGGTCCATTGTAATGATCCAGTGTGTGGGCTCCCGCGACGAGGCGCATCCCTACTGCTCCCGCGTCTGTTGCGCCCATGCGATCAAGAACGCGCTGGCGCTCAAAGGGCTCGACCCCCGAATCGAGGTCAGCATCCTGTTTCGAGACATCCGCACGCTGGGGTTGCACGAGCTCTATTACCAGCAGGCCCGCCGGATGGGCGTGCGCTTCCTGCGCTACGAACCGCCCGCAAAGCCAGTGGTCGAAGCGGATGGCGGCCGGCTGCGCGTCACCGTCCACGACGCGCTGTACGACGAGACGGTCGCGCTGGAGGTCGACCTGCTGGCGCTCTCCACCGGCATCGTCGCTCGCGACAACCGCCGGCTGTCCGAGATGCTGGGCGTTCCGCTGGACGGGGACGGCTTCTTCGCCGAGGCCCATCCCAAGCTGCGCCCGACCGACCTGTTGCGGCCCGGGTTGTTCGTGTGCGGGTTGGCCTATGGGCCGCGTTTCATCGCCGAGGCGATCGTCCAGGCGCGGGCGGCGGCGCTCCGTGCCGCGCTCGCCGTCGCCCGGCCTGAGGGGCCCCGCCCCGACGTCGTCACCGTCGAACCGAAGCTATGCAGTCTCTGCGGCCTGTGCGTGGCGGCCTGTCCCTACGGTGCGCGCGTGCTCGACGAGGAGGAGCGCGTCGCACGCGTGCTCGACCACCTGTGCCAGGGCTGTGGCGTCTGCGTGGCCGCCTGTCCCAACGGCGCCAGCCGCCAGCCGGCCTTCGAGCCGGTGGGGGCGTTGGCGCTCGTCGATGCGGCGTTGGTCGAGTAAGAGTAGATCGGTAAGGAGTAGATGGGTATATGGAGGAGTTCGAACCGCGCATCGTCGCGTTTCTGTGCAACTGGTGCACTTACACCGGCGCTGACCTGGCCGGCACCGCCCGCATCCAGTACCCGCCCAACGTGCGCATCATCCGCCTGATGTGCAGCGGGCAACTGGACCCCATCTACGTCGCCAAGGCGGTGCTGGAGGGGGCCGACGGCGTGCTCATCGGCGGCTGCCACCCCGGCGATTGCCACTACCAGTCTGGCAACTACAAGGCCCGCCGCCGCGTCGCCGTCATCCACCAGGTGCTGGCGCAACTGGGCTGCGACCCCGACCGCGTCTGGCTGCGCTGGATCAGCGCCTCCGAGGGGCAGTATTTCGCCGACACCGTGACCGAGATGGTCGCCGCGATCAGGGAGAAGGGGCCATCGCCGTTCCGGGGGCAGTGGAGTATCTAGAGGGCGAAGATTGGAGAATGGAGAATGGAGAATGGAGAATAGAGAATGGAGAATGGGGAGGCGATCTGGGCAGTATGCAGGGGTGGCTTGAAGTAGAGGACAACACGGAAAAGACGGTGAACCGCCTGCTCGAGGCGCTGCTGACCGGTGGTATCGTCGATGGGCTGTTGGTGCCGCTGCGAACGCCGGACGGCCGCAACGTGGTGCCCACGCTCGTGCGCGATCCTGCGCTGTTGGCACGGGCTGCGCCACTGGCCCCGGTCCTGCCGGTCAACGGCGGGACGGTCCTGGGCCATGTCACGGCCACCGGGGGGCTGGGCCGCGTTGGGGCGGTCCTGCGCAACTGCGAGCTCCGCGCGGCGGTCGAGCTCTCCAAGGTACGCCAGGTGCTGCTCGACGACGTGGTGCTCGTCGGGGTGGACTGCCTGGGGACCTACGGGGTGGACGAATACGTGCGCATGGTCGAGGAGGGAGTAGACCCGGTGGCTCCCGCGCTGGCGGCCGCACGCGAGGGCCGGGTCGAGCCGCTGCCCGGTACCACCTTCCGTCCCGGCTGCACCATGTGCGAGCAACCCATCCCCGGCGCAGGTGAGAGCTATCCACCTCACGTCACGGTCGGCCTGCTGGGCGTGCCGAACGGGGAGCGGCTGTGGGTGACAGTGCGCGACGAACGGGTGGGCGAGGGATTGGCAGGCGTGCTGGGGCTGGAACCGGCCGCCGAGCCGCCCGCGCGCGTCGAAGCGGTGGGGGCGCTCGTCGCCGCCCGTACCGCCGAGCGGGACCGCCGCTTCGCTGCTTTCCGGGGGCGCGTGCACGACCCGGCCTCGCTCCTGGGGGAGTTTGCCACGTGCATCCGCTGCCAGAACTGCATGCGCGTCTGCCCCATCTGCTACTGCAAGGAGTGCATCTTCCGCACCGACGTCTTCGACCACCCCTCGGCCCGCTACTGGGACTGGGCCGGGCGCAAGGGGGGTGTGCGGCTGCCGTCGGACACGCTGCTCTTCCACGTGACCCGGCTGCTCCACATGGTCCACGCCTGCGTTGGGTGCGGCATGTGCAGCGACGGCTGTCCGGTGGGCATCCCCGTCGCCGACGTCTTCCGCGCCGTCGGCCAGGCCGTGCAGGCCCGCTTCGGCTACGTCCCCGGCCGCGACCCCGCCGAGGAGATGGTCATCGCCACGTTCCGGGAGGACGAATTGGGGGAGTTGGGAAAGCCAGAGTGATGCCTGGTGGTTGCAGTGGTGAGCGAAGCCCTGGTAGTTGAACGGGGATGTTTCTTCTATTCTCAGTTGGCTTATTCAGATTTCTAGTGACGAGGGACCAAGGATATCATCCCTTTCGCGTCGGCGCTCGATTTCCTGGGCTAGATCTTGAACGGACCGTTCGCCGAGCCAACGATGTCGGTCGGCAGTATAATCTCCGTGCCCCGTTTCGAATTGCTGTAAGAACCGCACCAAGCCTACTGGCCCCAAATCTCGAGACAGTGCCTTCAATCCCGTTAAACGGATTTGCTCTAATGTCATCGCGACCGCAGTCATACTAGCTTACCTCCAACAGACGTCGAGGTATATCTTTGGCATCTGGGGTCTCCTCGTGGTTCTCCGAGATGCAGCATCCTGACCCAGTTCAGATTATAGCCTAATGGCCTTACTTGCACAAACAGGAGCACCAGCTTTAGCAGGTGGGCTTTGTAGGTGCAGTGACGAAAACGGGATTGCTCTGGCCTCATTCCTCGGCAGTGATCGCTTCCAGGATCGCGTATTCCCGTCGCTGCAGCAGCCGCGCCAGCGGCTGGAGCGTGAGCGCGTAGAGCCCCAGGCTGTAGACGGCCCCCAGCGGCAGTGTAATCGCAAGCCCCGGCTTCCAGAAGATGTACGGCAGCACGATCAGCGCCAGGACGGGCGGCGCGGATACGAGCCAGACCAGCAGCCCCCACGGTCGCGCAGGTTCTTAGCCAAACTGTGACGACATCGTAACGCACCCTTAACTCATGGCGTGTAGATTTGTGGTATATTACCGATGGATAACAAGAAAACATACAGGATCGTTTACGGCCCTGAATGGGGTTTCTGGCATTATGGCGATACACGAAGAGACATGCACAGACGCCACCGTCTCCCGGGCGTGGGATGGGCTCCTGGCCTACGCGATTTCACAGGTCGGCAGCCCGCCGGTGCTTTCTGCCGCCGCGACGGCCCTGGTCGCCTCGACGCAGTCCGATCCGCGTGCCTGGCACTGGGCAGTGGTTTATGTGTCTGTCGCCATTCTGATCCCCGTACTGTACCTGGCCTGGCTCTTGTGCCGGGGGCAGATCACCGACCCAGAGATGCCGCTTCGTGAGCAGCGGGTGCGGCCGTTGATCTTTACCCTCGTCTGTGCCGGGCTGGCCTGGCTCGTGCTGGCGCAGGGCGGTGCGCCAGAGCAGATGGTCGCGCTCGCCCGTGGGTTGTGGCTGCTGATCGCGGTGATCTTGGGCATCACGCTGTCGTGGAAGATCAGCGTGCATTCCGCAGTCGCCGCCAGCGTCGCGACGCTGATCTGGTCTCTGGGTGGGACGGCTGTGCCGCTTTTGATCGGCGTGCCCGTCGTTGCCTGGTCGCGCGTGCGGCTGGACCGCCACGCCGTGGACGAGACCGTCGCCGGTGCGCTGCTGGGGCTGACCGTCTTCTTCATCGCGGTTATATGACGCGTTTCGGCAACTGGGATAGCGAAACGCCGCTGTAGACCTGCCAGGTCTGGCTCATCACCGGGTCTTTAGATAGCGGTCGAAGAAGGCCGCCGTGCGCTGCATAAAGAGCTGATCCCCTTCCCCCCGAAACGTGTGCGGCAGGCCGGAATAGGTGAAACACTCGACCATCTTGCCCAGGCCCTGCAACCGCTCGCACAGATCGAGCGACCACTCCAGCGGCACCAGCTCATCCGCGTCGCTATGGTGGATGCTCACGGCCGCCTGGATGTGGTCCAGGTAAAAGATCGGGGAGATGCGGTGCAGCGCCTCGTCGGGCGTGTCCAGTTCCTCCAGCCCCCTCTCGCCGCCTGTCCAGTATAGGATGCGCTCATAGTTCGTCTTTTCGTCGCCGCTCATCGAGCCGTAGAGCACCGCCGCCCGCACGTCCGGATCGACGGTGATGACCCGCAGCGTGATGCCGCCGCCCATGCTGTGGCCCCACAGCCCGATCAAGTCGGGATCGGCCTGTTGCAGCGGCCCTGGCTGGCCTCCCTGCTCCCGCACCAGCGCCATCAGGTTCAGCACGTCGACCGCCATCCCCACCCGGAAAGAGTTCGGCCCCGTGTCGGACGGAGGATAGTCACGTAGGTTGGGGTGGATGACCAGGTAGCCGGCCCGGGCCAGGCTGTCGGCGTACCGGGTGGTGTAGGCCAGCGTGCTGTAGACGTCCGGGTCGATGTAGCCGTGCAGCACCAGCACCACCGGGAAGGGGCCTTCTCCCCGGGGCACGTTCATGAAGCCATAGATCGTCAGGCCGTCGCTGGGGTAGGTGACGAGCGTGCGAGTGAAGGCGTCGGTGACGGCGAGCGTCTCCTCGACCTGGAGTTCACCGCCGCCGTATGGGCGAGCGGCCAGGCCGGCGACCGTCAATCCGGCGTAAGGGTCGGGCGTGGGGGAGGGCGTGACGGTCGGGGTCGCCGTGGGCGTGGGCGATGGCGTGGCCGTCGGTGTCGCCGTCGGCGTGAGCGTGGGTGGGGTGGTGGGGGTGGCGGTGGGAGGCGGCGTCGCCGTGGGGGCAGGTGTCTCCGCCGGGATGCAGGCGGCCAGCAGGACGAGCAACACGAGCAGGCTGGACCAGAAACGTTTCATCGCTAGAGTTTCCTCGCTGTTGTACCCCGTTGGGGATGAACAGAAGCGCCGCTCCCAGGAGCGACGCTTGATTGTAGGCGCGTTTCGCCTGGGTCACGTGAACAGCGCTTCGTACTCGGTCGCGGTCGCGATCAGCGCCTCCTGCTCGTCCGTGCTCATGCGAGCGAACCGCTCGCATGCCTCCAGGAAGAGCGGCAGAATGGTGACGTCGCCGGCCGTGCACAGTCCCGTGACGTCCTGCGACAGCGCAAAGTTGACGCTCTGCTGGACGTGGTCGGGGTCGTCGAAGGGCTCGTACCAGGTGGTGTAGGTCTTGGGCCGGTCGCCCCACGGCCCCCTGGCGACGGTCTTGATGATCATCGTGCCCACGTCGTGGGCGCGGCACTGGCGCAGGAGCTCCTCGGCGTCGCGCCGGTAGGCCGGGTCCGCGTACAGCACAAAGTTGATGGGAAAGAGCACGGAATCGAAATCGAACCGGCGCAGCGCTTCCAGGAAGATGGAAGGCACGTCCAGGCCATGGCCGGTGATGCCGATGAAGCGCATCAGTCCCTCGGCGCGTGCATCGAGGATCGCTTCCAATGCGCCACCCGGCCGGGTGACCTGGTCCAGCTCGTCCCGCGTGGTGATCGCGTGGATCTGATACAGGTCGAACGAGTCCACCCGCAACCGCTCCAGCGAACGGCGCAGTTCGTCCGCTGCGCCGGCTTTCGTCCGTTCCATCGTCTTGCACCCCAGGAAAAAGCGATCGCGTTCCCTCGCCAGCCATGGCCCCAACCGCTCCTCGGCCGTGCCGTAGGATGGTGCGACGTCGATGTGGTTGACGCCGGCGGCGATGACCTGCTCCATCTTTGCGTCGGCCTCGGCCTGCGTCACCTCCCAGAAGGCCGCCCCGCCAAAGATGGCGACGGTACTCGTATGCTCAGTTCGTCCGAAACGACGTGTCTTCATCCTCTGTCCTCCTTTCGCTTTTCGCATTCCTCAATCGGGTCCCAGAAGGTCGTCCTTGTAATCCTGCGCCATCTGGATGTAATATTCCCGGTCCTCGCGCAGCAGCTCCAATATCGCGTCGGCGTTCCCGGCCTCCATCTGCCCTGTCTCCTTGAGGCAGGCGTAGAACTTTTTCAGCGAGGCGATGTGCGCCTTGACCGTTCCGACCGAAACCCACGTCGCCTCGCGTATGAACCAGTCGGTCAGGAACTCGTCGACGTCCATCGTACCGGCCTGGTCGGCCGGGCGTGGGGCCTCGACGCTTCCCCCTTCACCGGCCATGTAGGCGTTGGCGAAAAACCCCGCGTTGTCCACGTGCCGTTGCACCGTCCTGGCCGCAAGCTCACTGCGGGCCAGCCACTCCTCAAAGGTATGCACCAGTTCCGCGTTACGCTCGCGCGCCGCCTCGGCCCGCGCTTCCCTTGTCCCTTCGGTGGCCGCCCGCTCCTCCTCGTAGGAAATCTCAAAGCCGGGGACAGGATAGCGCAGATGGACGGTATCTGCGCCATCGGCCATGGCCACGGCCAACGTGGTCTCGGCTGGATGGGGAGACTCCCGATCCGCCTGCATGTGGTCGCGCACAAAGGTCGGGATGGCCAACAGCGCGGCCTCGAACCACAGCAGTTCCGACTTGCCGGGCCGGACGGGTTGCCCGGAACGGGTGATCCGGATGAGGAGCGGATAGGGCAGGTCGCCGGCCACCGGCCAACTGTACGTCTCCATGTCGTCGAGGTCATCGAAGGGCATCTCGGTCACCTCGCTGAAGAGCAGTGAACTCCACGCCATCCGTCCCATCAACTGGCCGGGCGACGTCCCGGCGTAGACCTCCCTCAGCTCGTCCGGTGTGTCATAGGCCGCCAGCCCATAGGCCTGCCCACCGTGGCCCATCACGACGGCGTAGCGCGGCCGGCCATCCGGCGGGTAGCGCACCTCGATGGGGCGGGCATCGTCTATCCAGCGCCAGGGGGCCTCGCGGTGGAAAAAGGCCGCCGCCTCGAACACCCCCTTCACCAGCGGGGCCGTGACGCCGGGCGACTTGAGCAGGCTGGGGATGGGCTCTCGCTTCGTCATGAATTGTTCCATGCTCAGCATGGCCTCATCGATCTCGCGGAGCGTGTGCCGGTACTCGCAGCGGACACCGACCTCCTGCAGTTTGGGGGCCAGTGCCTCGACCAGCGATTCGTCGTCCACGTAGATGGCGGTGGGACGGCGCTTTCTCCCGCCTCCCAGAATCGGGCGGCGCATCGCCCTGGCGAGCGTATTCAACACCCGGTCGGGGGGCGGCACGTCCTTGACCGTGTCGCTCCCGACGACCTGGCCAGTGTCGGACGCCACCAGGACGACGTACGGGCGATATGGGGCCTGGTCGCGGGGCGCGACCCAGGCCCGCATGCGCCGGACGGTGCTCTCCCACACCTCGTCCGTCTGGCGCAGGCGGTGTACTTTGGCCAATGGCCCTTTTGCCATCGTGGTATCCTCCAGTATCCAGCATCCAGCATCCAGTCCCAAGTATACCACCGCCTGCCGGGCGACACAAAGGCAGCGTTGAGATGTCGCCCGAGTTGGCATCCGCCCGCGCCTGTGGTACACTACGCGCGGCCAAAGCACCCATGAACAATGAACAATGAACAATGAACAATGACCAATGATCAACAGCAATTCCCGTTATGGAGTTCGTAGTAACGACTTCAGTCGTTCTTTCTGCGTAACCAGTGACTGAAGTCGCCACTACAAAGCTATACCACGTGACGATAATGCTAAAACGGGAATTGCTGAACGATCAATGACCAATGAGCAATGACCAATGACCAACCAAGATGTGGATCGTCCAACGTACGAAATCGTCGGCGAGCTGAGCCGCTTCGACGAGCGGGATAGTGTCTTCGCCCGCGAGCGACTGGTGGCCGGCAGCCCCGAGGAGCGGGCCTACCACGCCGCCCACCCGGAGCTGGTCGAGATCGACCGCCGTATCGCGGCCTTCATCGAGGCGGTCAACCAACCCGGCGAGAGCGCGTCCCAGGTGGATACGGCGCTCTACAGCGCTGCCTTCGATCCGGTCGCCGGGTTGGCGCTGCCGGACGTGGTGGATGGCGAGGTGGCCCGCACGCGGGTCGAGGCCGATCCGGCACGGATGGCCGCGCGCATCAAACAGATCGCCCGCTGCCTCGGGGCCGGCGACGTGCGCATCGGCCCCCTCAACCCGGCGTGGGTCTATAGCCACCGGGGCACCCCGCCCTTCTTCGCCGGCTACCAACCCAACCTGCCGCACTTTGGCGGGCTGCCCGCGGGCTACCGCGACCTGCAGTGGGGCGACCCCGTCGCGGTCCCCCACCGGTACGCGATCTCGATGGCCTTTGCCCAGGACCGGGACATCCTGCGCACCGGTGGCACGCCCTTCTCCGACTTTGAGGTCGGGCGGGTCTATGCGCTCGGCGCGCTCGCCGCTGCGCAACTGGCCGCTTACATCCGCGCGCTGGGCTGGCCCGCGCGCGCCCACCACCTGCGCAACTATGGCGTCCTCGTCGTCCCGGTCGCGGTCGACGCGGGGCTGGGGGAGCTGGCTCGCTGCGGCTACCTCCTCCACCCCCGGTTGGGGGCCAACCTGCGCCTGGCCTGCGTCACGACCGACCTGCCGCTGGCGCTGGACCCGCCGGTCGACCTGGGCGTGCAGGACTTTTGCGCCAAGTGCCAGAAGTGTGCCGTCAACTGCCGGTCCGGGGCGATCCCCAAGGGGGATCCGGTCGTCGTGCGCGGCGTGCGCAAGTGGCAGATCGACCCCGTCAAGTGCCTGCTCTACTGGGCCCACCTGGGCTCGGCCTGCACGGTCTGCCAGGTCGTCTGTCCGTGGTCGAAGCCGCCCCGGCCGTCCCACCGGTTCGTGGCCCAGATCGCGATCCACGTCCCGCGAGCCCGCCGCTTCCTCGTCTGGGGCGACGACCTGGTCTACGGCGCGCGCTTCCGGCCGGTCCGGCCGCCGGGGTGGGGGTGGTGAGGCTGGAGCAGCGGAGCATTGAAGCGCCCCGCTGATATTGAAAACTCGTTCAAACGAGTTATCGACGCCGTTCTTGAATACGTTTTGAACGTACTTGCGGTATCAGGCGATGATTTCAATCATTGCCTAGCTGGGCACGGTGACGCCGCGGCAGCAGCGGAGCGTTGAAACGCCCCGCTGATACTGAAAACTCGTTCAAACGAGTTATCGACGCCGTTCTTGAGTACGTTTTGAACGTACTTGCCGTATCAGGCGATGATTTCAATCATTGCCTACCTGTGGCTGGCGGCCGGATTGGCGGCACTTGGCTTCCTGGCCTACCGCGTCGGGCGCATCTGGGTCGACGTGGGCCGGCGCGGCTTCGGCACCGCGCAGCGGCTCGGCTGGGCGCTCCTGGGAGCCGTGGTCCCATCCCGCTACTGGTGGGGGATGCGGATCGACGCGCTCTCTCCCCCGGAGCGGGAGGAGCTGCTCGCCCGCGAGACGGCGGCGCTGGGGTTGCGTCGCGCCGATGGCCTGCGCTGCCCGCTCTGCACCGCGGAGGTCCCCCACGCCTGGGCGCTCACGCCCGACGGCCGCCCCACCGTCACGCCTGGGCCCGTCGAATGCCCGCGCTGCGACTTTCGGCTCAATGCCTGCCGCCACTGCGCCCGTTTCCTCCCCGGCAGTGCCCGGGCGTGGGGCCAGGTCGGCCCGGGCAGTGGCGACGTGACGTTCGGGCGCTGTGACCACCACCGGGTGTCGCAGCCCATCGAGCAGGCCTGCCCGCCGGACGTGGCCCGCCGGTTGAAGGCCCAGGGCTGGGACCGGGTCCGCGCCCCGCTGCCCATCGTCGATAGCTTTGTGCCCCCTGACTACTGCACCGCCTTCACGCCCGACCGCAGGCGGCTGCAGGCGGGTGGGATGCGCTGGCGCGACGCCCGCCGCGTCGCGCTGCTGCGCTTGCTCGCCCCGCCTCCGGCCCCGGAGACGCCGCCGCCCGAGGAGCTTGCCTCGGGCGACGAGCAGTGGCTGTTGTGAGCCTTTCTGGTCGGGATTCATGGGCCTTCCTGCCTGAGTTCGCGATCTGTCCGGTTCGGTCCCTCAACCCGTTTTTCCGGCGTTGTCCGCGGAAAGAAACGTGGTATGATTGCATGAGCCAATGTATTGCCACGGTAGATTTCTCTCGTCAGACGCGAGGGCAGGTCCAGGAGGTAAGGTGACGAGATGGGTTGAGGAGGAGGCAAAATGGTGCAGCCGATACCTGTTCCGCCTGATCAGGCAAGGCGATGGGAAGAATCTCTATCGCGCCGAATCCGGGAGATCAGCGAAAGAGTCAAGATTATCCGCTTCGGGATCGTGCACAAGGCGGCTCCTGGCCCGTGGCAACGGCTTGCCGGTATGTTTCATCTCGATCGTCCGGTGAGTGTTGAGGAGATGCTGGATGTCAGAGGCTTCGAGGAATCTGCGGACTATGTCTAGTTTCCAGGACACTCCGCCGGAGATTGCCTACCTGGATCCCTTGCAACCCGAAAGCACTCAGGATGACCCCGGATACCGGCGCCGGATAGCCGCATCAACACGATTGCGAGCCAACGGGGTGCGCTGGCCCGACACGTGCCGCGTCACGCGCTGCGTCTGCTCACCGTGTTACCGCCCGCCGAAACGGAACTGCCAAGGCGCTTCCCTCGGGCGACAAGCAGTGGCTGTTGTGAGCCAAGCGGATAACTTAACGCAAAGTCGCAGAGACGCAAAGAGTGAAGAAAGGGAGTGTCTTAGCGTCTCTGCGTCCTTGCGTCTTTGCGTTGAAATTCTCCAAGTTTGCCATCCAGCCATCTCAGATAGTCTTTGCTGCCCGCTACCACGGGCACAGCCAGGATCTCCGGCACGTCGTAAGGGTGAACCTCTTTGATCGCCGCCTCCAATGGCTCGTAGAGGTCGGCCCGGGTCTTGATCAGGCATAGCCACTCCTCCGCGGTCTTGATCTCCCCTTGCCACCAGTAGGTGCTCGTGATCGGGCCGATGATCTGGACGCAGCCCGCCAGCCGCTTTTCGATGAGCGCGCGGGCAATCGCCTGGGCGTCTGCCTTCGTCTCGGTTGTCGTGACCATCTGGATGTAGGCTGTCATTTGCAGTATCAGTCCTCTTCCAAATCTGTGAGGATGCGTTGGACTGTCTCAGCAAGCTTCTCGATATGTGTATCGCAAGTTGTGTACACTACTTCTGCATCAATGTCGAAATAGTGATGGCTGAGCACATCCCGCATCCCCATGATTCGCTTCCATTCGATTTGTGGATAGCGGGACAGCAGTTTGCCCCCCGTCACCCTATCAAGATGCTTGATGCTTTCACCAATGGCAATCAGTTGCATGCAAATAGCATCGAGTTTTTCCCGTCCGGCCTCAGAGGCTACAAAATCCTCAGGGGTCGTGATCGGAGCGAAGCGGCTGGCAATGGTCTGAGTAGACCAGTGTATCTGAAGAAGAATCTCCTTGACCAATCCAATGTCATACATAGACTGCTTCCTGCTCGATCCGCCGCTTGAGGTAAGCGTTCATACTGTCCCGGTAACGCACAACATCGACTGGTAGATTGAGCAACTCCTCCAGCTCCTGCTTGATGCCGACAAGTATAAGCAAATCAGGCCGACCGAGTTCAACCACGACGTCCACATCGCTGGCGTGGGTATTCTCCTTCCTGGCAACGGAACCAAACACACCAATACGGACAATACCGAACTCGTCCTGCTTGAGATCACGGAATTTGGCCAGAGTATGCAGAACATCATTGCGGTTCATTGGGCATTCCTTATGAGAGCATGCCTTGTGAAAGCACGCTACGTTAAATTGACGAGCAGGTTGCTCACGAGGCCACCCGCCTTCACCTCCATCCCAATTATAGCGCAGTTCCCCTATTTTTGAAAAGTGTGGTTGGGCGCTAGACGTGCTGGCGTGACCTTGTTGACGCTGATATTCGTCAGATAGACATATCCCCCTCGCCGTCTGTTCCACGGAGGTGAGGCTGGATGCTCTCACGGCGGCGTTTGAAACACCCCATCCGGCCACGCCACGTAACGCTCGCTAACCGCCAACACAGGCACGGCCAGGATCTCCGGCACGTCGTAAGGGTGAACCTCTTTGATCACCGCCTCCAGTTGCTCGTAGAGGTCGGCCCGGGTCTTGATCAGGCATAGCCACTCCTCCG
>DATKTN010000100.1:0-14384 GCA_035531135.1 Anaerolineae bacterium
GCCGCGGTACCACCTGGTGCCCCAGGCCCCCGGGACCCGCTCGGAACTGTGCGTGCCGCTGAAGACGAAGGAGGCGGTCATCGGTGTGTTGGACGTCCAGAGTGACCAACTGAACGCCTTCGACGAGAGCGACCTGGCGGTGCTCCAATCCCTGGCCAACCAGGCAGCCGTCGCCATCGAGAACGCCCGCCTGTACGAACAGGCCCAGCAGTTGGCCGTGGTCGAGGAGCGCAGTCGCCTGGCCCGCGACCTGCACGACGCCGTCTCCCAGACGCTCTTTTCGGCCAGCCTCATCGCCGAAGCGCTGCCCATGATCTGGGACAGCGATCCGGACAAGGGACGACAACTCTTGAAGGAAATCCGGCGCCTGAGCCGGGGTGCGCTGGCCGAGATGCGCACGCTGTTGCTGGAGCTGCGACCGACGGCGCTGGCCGAGGCGGGCCTGGGCGACCTGCTGCGCCAACTCGGCGAGGCCGTCGCCGGACGGAAGGACGTGTCCGTCACGGTGACGGTGGAGGGCGGGTGTGAGCTGCTGCCCTCCGACGTTCACGTCGCGCTATACCGCATTGCGCAGGAGGCGCTGAACAACGTCGTCAAGCACGCCCGGGCCAGCCACGTGACGGTCAGTCTGCGCTGTGAAACCCTCACTCCGCCCGACCGCGGACGGCCGGGTAGGGTGAGGGTCAGGCTGTGCATCGGCGACGACGGCTGTGGCTTCGATCCGAGTTGCGTCCCGCTGGACCACCTGGGACTGGGCATCATGCACGAGCGCGCCCAGGCCGTCGAGGCCACGCTGGAGATTGAGAGCGAGCCCGGGCACGGCACACAGATCGCGGTGGTGTGGACGGCGGACGAATGACGAACGACGGAGGACGAAACCTCTCTCGTCATTGGTCTTTTGTCCTTCGTCTCGTGAGAGAGAGGAAAACCCAATGAGCGCATCAACTCCCATTCGCGTCATGATCGTGGACGACCATGACATGGTCCGCAGAGGGCTGGTGACCTTCTTGATGGTCTGTCCCGACCTGGAACTGGTCGGCGAGGCCATCGACGGCGAAGAAGCCCTGCGCCTGTGCGAGCAAGTCCGACCGGACGTGATCCTGATGGACCTGGTGATGCCCAAGATGAACGGGACGGAGGCCACCCGGGCCATCCGCGAACGATGGCCCCAGGTGCAGGTCGTCGCGCTGACCAGCTTCCAGGAGAAGAAACTGGTGCAGGGAGCACTCCAGGCCGGGGCCATCAGCTATCTGCTGAAGAACGTCTCCGTCGACGAGCTGGGCGAGGCGATCCGGGCGGCCTACGCTGGGCGGCCCACGCTGGCCCCGGAGGCCACCCAGGCGCTGATCCAGGCCACCAGCCAGGGGCCCGCACCGGGCCACGATCTGACCCCGCGCGAGCGCGAGGTCCTGGCCCTGATGGTCGAAGGGTTGAACAACCCCGAGATCGCCGAGCGATTGGGTGTGAGCCGCTCAACGGCCCGTGCTCACGTCAGCAGCATCCTGTCCAAATTGGGCGTCTCAAACCGGGCGGAGGCGGTCGCGCTGGCGGTGCGACGCAAATTGGTCACCTGACCAGGGAAAAGATTGGACATCCATCCAATCGCAAAACCCCCCAGATGCCCGATGCATCCGGGGGGCTTTTGCTTTATAATGCTTGGCGAAGAGTTCAGAGAGATCGAAAATCCAGTGATGAGGTGAAGGTAGTGCGCGTATTGCTCGCTGATGACCAATCCAAGGTACGGTTCGCGTTGCGGGTGTTGCTCGAGAGGCGGTCAGGGCTCAAGGTGGTGGGCGAGGCCGCCACTGCCGAGGATCTGCTGGTCCAAACAGAGATGGCCTGCCCGGACCTGGTGCTGCTCGGGTGGGAGCTCCCGGGCCTGGCGGCGACGAGTTCGCTGTCCGCCTTACGTATGACGTGCCCCGATCTGTGTGTGATCGCCCTCAGCGGGCGGCCGGAGGCGCGTCGCGCCTCGCTGGACGCCGGGGCCGACGCCTTCGTCAGCAAGGCGGACCCGCCAGATCGGTTGCTGGCGGCGATCGCGGATTACCAGCCCAGCTAGCATAGGATAGTCACTCTCTTGAGTGTTGCTCCAAAGGATCGTCAGATCCGGCTGGAGCGTAGCCACCCAAGTACAGTCGGAAATCGGCGAGCGGATTAGAGATAGGAGGGAGAGCGATGGCGGAGGAAGCAAATATGGATACCACGAAGGCTTTGAAACGAGCCTGGGAGACCACCTGGCGTTACCGGGCGCTGTGGATCTTTGGCGTCATCCTGGCGCTGACGACCATGTCCTGGTCGACGGCGGCCTCGTACGGTCGCGACGATCACGGAGAGGGGAGCAGCTTGATCTATGTGCTCCCCAACGGCGACTCCATAGAGATACCAGGGCGCGCCGATGACAGGAGTGATGACAGCGGGGACATCGTCTTCAACTACAAGCACCAGGCCGATGACAGGCCCTACCGCCAGGGAGACGTCATCATCAACTACAACCCTCCCGATGAGTACTCCATGGGAGTGGTGTCGAGAGACAAAGAGGGGCACCTTGATCTCAAGCCACTGGAGCTTGGGCCTAAAGTCGTGAGCGCGATCATCGCCATCGGCATCGGGGTGGCGGGCCTCATCGCTCTGCTGAGCATCGCGGCGATTGTGGCGCGCTACGTCGCGGAGACGGCGCTGATACGGATGGTGGTCGATTACGAAGAGACGGGCCAGAAGCACAGCGTGCGCCAGGGGTTCCGGATGGGCTGGTCGCGTACCGCGTTTCGCCTCTTCCTGATCAAGCTGCTGGTCGGCCTGCCCACGACCCTGGCGTGCATGCTGCTGTTCCTGGTGGCGCTTGCCCCGGTGCTGCTGTGGATCACGAAAAGCACGGCCGCTGGCGTGATCGGCACGCTGGCCACAGTTGGCTTGTTCTTCCCGATGCTCATCCTGCTCATCGCCGTCACCACGGTGCTCGCACTGCTGATCCGGTTCTTCTGGCGGGTGTGCGTACTGGAGGAGCTGGGGGTGCTCGAATCGATCCGCCATGGCTTTAGCATCGTGAGGCGACATCTGAAGGACGTGGCGGTCATGTGGGTGATCACGCTCGGCGTGCGCGTCGGTTGGACGATCGCGACGATCACCATGGCGATCATGCTGTTCCCCGCCATCATCCTGCTGATCATCGCGGGGGGCGTGCTGGCTGGTCTGCCAGCGCTCCTGGTTGGCGGGCTGGCCGGCCTGGTCTTTGAGGGACCGGTGCCGTGGGTCCTGGCAGGCACGGTCGGTGTCCCGATCTTTTTCCTGGTGGTGGCGGCGCCGTGGCTGTTCCTGGACGGGCTGCGGGAGGTGTTCCTGTCCAGCACGTGGACGACGACGTACCGGGAACTGCGTGCTCTGGAGAGCCTGCAGGCAGAGCCGGGGCAGGTGCCCGAGTTAGACGCACCAGGCCTGGCAGCAGCACCGGTCGCGTAACCATCCCAGACCTGACAGGTTTCATAGCTTGCTTTTCGGCGTAGACATATTCCTGATCAGGTCGAGTCTAGCTCAACATGAACCCTTTGGAGACCTGACAGGTTTCACAGCTCACTTTTCGGCATAGACACATCCCTGATCAGGTCGAGTCTAGCTCAAGACGATACCTGTGGAAACCTGTCAGGTCTTGAGGGGGCATCTCAGACCTGACAGGTTTCACAGCTCACTTCTCGGCGTAGACACACCCCTGATCAGGTCGAGCCTGGCTCAAAATGAACCCTTGGAAACCTGTCAGGTCTTGGGCTGGTACTATATGTCGTTCGGCCGGGTGTGGCCGATGATCATCGCGCACGCGCTGTATGATTCCGCCCAGATCGTTCAGGTGGTCAACCTGATCAATCGTGGTATGATCTGAATCGGCAAACCTTGCGAAGGTTGCGCATCGCCCTGGCTGTTGAGGTGTTCTCGGTTGGAAAAGGCATCGCTGGCATCGAGGTTTTCATCTAACCTTCGCAAGGTTTACCACAGGGGATCGGCAAACCTTGCGAAGGTTGCGCATCGCCCTGGCTATTGAGGTGTTCTCGGTTGGAGAAGGCATCGCTGGCATCGAGGTTTTCATCTAACCTTCGCAAGGTTGACTACGAGGCCCCGCGCCTCGTCCCGCTCGACGCGCTGCGCGGCCTGATCATGGTCCTGATGGCGCTGGACCACGCCAACCTCTTTGTCGCGCAGCAGCACTCCTCGGGCGAATACTGGGGAGGTCCATTCCCCGTCTATCGCGACGCACTCCCCTTCCTCGCCCGCCTGGTGACCCACCTGGCAGCGCCGGGCTTTTTCTTCCTGATGGGCGCCGGCATGGTGCTGCTCGCCGATTCCCGCCGGCGGCGTGGCTGGAGCGAGTGGGCCGTGATCTGGCATTTCCTGATCCGGGGTGGGCTGCTGATCGCGCTGCAGTTGCTGGTCGTCAACCGCGCGTGGGAGCTTTCGCCGGGGGGCTGGGGGTTGGATGTCTACGTCGGCGTGTTGTTTGCGCTGGGCGGCACGATGATCCTGGGCAGCCTGCTGCTGTGGCTCGAACCAAAGCTCCTGCTGCCGTTGACCGGTGCGCTCGTCCTGGGCACCGAACTGCTGACCCCCGACCCCAGCTTGTGGAATCAACCCCTCGACCCGCTCCGCCGCGTGCTGCTGGTCCCCGGCGGGACGCCGGCGCTGTGGGTGAACTACCCGGTCCTCCCCTGGCTGGGGCTGGTCACTTTCGGCATGGCGTTCGGGCATTGGCTGGCGGACGACGCCAGGAGGGGTTTCGAGCGGGCGCTCAAGCTGGGCGCGGTGTTCGTCCTGGCCTTTGCCGTGCTCCGCACGCTCGACGGCTTTGGCAACGTCCGTCCGCGGCAGGGAGACACCTGGATCGACGTTCTCAACGTGGTCAAGTACCCGCCCAGCGTCACCTTCAGCCTGTTGACCACGGGCGTCAACCTGATGATCTTGGGGCTGTTCGGCCGGGCGAGTGAGAGACTGCAGCGATTTTTCCAGCCGCTGGTCGTGTTTGGGCGGGTGCCGCTGTTCTTCTACCTGGCCCACCTCTTCCTGTACGCCGGGCTGGGCCTGTGGCTGACACCCGGCGGCACCAGCATCCCCCACATGGTCCCCTATTGGCTGCTGGGCCTGTTGATTCTGTACCCGCTGTGCCTGTGGTACGGGCGGCTCAAGCACCGCCAGCCCGCCAATTCGATCTTGCGTCTCTTCTGATGCCTACCCCCTCTACTTGACAAAAAGAAAAAGTTAGGCTATAATCTAATTAGATAATTATCTACGTTATACCAATATCTAACATTGGTTCCGCCGGGTGCGGCTACCTGGCGCTTCTCACTCGAGTAAAGAGGACGAGACATGCGTAATCCCACGATACTATCGATGCTCGTCAAGGAGCATCAGAACAGACTGTTGGAAGAGGTGAACAAGAGCAGGATGCCCAAGACCACGGGGGCCGCAGGAGCCTGCCTTCGAGAGCGCCTCTGCATGCGCGCCGGTGATTTTCTGATCCACACCGGCCAGAGGTTGCAGGAGCGATACAGGCCAGAGATGTATCCCCGTCCCAAGGCCTACCGGTCAAAGTGCTAGAAGGGAGCAAAGGGTATGCCATTGCCGCGATTGCTCTGGGACTGGGGAACGGCCTACGACTTGTTCGTCAGCCTGGACGTGCTGCACAACCCGGCCGAATACGGGCTGCGCAGCGCGTGGGCGGCCGGCGTGCGCGCACGGCTGCCCGCTGCCATGCGGGAGACGCTGGAGCAAAGCCTGTCGCTGTTCCACTTGCCGGTTCACTGGGTCCACGTCCTGCCAGAGCCGAAGGACACGGCCACCGTTCTGTGGCACCTGGGGCAGATTCCACCGGCGGACCGCCTGGCAGCTTTGATGCTGGCGCCCGAAATGGTTCCAGAGATGCGGGAGGTTTTACGAGGCGTGGCCGCACGCCGGGCCTGGGACGAGAGAGACAAACAGGTCCTACAATCCGTGGTCGCGCGCACCGAGGAAAAGGAATGTTGGAGCTCGCCCCAGGCCGTGACCCACATCCTGGAGTGGTGGGCCCGCCCTGAGGAATTCGGGGAACGCTACCTGGAGGCGCTGCACGCCTACCAGGAGTCCTTCTTTGCCGACGAGGAAAAGCGCATCCGGCCGGCCCTGCAGGACGCGCTGGCCCGGGCGCAGGCCCTGGCGGAACGACTGGCGCTGCCGGACCTGGTGGAGGAACTTTCCAAAGGATTGCGCTTCGTGAAACTGCCAGCGGTGGCCGAATTGGTGCTGGCTCCATCGTATTGGTGTACCCCCCTCATGTTCATGGGGAAAGCGAGCGCCGAGCGCGAGGTATGGTTGTTCGGCGCGCGCCCCCCGGAGGCCTCGCTGGTGCCCGGAGAGGTGGTGCCCGATGCGCTGTTGCAGACGCTCAAGGCGTTGTCCGACCCCACCCGGCTGCGCATCCTGCGCTACCTGTCCGAGGAACCGCTCACTCCAGCCCAACTCTCCCGCCGCCTGCGGCTGCGCGCCCCGACGGTGACGCATCACCTCAAGGTCCTGCGCCTGGCCGGGCTCGTGCAACTGAGGCTGGGAGAGGGGAAGGGGACGGAGAGGGAACCCTACGCGGCTCGCCTGGGTGCGGTGGCAGCGGCTTTCGCCTCGCTCAGCGGGTTCCTTGGGGAAAGCGAGGACGGGCCGCCGCCGCCGTGAAACAGACGGCGCTGGGGCGTGCCACCTTCCCGAAAGCTTGCACGAGCGACCTGACAGACATCTCGGCGCTTCTCGGCAGCATCTCCGGCATTGCTGATGCTTGCCCAAGCGACCGCTGCGGTCGCCGCTTTCGGGAAGGTGTTCTTCTTGACATCAAAAAAAACTGTGGTATTATTAGGATCGAATTAGCACTCTCACAGCCTGAGTGCTAACGTGGCGAGTGGCCAATTATACAACAATCTTCAGTCAGGAGGTAGCAAGATGGCGTTGAACATCAAACCATTGGGCGATCGGCTGGTCGTCGAGCCTCTGGAGAAGGACCAAGAAACCTTCGCCGGTGGCCAGTTGGTGCTCCCCGATACGGCCAAGGAAAAGCCCCAGCAGGGCAAGGTGTTGGCCGTGGGGCCGGGCCGTCTGGACGAGGACGGCAAGCGTCTCCCGATGGAGGTCAAGGTCGGGGACACGATCGTGTACGCCAAGTACTCTGGCACGTCGTTCAAGACGGAGGGTGGCAAAGATATCCTCTTTATGAGGGAAAGCGACGTCCTGGCCATCCTGGAATAACTATAAAAAGAACCTGATCTGGATTAGGAGGAATAGATATGGCAAAGCAATTGGTTTTCGGTGAAGATGCCCGCCGGGGCCTCAAGAGCGGGATTGACGTCCTGGCGACTGCCGTCGTCACCACGCTGGGTCCCAAGGGGCGCAACGTCGCGCTCGACAAGAAGTGGGGCGCTCCCACCATCACCCACGACGGCGTGACAGTGGCCAAGGAGATCGACTTGGAGGACCCCTTCGAGAACATGGGGGCCCAACTGTTGAAGGAAGCCGCCACCAAGACGAACGACATCGCCGGTGACGGGACGACCACGGCCACGTTGCTGGCCTACACGATCATCACCGAGGGGATGAAGAACGTGGCCGCGGGCGCCAACCCCATGCTGCTCAAGCGCGGCATCCTGGCCGGCGCCGAGGCCATCGTCGACGCGATCACGGGCCAGGCGATCGAGCTGACCACCAAGGAGGAGATCGCGAACGTGGCGGCCATCTCCGCGCAGGACCGGGAGATCGGCGAGCTGATCGCCGAGGTGATGGACAAGGTCGGCAAGGACGGCGTCATCACCGTCGAGGAGAGCAAGGGGCTAGAGTTCGAGACCGAGTACGTAGAGGGCATGCAGTTCGACCGGGGCTACATCTCCCCCTACTTTATCACCCACCCGGAAGCGATGGAAGCGGTCATCGAGGAGCCCTACATTCTGATCCACGACAAAAAGGTCTCGGCCGCGCAGGACCTGGTCCCCATCCTGGAGAAGCTGGTGCAGCGCGGCGCGCGCAACCTGGTGATCCTCGCCGAGGATATCGACGGCGAGGCACTGGCGACGCTGGTGGTGAACAGGCTGCGAGGCATGCTGAACTGCCTGGCGGTGAAAGCGCCCGGCTTCGGCGACCGCCGCAAGGCCATGTTGAATGACATCGCCACGCTCACCGGCGGCCACGTCATCACCGAGGAGGAGGGCCGCAAACTGGACAGCACCACCATCGACGACCTGGGGCGGGCCGACAAGGTCATCTCCTCGAAGGACGACACGACCGTCGTCGGTGGCCAGGGCAAGGACGCGGAGATCAAGGGCCGCATGGAGCAGATCAAGGTCGAGATCGAGAAATCGACCTCTGATTACGATAAGGAGAAACTGCAGGAGCGGTTGGCCAAGCTGGCCGGCGGCGTCGCGATCATCCGCGTCGGTGCAGCCACCGAGACGGAGCTGAAGGAAAAGAAGCACCGCGTCGAGGACGCGCTCTCGGCCACCCGCGCGGCGGTCGAGGAAGGGATCGTGCCCGGCGGCGGCGTGGCGCTGATCAACGCCATCGCTGTGCTCGACGACGTCAAGATGGAATACCCCGACGAGCAGACCGGCGTCAAGATCCTGCGCACGGCGCTGGAGATGCCCATCCGCAAGATCGCCGAGAACGCGGGCGAGGACGGTGCGGTGGTCCTGGACACCGTGCGGCGGATGCAGAAAGATAAGAAGAACGACCGCATCGGCTACGACGTGCTCCAGGGCGAGTTTATGGACATGGTGGAAGCCGGCATCATCGACCCGGCGAAGGTGACGAAAGGCGCGCTCTCCAACGCGGCCTCGATCGCGGCCATGATCCTGTCCACCGAGGCGCTGATCACCGACATCCCAGAAGAGGAAAAAGCGCCCCCGGCAGCGCCGCCGTACTAGGCCGGCGCGCTCGATCCGCAGGTAACCTCCGCAGGCGATCTGCGAGCAAGCAAGCGAAAGGCCCCTCGTCACAACACGAGGGGCCTTCTCCTTTCCAGCCCGCCCACGCCCCCGTGCAAGCCCCCCACGTAGTGGGGGGTGCCGTGACAGCTTACCCACGATGGGACACGGATTCACAGGATTAAGACGGATCAGGAGTGACAGCTTACCCACACGAAGACCTCAACAAGTTGAGGCATCCAAGGCGCTGGACAGGTCAAGCTCTGAACTATACCTGCCGCACAGGTGACACTTGCCGGCGTGGCCCTCGGGCAGGAGGTGGCATCCGTGCTGCGATCGCACCATCTCGAATAGGTCGTTCGACCCGCGCGCGACCCCGTCCCCCTCAGCGCGACGAAGCGCTCAACGATCTCGACCCTGTACGTACACCAACCAGTGCCGGTCTCGACGTAACGCGGGATACCCAGTTGTGACAGCGCCAGGTCAGATGATACCGGCGGCCCACCTGTCAAAGGACTTGCATAGAATGGTGAGAGGGGTATACTGACACTTCAGTGACCTCGGTGATCCAGAAGGCTGCGATGATAGACGACTATGACAAGACAATGGAACTGATGCACAAGATGGAAGCCCAGCTTCCCATCCCGGCGCGACCAACCGCTGCGTTCTTCCGCTCGGTGCAGAAGAAGGGAATCAGAGTCACCCGCGACCAGCAGTTACAGATCAAGCACTTGGTCTACGCCGGTGACGAAGGCGGGATTATGTGCGACGTGACGCTGTCGAGGGACGCCAAAGAGGCACTGTTAGTCTCCATCACACACCTACGTATTGACCCGCGCCACCCACTGGCGCGGGAGATTCGCGCCTACCAGAAGGAACGGACAAAAAGGCTCACCCAATCGGGAGGACTGCGCGAGCCACATTCGTATACCATTCGTCCGCGCAAGCGGGGGAGGGGCTAGGCGGCATATCTGATGCGAGGCCAAGATCGTCCAGGTGGACGGCAACGGCCTCGCTCAGGCCGCCCGCCTCCAGACCGCGTTGGAGTTCGAGTGCAGGCTGGTGCTGGCCGCAGTGGTCGGCGCGCCAGTTGACGATGGTTGGCCTGTTCCAGCGCCACGGCGCACAGCCGGCCGGGCGGCGCCGACCCAGGAGCCAGCCGGTGACGGCACAACAGTCGAGTCCCTTCGGCGTCGCGCAGGGGCAACTGGCTTCAGCCGCGTAGCCTTTGTCGAGCAACCAATTGGGACTCCCCTGGACATTGGGAGCCCCGAGTTTTCTGTGTGCCCAAGGGAAAGATTTGCACAAAACAGGGAAGAGAGTATACTTACAAAAGCCTCGCACTTTCGCGAAGCATGAGTCACTAGCCCAGGCGTCTGGACCACTCTGGCGCCAGCCCGATAGCACTGCTCGCAAGGACGATGAGCACTGAAGCCGATACCTGTCGCAAGTACATCACCCCTGCACTCCAGGCCGCAGGCTGGGATGATCCTCCCCACTCTATTGCGGAACAGCGCACCTTCACCGACGGCCGCGTCGTGCCCGTAGGCGACAAGATCCAGCGCCTCCAGCAGAAACGGGCCGACTACCTGCTGCGCTACACCCGCGACTTTACGCTGGCCGTCGTCGAGGCAAAGGCCGATGATCACGACGCGGCCGAGGGGATGCAACAGGCCAGGGAGTACGCCGATATCCTGGGCCTCAAGTTCGCCTACGCGACCAATGGGAAGCACATCCTGGAGTTCGACTTCACGACCGGCCTGGAGCAAGAGATCGACCGCTACCCCACGCCAGACGCGCTCTTCGCCCGCTGGCGCGACTTTGAGAAGCTGACCGACGACGCCGTGGTCGAGCGGTTGCTCGCGCCGTACAGCGTCGTCGCCGGGAAGACGCCCCGCTACTACCAGGAGATCGCCATCAACCGCGCGGTGCAGGCGATCCTCCAGGGCCGCAGGCGCGTGCTCCTGACGATGGCCACCGGCACGGGCAAGACGTTCGTCGCCTTCCAGATCGCCTGGAAGCTGTGGTCCTCCCGCTGGAACCGCGACGGGGCCTACCGCCGCCCCAGGGTCCTCTACCTGGCCGACCGCAACGTGTTGGTCGACGATCCCAAGGACAAGATGTTCGCGCCGTTCGGGGACGCCCGCCACAAGATCGAGCACGGCGAGGTGGTCAAGAGCCGGGAGATGTACTTTGCCATATACCAGGCCATCGCGGAGGACGAGCGCCGCCCGGGGCTCTATAAGGAATACGGGCCCGATTTCTTCGACCTGGTCATCGTCGACGAGTGCCACCGGGGCAGCGCCGCCGACGAGAGCAACTGGCGCCAGATCCTGGAGTACTTCCAGCCGGCCTTCCAGTTGGGGATGACGGCCACGCCCTTGCGCGAGGACAACCGCAACACCTATGCCTACTTTGGCAACCCGATCTACACCTACAGCCTCCGGCAGGGCATCGACGACGGCTTCCTGGCCCCGTACCGCGTCCATCGCGTGGTGACGACCTACGACGCGATGGGGTGGCGGCCCTACCAGGGGCAGCACGACCGCTACGACCGCGAGATCCCCGACCGCGAGTATCAGACCGGAGATTTCGAGCGCGTCGTCGCGCTCAAGGCCCGCACCGGGGCCATCGCCCGCCACCTGACCGACTACCTCAAGCGCACCGGCCGCTTTGGCAAGACGATCGTCTTTTGCGTGGACCAGGAGCACGCCAGCGCGATGCGCCAGGCGCTCAACAACCTGAACGCCGACCTGGTGCAGCAGCACCCCAATTACGTCGTCCGGATCACGTCGGAGGAGGGCCAGATCGGCAAGGGCCACCTGGGCCGCTTTCAGGATCCCGAGGAGCCGATCCCGGTGATCGTCACCACGTCCAAGCTGCTGACCACCGGCGTGGATGTGCCGACCTGCCAGAACGTGGCCCTCGTCCGCACGGTCAACTCGATGACCGAGTTCAAGCAGATCATCGGGCGCGGGACGCGGGTGAACGCCGACTATGGCAAGTACTATTTTAACATCATCGACTACACCGGCAGCGCCACCGAGCGCTTTGCCGACCCGGACTTTGACGGTGACCCGGTGCAGGAGACCACGGTCAGCATCGACGAAGAGGGCCAGGAGATCGAGGGGACAGAGACAGAGATAGAGAAAGGGACGCGCGAGCCGTTGCCTGACTATGAGCCGATCCCCACCGGCATCGAGAGCATCTCCGGCGACGAGGACAAACCCCGCCGCAAGTACTATGTGGACGGCGGCGTCGTGGAGGTCGTCGCCCACATGGTCTACGAACTCGACCCGCAGGGCCACCAACTGCGGGCCTTCAAGTACGTGGACTATGCGGGCGAGACGGTGCGCACGCTCTATGCCACCGGCGCCCAACTGCGCAAGGACTGGGCCGACCCCGGCCTGCGCGCGGACATCATCCGGCGCTTTGGCGAGCGCGGCATCGATTTCGACTACCTGCGCGAGGTCACAGGCCAACTGGAGGCCGATCCCTTCGACCTGCTGTGTCACCTGGCGTTCAAGACGCCGATCCGCACCCGCCGCGAGCGGGCCGACCTGGTGTGCCAGAACCGCCCGGACTTTTTTCGCCAGTACGGCCACGATGCGCAGGTGATCCTGAGCGAGCTCCTGGACAAGTACGCCGAGCACGGCACGACGCAGTTCGAGGTCCCTGCCGTGCTCAAAGTCCCGCCCATCTCCGGGCACGGCAACGTGCGCAAGATCGCGGGGTATTTCGGCGGTCCGGTGCCGCTGCGCCAGGCGATACACCAGTTGCAGACGCTGCTGTACGCGGCCTGACGTGAGACGTGTTGCGTGTTGCGTATTGCGTATTGCGTGTTGCGTGTCTTCACCCATCCAGAACGGAATACGTAACACGCAATACGAAACACGTGCCAGATGAGGAAAAATGGCCAGAACTCGGAACCAGCCTCTCAAGACAACTGCCCGCCAGCTCTCCAGCATCATCAAATCCGCCCGCGACATCATGCGGAAGGACAAGGGGCTCAGCGGCGACCTCGACCGGCTGCCGATGCTGACGTGGATCATGTTTCTAAAGTTCCTCGACGACATGGAGCAGATCCGCGAGGACGAGGCGCTGCTGGCGGGCGAGACGTTCCGCCCGATCATCGAGCCGCCCTACCGCTGGCGCGACTGGGCCGCCGACGAGGGCGGCGTCACGGGCGACGAGCTGATCGCCTTCATCAACCAGGACGAGGCGGTGCGGCCCGACGGCACGCGCGGGCCGGGGCTCTTCGCCTACCTGCGGGGCTTGCAGAGCACGGACGGCGACGAGCGCCGGGACGTGGTGGCCACGGTCTTTGGCGGCGTGATCAACCGCATGATCAACGGCTACCTGCTGCGCGACGTGATCAACAAGGTCAACGGGATCAACTTTAGCGCGTCGGAGCAGATCCACACGCTGAGCCACCTCTACGAGACGATGCTCCGGGAGATGCGGGACGCGGCGGGCGACTCGGGCGAGTTCTACACGCCCCGGCCTGTGGTCAAGTTGATGGTGGCGGTGACCGATCCGCGCCTGGGCGAGGTCCTGGAAGACCCGGCCAGCGGTACGGGTGGCTTCCTGGTGGAGGGGTACGAGCACCTGAAGAAGCAGTGCCAGACGGTGGAGGACTGGCACGTGTTGCAGGAGAGCATCCAGGGCGGCGAGGCGAAACCGCTGCCCTACCTGTTGGGCCAGATGAACCTGCTCCTGCACGGGCTGGAATCACCGCGCATCACGTCCGGCAACAGCCTGGCGACGCCCCTGCGGGAGATCGGCGACCGGCAGCGGGTGGACGTGATCCTCACGAATCCACCCTTCGGCGGCGAGGAGGAGCCGGGCATCCAGAACAACTTTCCGGAGGACCGCCGCACGGCGGAGACAGCGCTGCTCTTCCTGCAGTTGCTCATGCGCAAGCTGCGCCGCCTGCCCCGGCCCGGCCGGGCCGGTGTCGTCGTGCCCAACGGGACGCTCTTTGCCGACGGCGTGGCGGCCCGCATCAAGGAGCACCTGCTCAAGAATTTCCGTCTGCACACGGTCGTCCGGTTGCCCAACGGGGTTTTTGCGCCCTACACCTCCATCCCCACCAACCTGCTCTTCTTTGACGGGTCGGGATCGACGGAGGAAATCTGGTACTATGAGCAACCGCTCCCCGAGGGGCGCAAGAACTATACCAAGACCAGGCCGCTGCGCTACGAAGAGTTCCAGCCGCTGTTGGAGTGGTGGGACGAGCGCGAGGAGAACGAGCGGGCGTGGAAGGTGGCGGTGGCGGAGGTGCTCAAATACGACGCGGAGGGGAACCTGCTCTCCGCCAACCTGGACCTGAAGAATCCCCACGGCGGCGAGGATTTCGAACACGTGCCGCCGGAGGAGTTGGTGGCGGGCATCGTGGAGAAGGAGCGGGAGATTCTGGCGCTGATGGAGGAGATTCAGGAGTCGCTTCGAGAATGAAAAAAGCCGCTACGA
>DATKTN010000101.1:0-4018 GCA_035531135.1 Anaerolineae bacterium
TGGAATCCGGATCCTGGTTCGAGAGAGAAGGTGTGCTGGACTTCACGCGGCAGTTGCTCAAGGCGAGGTCGTGCCAGGGCTTCGTCGTGGGCGGCTACGTGCGCGACCTGTTGCTCGGTCGAGATACACGCGACCTGGACCTGGTCGTGGAGAACGATGCCCTGGCGCTGGCGCGAGAGACGGCTAACCGGCTGGGCGGCGCCTTCGTGCTGCTGGACGAGGAACGGCATACGGCGCGCGTGGTGCTGCGGGGCGGGGCGGAACGGTACTATCTGGACTTTGCCACCTTGCGCGACGGCACGCTGAACGCGGATCTGGCGGCCCGGGACTTCACCATCAACGCCATGGCCATCGATGTGCAGGACACCGCTTCGCGGCCGGAGATTTTCGATCCTTTTCAAGGACAGCGAGATCTGGAGGACGGCGTGGTGAGGGCGGTGTCTGACTCCATCTTCGTCGACGACTCCATCCGCCTTCTCAGGGCCATCCGTTTGGCAGCGGAGCTGGCCATGGAGGTAGAGGAGCACACGCAGGAGTTGATGGTCAGGGATGCGCACCTGATCGCCCAGGCCTCCGCCGAGAGGGTGAGGGACGAGCTGTGCAAGATCCTGGGCAGCAGTCGAGCCGAGAGCCACCTGCGCCACCTCGATCGCCTGGGCCTCCTGGGCCATCTGGTGCCCGAGCTGGACGGCCTGAGAGGGTTGGAACAGCCTCTTCCGCACTACGAGGACGTCTTGAAGCATTCGCTGCGTGCAGTGGGGGCCATGGACTGGGTGTTCGCCGCGCTGGAGCGATTGGCCAACGGGCAGGAGCTTCCGTCGGACGAGCGGTGGGGAGCTGAGCAGGAAGTGGACCAATACTTCAGGTCGTCACTGGGCCCGTTCGCGCAGCAGATGGCGGGATATCTGAGGGAAGCACTGGTGGACGAGCGAAGCCGCTCGGTTCTCCTGAAGCTGGCTGCGCTGCTCCACGACGTGGGCAAGGCCAACACTGCCAAGGTGGACGAGGATGGCCGGATCCGTTTCTTGGGACATGACCAGGAGGGAGCCGTGGTGGCGGCGCGCGCTCTCAGGAGATTCCACTTCGGGAGCCGAGAGGTGCGCCTCGCACAGACGGTGATCAGGCACCACATGAGGCCGCTCCACCTGGCCAGGCTGGAGGAGATCAGCGACCGGGCGTCGTATCGGTTCTTCCGCGACACGGGGGGCGCTGGAGTGGACGTACTGCTGCTTTCTCTGGGCGACACCCTGGCCCTGGTGCACGAGGGTGAGAACCTCGAAAAGTGGGCGCGGATTTGCGCAGTCGTCGGGCTTCTGCTCCGCGACTACTATGAGCGGTACGACCAGATCATCGACCCGGAGCCTCTGCTCAGCGGCAGCGACCTGTTGGAGCGTTTCGGCATGGAACCCGGCCCCGCCGTGGGGAGGATGTTGCAGACCTTGCACGAGGCCCAGGCCACCGGCGAGGTGTCAACCAGAGAGCAGGCGCTCAACCTAGTGGAGGGCTTGCTTGGGAGACAGGCAGGCTAGTCCTTCCAGGGCATGGGCGGCACCTGGGCTGGCTCTGCGTAGGGGCCGGTCTTGAAGTCGTCCCAGTACCCGTTGCCCTCGACGAGGGAGTAGGCGAAGATGGCCTGACCTTGCGCACCGGCCTCCCTGGCCATCCGGATGCGCTGCTCGATCTCCCCGAAGGAGCTGTATCCGGCGTGTATCCCCGCGTAGATGTGGCGCCCATACGATTCGTCGACGAAGTCCTGAACCAAGATCTCATACCGGTCCAGGTAGTTCTGAACGGAGGACCCGTAGAACATGGGCGCCAGGAAGTCTGCCTTGCCCGTACGCAGCCAGCCTCGGGAATCCTGGTAGTATCCGTCGTAGCCGTCGTAGGTGACGTCGCCGTAGGTGACCCAGCCCCACTTGTCCTCGTAGATGGGCCAGGCGGCCACGGAGAGGGCCGCGTCGGGCCTCAGGCCCTGCACTTCATCATACAGACGGCCTACTAGCTGGGTGATCTGTGCGCGCTGCCAGTCAGACCAGGCCACGGGCTGCGCGTCGGCGAAGCGCAACTCGCTCACGGGATCGTGGGAGTAGGCGGGCCCGCCGTACCGCACATAGTCGAGATGCAGTCCGTCAACCTCGTAGTTCTGGAGGATGTCGCGGCACACGGCGACGATGTGATCCGCTACGGCCGGGTGTCCGGGGCTAGCCGTAAGGTAGGAGGCGTTGAGTCCCATGGGAGTCCCGTTCTCGTGCCACTGCACCCACTGGTTGTCGTACAGACTGTTGAAGCGGTGATACATGTGCAGAGGAGTGGTGTTTGCGGGAGGGGCATCTGATCCCAACCACACCGGATACACGTTGACATAAGCATGCAACGACAATCCGGCCGCGTGGGCCTCCTGGATGGCTGTGGCCAGCGGGTCCCAACCGGGATCCTGGCCGAGGGTTCCTGTTAACCTGTCTGCCCAGGGTTCGTGCTGGGAATCGTAGTAGGCGTCCGCCTGACCTCGTACCTGGAAGAGGAGGATATTGAAGTTGGCGCCTGCTGCCTTGCTGACAATGTTCCTCACGTCATCGGCGGTGGTGTAGGACCAGCGCGGGACCCAGAGAGCACGGGCCTCGAGGTTGGCGTCGGGATCGGGAGGCCGTTGCTCGAGAGCGGCCAGAGGGAGATACGTCTTGAGCCAGGTATCCGGGTCGTAGACGATCACCGTGGTTCTGGCCGTCGGGCTTCCCTGAAGAGAGAACCAGCCCACTCCGCTGTGGAAGAGGTCCAGCTCCAGGACATAGCTTCCGGGTTGGTCGGGGGCGAGTACGGTGAAGGTGTCTACCTCGACCTGGTGACCGTAGGGCACATCGTGGGGCAGGGGGCTGTGAGCATGGCCTGGTATCACGGAGCCCTGACCGTCGATCCAACGGTAGCCAATGACCACGGCGTTCGCTCCAGAGGGGAGCCAGGTGAGGGTGCCTTCGTTCTCCAGGGAGAGCGAGATGGTGGCGTACTGATCTGGCTTGAGCGCCGTAGGGGCGTCGTGGCTCAGGTAGTTGGCCTGGTAAGCGGAAGTGTGCGCGACGATCTCCGCCCAGACCGAGTTACGTAGCGAAGGTAGTTTATCGTACAGGTACTCCCCGGGGCAGGCGGTGGCGTTGTAGTCCCGATGCCCCCCTATGTTCTGCGTCGTCTTGTTCACGAAGAAGGAGTTCTCCAGGGGATGGAGAAGGACCCGGCTGCACGACCAGGCGGTGACGTCGGTCAGACCCTCGAGCAACTCCGGGGAGGGCTGGACACTGTTGGCTGTGTTGCCGTAGCTCCCCATGCCGCACACGCCCACGCTGCCATAGTTGTAGCTGTAGACGTGACCGCCCACCACGTCCAACCCGCCGTAGCGGCCTTCGTAGATGTTCCCCTGCCAGTCGACCAGGTAGTTGTACCCCACGTCGCCCCAGCCGAGAGTGACTGCATGGTAGTAGTAGATGGCCCGCACCGTGGCCGGGGGATTGGGGTCGTAGTTGCGCGTAACACTGTGGTGGATGATGACCTTCTCGGGGGTCTGGTATTCTGTGGGCCAGACCTCGTTGCCCTTGTTGTCGTACCGATACCCTTCGCTGGCGCCCCAGTCGGCCCGGGAGAAAATGGGCGGCCTGGGCACTCCAGCCCCTTCAGGCTGTGCGGCAAGATGCAGCTCCTGCACGTCCTGGAGGGAGGGGCCGCCGGTGGAGTCGATCAGGGTGAGCGTGACGTCGTCGAGGCGCGGTGTGAGGGAGGGCCGGTCGGAGGTGAGCTCGACCTGATACTGCAGGTACCTTCCACCGTGCACCAGGATGGGCATGGGGGCGTAGAAACGAGCGCCGTCTCGCTGGGGCTCCACGACCTCTTCCCAGAGGGACCAGGTCGTCCCGTCGGCGCTGGCGCGGATGGTCACCCGGAGATGCGTGGCCTCGGGTATCTCGGCGTGCCATTGGACGCCCACGGCGTTGAAGACGATGGCGGTCTGCCGGACGGCGGAGGTGTAGACACC
>DATKTN010000102.1:0-8037 GCA_035531135.1 Anaerolineae bacterium
CTGGTCTTGACCTTTGTGGTCTACGCCGCCATACTCGCCCTGTTGTCGCTCCCGTTTGTCCTGCTGGACTGGCCCCCAGGCTGTGGATGGATGGACTGGCCGTCTTTCAACCTCCCATGAGTTATGTTCTTGCCACGGGAAACAGCGCGTTTGTGGGTGATTGGGTCGCTCAGGTGATACAAGATGGTGGATGGGAGACCATCATTCCCCCATATTGGGGATGACAGCGGCGCTGGGGTCGGGTATACTGAGGGGGTGCAGAGGCCCTAATAAAAGCTGGGCAATCCTCGAGGAATTGCCGAGACACGGAGGTCGAGTCAGGCATGAAGACAAGCACAGCATCCCAATCCATCTGGCAGATGCCCATCGGGCTGGGTGCGCAGATCCTCCTCAGCCACGTCGTCGCGGCCGGGGTGGCCATAGCGTTCGCCGAAGCGGCGAAAGAGTTCGCCGGACCAGGACGAGTCGCCATCGCGCTGGTGGCGGCGGCCGTGGCGGGGATGGCGCTCACGTTCACGGTACAGCGCACGCTCTGGCTGGTCAACGCTGCGCTGGCGCGCCTGGAGGGTCCCCGGCCACCGGCGAAAATTCCCGCGCGCTGGCACGGCCCGCTGGCCGGGTTGGTCACGCAGCTCAACGCGCTGATGGCCCGCGAGCGGGAGGTCTACGACCTGCGCGAGGGCCTGCTGGCCCAGGCACGCGACGCGGCCGCCCAACAGGAGCGTAACCGCCTGGCGCGCGAACTGCACGACTCGATCAAGCAGCAGATCTTTAGCATCAGCATGGGCACGGCGGCGGTGCAGGCGCGCTGGGACACCGACCCGCAGGGTGCACGGGAGGCGCTCGGCGACGTGCGCCGCAGCACACAGGAGGCCATGGTCGAGATGAACGCGCTCCTGCAACAGCTCTCCCCCGCCCCGCTGGAGAAAGTCGGGCTGGTGCAGGCGCTGCGCGACCAATGCGAGGCGCTCGGCTACCGCACCGACGCGGCGGTGGCGGTGGAGTTTGGCGTGCTGCCCGTCGACGACCTGTTGCCGACCGGTGCGCAGGAGAGCATCTTTCGCATCGCGCAGGAGGCGTTCAGCAACGTCGCCCGGCACGCCCGCGCCGACCACGTGCGCCTGTACGTGGGGCAGCGCGACGTCGATGGCCCGTTGACGCTAGAGATTCAAGATAACGGGCAGGGGTTCGAGGTGGGTGAGGACGAGAGCGGTATGGGCCTGGAGAACATCCGCCAGCGCGTGCTGGCGCTGGGTGGTAAGCTGGTGATCGACAGCGCGCCTGGCAAAGGCACGACGCTGCGCGTCCGTATCCCACTGGTGGAACCGGCAGCCTCTGAGGAGGAAGCGACGCAACGACAGAATCACACGTTGAACAAGGTCTTTCTGGTTGGGCTGGGCGGCGGGCTCGCGCTGATCGCCGCGCTGTTCTACCCGCTGTACGTCCTCGTGCCGGGCCGCACCGTCGACGGCTGGCCGATTGGTTCAGAGGCGCTTGGCCTGGCGCTGGGAATCGCGGCACCGCTGCTGGTCGTCGCCACCGGTTTCCTGGCCGCTCGCTGGGCGAAAGCCTTCACCCGGCAGAGCGGCACGCTGTTCGGCGCGCTGGCTGGAGGCGTGGCCGGGGCCATCCTCTTCTTTGCCATCGGCGCGCCCGCGACGGCCGTGGTCGGTGGCGCGGCGCTCCTCGAGCGCGGGCTGGTCCCGGCCGCCGGAAGAGCTGACGTGATCCGTCTCCTGGCCGGGGCGGTCGTCGGGATCGTGTGGTGGTCGCACGGGGCGTTCTGGGCGGCGCTGCTGGCCGGGACAGGGCTCGGCGCGATCGGCGGTCTGCTCGCGCCACCCGCAGCCAAGCCATCCCACCGGCCAGATCTGCGCCTGGCGGCGAAGACGATCCTCACGGCAGCCGTGATGGTCAGTGCGCTCTCCTTCCTCAGTGCCGTCACCAGATTTGCGCTGCTCGAGCCAACAATCCGAGACGGCCTGGCCATAAATGGCGTGTATTTGGAAACACCGCTCCCACTGGCACGCATCTCCGATTGGATCATTGGCACGCCAATGCTCCTGTACGTGATACCGCTGGTTAGCCTCTATTTCCCCCTGCGCGCCGAGATCAAGAGCACAGACGACCCGGCCAGGCTGGGCGCCGCGCGGGCCACGGCCGCCCTGCTCGGTCTCGTGTCGCTTGGCGTGCCTGTGTGCCTCGGGGCCATGGGATCCCCGGTTTTACCGCAGGGCGCGACGGTGGAGCCTCGCGGCTGGATGGATGTCACCGGTCTCCCCCATCCCAGCTCCGCTTTAGCCGGGACCGCCATCGGCGTGCCGCTGCTGATCCTGGGTCTCGCCGTCAGCCTGGCGATGGGCGGCCTGTACCTCGCTGCGATGAACGCGGCCTATCGCCGCCAGCGTGCGTTGGGTCTCTCCTCCCCCCACCCCGTTCGAACTGCGGCCGTCATCAGCGCACTGCTGAGCCTGGGTATCATAGACTGGGCCATAAGCCTCCCGCCTTTTTGGGGTGTGCTGGTCGGGCTGGCGATCATCGTCGCCGACGTGATCCTCATCGTCAACCTGCTCCGCTTGCCGAAACAGCCCCCATCCTATACAATCACGCTGGCGCAACTGCGGCTGACGATTTCACAATCGGTAACCGCAGGCCTGGGATCAGCTATCGCGATGGCCATCCCACCGATGACTATCATCAGCGCCACCGTGAGTATGGGGTTGATCACAAACCAGCTCGTAGAAGTGCTGGTGGGCTATGGGTTCGCGGCACAAGAGTTCACGCCGGTCGAGCTCGTCCGCGACGTCTACCTGACCCAGGCGAGCGCCTTCCTGACGACGCTCGTAGCGGCCACCGCGGCCATTGGCTTGCTGACGCTGATCGTCAGTGGAATCATGGCCATTCCGGAGCAGCTCGCGGCTCAGAACGCCACAGCGGCACAGTGAAAACCACCGAGGGGGCAACCGAGATGGAACCGATCCGGCTGGTACTGGTCGACGACCACCGCGTGGTGCGCCGGGGGCTGCGCAGCTTCCTCCAGGCCTTCCCCGACATCACCGTCGTCGGCGAAGCGTCCACCGGCGAGGAAGCGCTCGAAAAGATCGAAGGGTGGCTGCCCGACGTGGTGATCATGGACCTCCTGATGCCCGGCGGCATCGACGGCATCGAGGCCACCCGCCGGATCCGGTCGATCACTCCCCACACGCAGGTTGTGGTCCTGACCGCCTACGCCGACGACGCGCGCGTCGTGGCCGCGCTGCGGGCGGGGGCCGTCGCCTACGTGCGCAAGGAGGCCGACCCGGAAGTCCTGCTGGCGGCCGTGCGGGCGGCGGCGCGTGGCCAGTCGACGCTCGACCCCGCCATCGCCGGGTCCGTGCTGCAGGACCTCGTCAGCACGACAAAGATCAGGGATGATCTGACGGACCGGGAGATGGAAGTGCTCCGCAAGCTAGCGCACGGGCGCACCAACCGGGAGATCGCAGAGGAGCTGGTGGTGGGTGCAGAGACGGTCAAGACGCACGTCGGTAACATCCTCGCCAAGCTGCACCTGGCCCACCGCACGCAGGCCGCGATCCACGCGCTCAAGCAGGGCCTGATCTCACTCGACGAGATTGAGCTTTAGCCGCAAAAGGGCATTCTCCGGCCACTTACAGTTTTATTGACTGTTTCACCTATTTGCTACCCTCACCCCATACAATAGTAACATAGGCATTTTGGCGTTGTGACTTGACAAAGCACAAGATATCGATACAATAGTAACATAGGTATTTGAACCCAGCGCGCTTGCGGCCGCGGTCTTGTCCGCTGTGAGTGCGCGTAAGCAAATTCCATGTCGGCCATCGAACCGCCTGCACGACCAAGCGTCACGTATACGGCATCGCTGCCCCGCCCCGCGCGCATCGGCGCCAACGCGGCCATCGCCGGCCTGTGGCTGTGGCTGTACCGGCCGGTATTCGACTACCTGGCGATCATCTTTTCGCGCGAGGACTTTCGCACCAACCAGATCGTGCTCGCCGGCGTGATCGTGCTGATCGCTGCACAGGCGCGCCAAGGGCGCGTGAGGGCGCGCCAGGGGCGCGTGAAGGCGCGCCAGGGGCGCGTGAGGGCGCGCACAGGGCGCGTGCGCCTGCGGATCGACGCGGCACCGCAGATTTCGACCCCGGCGCTCATCCTCGCGCTGGGCGGCTCGGCACTGTACCTGGCCGTCGAGCGCTTCCTCGACGTGAACACGTTGTCGGCGAGCCTGTTCGGGCTGGCGAGCTATGGGCTGTTGGGGCTGTGGATGGAGCCGCGCCGCTGGCGGGAGGGGCTGCCCGCGGCCCTGCTCCTGATCGGCGCGCTGCCGTTCGGAGAGCACATGCAGACCTTTGTCGGTTACCCGATGCGGGTCCTCACCGCCGGTATCATCCGCGACGGGCTGGCGGCCGTGGGCGTCGGGTCGATCGGCGTCGACACGATTTTGGTGCTCGAAAACGGCGTGTCGCAGGTCGACCTGCCGTGCAGCGGGGTCAAGAGCCTGTGGACGGGGACGCTGTTCCTCGTCGCGGCGACGTGGATCGAGCGGAGGCGTCTCAACGTGCACTGGATCCTGACCGCGCTCGCCTTTGCCGGGCTCCTGTTCACGGCCAACGTGGCCCGCGTCGGCGTGCTGGTCGTCGTCGGGCAGGTGGCCGGCTGGCAGTTGGCGGCCGAGATGCTGCACGTCCCGCTGGGCATGATGGGCTTTGTCGCGGCGTGCGCGGCAGCGGTCGCGCTCCTGCAGTTGGGGCAAAGAAACGCACAGGACATTCGGGACACATGCGACGGGCGGGGAGACAACGCTACACCGACGCTCGACCGCCCGATATGGCTGGCGCCCATGTTGGGAGTGACCATCCTGGGGATGGTGCTGGCCTACACGCCGCGGCCGCACACGGGGCTCACGCAGCAGCCGCCAGCCTGGGAGTTTCCGGCCAACCTCGTGACCGAGCCGATGCTGCTCAAGCCCGACGAGGTCGAGTGGCTGACCCGCGGCGGCGCCGAGTCGGCTGACCGGCGGCGCTTTGAATGGCGCGGCGAAACCGGCCCCATCAGCGGCTCGATGATCCTCGTCACCAGCACGACCTGGCGCGCCCAGCACCGCCCGGAGCGGTGTTTCGAGGTGTACGGGTTGTCGATCGACGATTCGCGCACCCACCTGGTCGCGCCCGATTTCCCGGTGCGGTTCGTCTCGCTGGGCGACGGGGACGGCCACGGGCTGGTGTCGGCGACGTACTGGTTCCAGTCGGTCGACGGCACGACCGACGATTACGCGACGCGCATGTGGGCCGACCTGGCGCCCGAGCGGGATCGATGGGTCCTGGTGACGGTTCTCTTCGACGAGGTACGCGATCCGGGCGAGGCGAATGTGCAAGCATTCTACACTGCGCTGCACGAGGCGGTGGGACGTGGTCTCGGCGGTGGCAGGTAGGGGAGGGGAAGCGGAGGGTTTCAGGCAGCAGGGTTTCAGGTTTCAGGTTTCAGGTCGCAGGAAGCGACCACACAGCACCGCCTGTTCACGACGGTGCATGCTAGTTCTGGAGGAGGTTTGTCATGGTGCAAGAACAGAGTCAGACGTCTGTCCGCGGGCGCAAGGCCTGGCGTGGCCTGGCCTACGGCCTGTTCTGGTCGTGGAACGTCATCTTCCTGGCCTTTCTGTTCCTGGGCTTTGCGCCGCAGATGCTGCCAGAGATGATCACCGCGGTGCGCGGGGGGGTGATCCCGGCACCGTTTCTGGCCTACGCGGTGATCCTGACCACGATCCCGGTGGCGGCGGTGGTCCTGGGGCTGACGGTCCTGCGCCGGTCGCCCGGCGGGCTGCTGACGCTCGGGTACGGCGTCGAGGGGCCACTCATGCTGCTGCTGACGATCCGGTTCTTTGTCGTGCGCGAGGCGACGGCGGCCGTGAGCCTGCTGTTTTCAATCGCAGGGCTGGGCGTGGCGACCCTGCTATGGCAGATCGTCGACCGGGACATCGACGCGCGCCGACATGGCCTCTCACACCTGCGCGTGGCCGGGCTGACGCTCCTGCTCGTCGCCGGGCTGTACGCCAGCGCCTGGATCGCCTTCTACGCCGTGCCGGTCGCCGCCGAGGGATGGAATATCCTGACCGATCTCGTGCACAACATGTGGTCCAATCTGACCCACATGGAGTGGCGGTGGATACCGTTCTGGGTCCTCAGCACCATCCTGGCGATCTACACGGCGACGCTGTTCGTCGTGATGCCGGTGGCCGTGCCGATCCTCTACGCCCGGGCGTGGTGGCGCGGCGTGCGCGCGCTGGTCGCAGGCCACGGCCGCGTGCGCGCGGCAGGGCTTGCGGTGGCGGTGCTGGCCGTGTGTGTGGCTCCGTTCGTGCTGGCCAACCAGCAGCCGCAGCACCGGGCGTTCGCGCTGCTGGAGACGCCGCCGGCCACGCCGGACGAGGCCCGAGCGCTCCTGGACCAGCAGGAGGCGATCCGCGCCGGGCTGCTCAACGCGTACCTGGCTCCGCTGCGCTACGTCAGCGCGGTGGGCGAGGTGCGCCACGTGAGCGCGATGTATGAGTCGGCGCTGGGCATGTCACCGCAGCAGGCCGCGCGCGTCCAGCGGTTGTACGAGGCCGTCGCGCGCCCGGTGCTGTACGAGCCAACGGACACGGAGGCGGTGGAGACCGGCGGCAGGGCCGGCGTCCGCACGGACCAGCGCGCGCTGCGAGAGGAACCGGCCAAGGCGGCCAAGCTGTACAAGACGTTCTTCGACCGGACGATCACCGAGGGCGAGCGGGAAGCGGTCGTCCACGCAGCGCGCTCGACCTGGTCGATCGACCAGGCGCAGGCCGCCTGGCAGGCGGTCGACGACCGCGAGGTCCTCCTCGTGCAGCAGGAGGTCACGGTCACCGAGCACGGCGACTGGGCCGAGGTCGAGCTGTACGAGGTCTACCAGAACCAGACGGCCCAGCGGCAGGAGGTGATCTACTACTTTAGCCTGCCCGAGTCGGCCGTCGTCACCGGGCTGTGGCTGGGGGAGAGCGGTGACCGTGACGCGCGCTTTGCGTACCGGGTCGCGCCGCGCGGCGCGGCGCAGGCGGTCTACCGGAACGAGGTGCGGTACAACCGGGACCCGGCGCTGGTCGAGCAGATCGGGCCGCGCCAGTACCGGCTGCGGGTGTTCCCAGTCGAGCCGCGCCGCATGCGCTGGGACGAGACCGAAACCCGCTCGACGGTCGAGGAAGGGCCGCCGCTGCACATGTGGCTGACGTGGCGCGTGCTGGCCCGCGACGACGCGTGGGGGCTGCCGCGCCTGGCCGACAGGCGCAACGTCTACTGGGACGGTGCGTCGGTGCGGCTGGTGAACGGCGAGCCGATGGCGGCGGACGAAGAGACGTGGCTGCCGACAGTTATACCGGCTACGTCGCCCGTGGAGCCGGCCACCCACCGGGTCGACTTCCCCGGCGGCGAGAGCGTCGTGGTCCAGCCGGTGGCGGCGGGCGATCTGCCCGAACTGCCCGGCGACCTGCGCCTGGCGGTGGTGCTCGACCGCTCGCGCAGCATGGTCGATCACGCGCCCGACGTGCGAGCGGCGTTGGGACGGCTGGCCGAGATGGCAAGCTCTGGGGCAACGGTGGACGTCTATCTGACAGCGTCGGAATACCGGGGCGAGGAGCCGTCGCGGGTCAGCCTGAGCGAGCTCGACCCCGCCGGGATCGTGTACTACGGCGGGCAGAACGCAGCCGAGCTCCTGGCACAGTTCGACGAGCTCCGGGCGGGCGAGGAATACGACGCGATCCTCGTCCTCACCGATGGGAGCGGCTACGAGCTGGGCGACGGCGCGGTCGAGGTCCCGATCCCGGACGCGCCGGTGTGGATGGTGCACCTGGGCGATGACTTTTCGCTGGGGTATGACGACGCCACGCTGGAGGCGATCCAGGCCAGCGGCGGCGGGGTGGCTGGCGACGTCGAGGAAGCGCTGACGCGGCTGGCGGTGGCGCTGGCGGGCGCATCCTCCGCTGCGACGCACGACGTGATCGACGGCTATGTG
>DATKTN010000103.1:0-13377 GCA_035531135.1 Anaerolineae bacterium
GGGCTCGATCGTCGTTCGCTGGAGAATCTGCTGGCGACCCGGGCTGCGCGCGATCTGGATCAGGAACTGGAAAAGATTGCCGCCGTTGATGCGCACCTGCTTACGTGGGAGAGCCCCGGCTATCCCCGCCTCCTCCGCGAAATCTCCGACCCGCCCCCCGTGCTCTACGTCAAGGGGACGATCACAGAGGAGGACGCCTGGGCGGTAGCGGTCGTCGGCACGCGGCGTGCCTCGCCATACGGACGGGAGGTGACCCGCCGGCTGACCTCGGCGCTGGCACGCAGTGGGATCACGATCGTCAGTGGATTGGCGCGGGGCATTGATGCCGAGGCACATTGGGCGGCACTGAGGGCTGGGGGACGCACTATCGCTGTGCTGGGCTGCGGCATCGACCAGGTCTATCCGCCGGAGCACCGCAAGTTGGCCGAGGAAGTCATCGCGCACGGGGCGCTGGTGAGCGACTACCCGCTCGGTACGCGGCCGGAGGGATCCAACTTCCCACCCCGCAATCGCATCATCAGCGGCCTCAGCCTGGGCGTGCTTGTCACCGATGCGGGTGTCCGGAGCGGGGCATTGATCACTGCCGATTTTGCTGCCGAGCAGGGGCGGGATGTTTTTGCTGTGCCGGGCAGCATCCTCGCCCGTGGCTGCGCTGGCACCAACGCGTTGATCCGGGATGGGGCCAAGGTCGTGCTCGGCCCGGAGGATATTCTGGAAGAGCTGAATTTGACCATGGTCGCTGAGCAGGCGGAGGCCCGACAGGTGCTTCCGGCTGACGCGACAGAGGCGGCGCTGCTGGCCCGCATGTCGGATGAACCAACTCACGTGGATGAGCTCCGGCAACAGGTGGGCCTGCCTATTGCGCAGGTCACCAGCACGCTGGCGCTGATGGAGTTGAAGGGGATGGTACGCCAGGTCGGCGGCATGAAATACGTCGTCGCTCGCGAGCCAGGCGTAGAGTACGTGGTGGAGTGACAAGGAGGACGAGATGGCATTCTACGCACTGATCATGGCGGGAGGGTTCGGGACACGGCTGTGGCCTCTGAGTCGCCGCGATCGCCCCAAGCAGTCGCTCACGCTGGTCGGGGGGCGCACGATGTTCGAGCACGCGGTGGACCGGATTACCCCTCTTCTCCAGCCAGAGCAGGTTTTTGTCGTCACAGGTGCCGAGCACGTCGCATCCCTGGCGGCACAGGCGCCCGATTTGCCCCCGGAGAACTTTATCGTCGAGCCGGTGGGCCGCGGCACCGCGCCTGCCATCGGGCTGGGGGCAATTCACCTGCGTCGGCAGGACCCAGAAGCGATCATGGCGGTGCTCACGGCCGATCACTTTGTCGTTGACGCCGCGACCTTCCGCCAGGTGCTGACCGCCGCGGCGCAGGTTGCTGAGCATGGCTACCTAATCACGCTGGGGATCAAGCCCTCGTTTCCCTCGACCGGCTATGGATACATCAAGCAGGGGCAGAGCCTGAACGCCGCAGAGGGTTTCCCGGTCTTTCAGGCCGAGCGGTTCACCGAAAAGCCAAGTCCGGAGACCGCGCTTCACATGGTGGAGAGCGGCGAGTACTCGTGGAACAGTGGCATGTTCATCTGGCACGTGGACCGCATCATGGAAGAGTTCCAGCGCCAGATGCCGGATTTCTACGTACAGTTGGCAGAGATCGAGGCAACGCTGGGGACATCCGGCTACGAGGCGACGCTGGGTCGCGTCTGGCCCCAGGTCGTCAAGCAGACGATTGACTACGGAGTGATGGAGGGGGCTGAGGACGTGGCCGTGATCCCGGTGGATATCGGCTGGTCGGACGTAGGCAGTTGGTCCAACCTTTCGGGGCTGCTGCCAGCCGACGAAGACGGGAACACGGTCGTCGGCCTGCACGTGGGGATTGATACGCGCGACACGTTGGTCTTTGGTGGAAAACGGCTTGTCGCTACGATCGGTTTGGAGGGGATGGTGATCGTGGATACGGAGGACGCCCTGCTCGTCTGCCCCAGTGAGCGGGAGCAGGAGGTGCGGGAGATCGTGCGTCGACTGGAACGGGAGAAACGGCGGGAATACCTGTAAACTGGCATTGAGGTGTATATGCAGGCGTATTGTGTCAAGTGCAAAACCAAGCGGGAGATGCAAGACCCCCGGCCGGTGTTCACCAGCAAGGGAACGCCGGCCACGCAGGGGATGTGCCCGACGTGTGGTACAAAGATGTTCAAGATGGGCCGCACGCCAGCCCACGAGGGGCTCGATCTGGATGAGCATACCGTCGTGTCAAAGGCCAGGGCCGATCTGGCGAACAAGCCCCGAATGGTGATCGTCGAGTCGCCGGCCAAGGCGCGCACCGTGGGTCGTTTTCTGGGAAAGGACTATACGGTGCGGGCTTCGGTGGGGCACGTGCGCGATCTGCCTTCCAATCGCATGGGCGTAGACATTGACGATGATTTCCGACCCCGCTACGTCATCCCCGCCAAGCGCAAGGACGTGGTGCGGGAACTGCGTGCGGACGTCAAGAATTCGTCCGAGGTCTACCTGGCGACTGACCCGGACCGGGAGGGCGAGGCGATTTCCTGGCATTTGCTCCAGGCGCTCAAGTCGGCCATCGCGTGGCGGCCGGTGCACCGCGTCGAGTTCCACGAGATCACGCGCGACGCCATCGAGCACGCCTTTGCCCACCCGCGCGAAATTGACATGCCGCGAGTGGAGGCGCAACAAGCACGGCGTATCCTCGACCGCCTCGTCGGCTACACGCTCAGCCCGCTGCTGCGCGAAAAGATGGGGCGACGCGGGCTCTCGGCCGGTCGGGTGCAGTCGGTGGCCGTGCGGCTGGTCGTCGAGCGAGAGCGCGAGATCGAGAGCTTTGTGCCGGTCGAATACTGGTCGATCGAGGCGGAGCTGGCGAAGCAGGAGCCAGAACAGGAACAGCCGCGCAGCTTCATCGCCAGGCTGCATCGCATTCGCGGGGAGGAACTGGACCTCCACAGTGAGGCCGAGGTGCAGGACGTCGTGGCCGAGCTGGAGAGGGCTACCTACACCGTGGCGGAGGTGAAGGAGGGGCAGCGGCAGCGCGGACCCGCGCCTCCGTTCACGACCAGCACGCTGCAGCAGGAGGCCTCTCGGCGGCTGGGGTTCACGGCCCGGCGCACGATGCGCCTCGCCCAGCAATTGTACGAGGGGATAGACCTGGGGGATGGGCCGGCCGGCCTGATCACGTACATGCGTACCGATAGCACCAACGTGGCTGAGCAGGCGCAGACAGAGGCGAGACAGTTCATCTTGGAGAAGTATGGTGCACCGTTCGTGCCGCCCGAGCCGCCGCGTTACAAGACGCGGGCCAAGCGTGCCCAGGAGGCCCACGAGGCCATCCGTCCTACCAGCGTATTCCGCACGCCCGGGTCGCTCAAACCGGTCCTGGATCGGAACCAGTACCAGCTTTACCGGCTGATCTGGCGGCGTTTCGTCGCCAGCCAGATGGCGCCGGCGGTATACGATACCATCACTGTAGAGATCCTGGCCGGTCTCCCTGAGGTGCAGGACAAGCCCTACCTCTTCCGCGCCAGTGGCTCCACGCTCCGCTTCAAAGGCTTCCTGGCCGTGTACGAGGAGGCGAAGGACGAGGATGCCCAGGACGAAGAGGAACGCAGGCGAGAGGAGATCCCGCCGTTGACGGTGGATGAGGTGCTGGACCTGTTGCAGTTGCTGCCCGCGCAACACTTTACCCAGCCTCCTCCGCGCTACAGCGAGGCGACGCTGGTGCGGGCATTGGAGGAGTACGGCATCGGCCGTCCCAGCACCTATGCCCCGATCATGTCGACCATCCAGCAACGGGGATACGTCGAGCGACGTGACAGGCGGTTGTACCCCACCGAAGTGGGGATCGTCGTCAACGATCTGCTGGTTAAGTACTTCTCGGATTATATCGACGTCGGCTTCACGGCCCAGATGGAGGAGGATCTGGACCGGATCGCCAGTGGTGAGCGGGAGTGGGTGCCGGTGATGCGTGACTTCTATGAGCCGTTCTCCACGACGCTTGGTCAGGCCCGGGAGGAGATGCCCACCGTTCAGATGGGCAACGAGCCGACGGGCGAACTGTGCCCAAAGTGCGGCCATCCGCTGATATACAAGTACGGGCGGTTTGGCAAGTTCATTGGCTGCAGCAACTTTCCCGATTGTCGTTATAGTCAGCAGATCCTGGTCAAGACCGGCGCCAAGTGTCCGGAGTGCGGTGGTGACCTGGTGGAGAAACGGACGCGACGCGGGCGCGCGTTCTACGGTTGTGCCAACTATAACGGCGACAACCCTGGCTCGTGCAAATTCGCTGCGTGGAAGCGACCTCTGCCGCAACCGTGTCCTGAATGCGGCGGGCTGCTGACCGAGGCACGCCAGGGCTGGGCGAAATGTATCGCCTGTGAAGAGGAGGTCGAGGTCGCCAGCCTCCCCCAGCCCGAGGCCGAGCCGGCCATAGCGTGAAGCAAAATGCGGTGGTAATGCTTTCTCCAGGTTTCTGCGCGTGTTGGGCACAGAGATGGACAGGCTGCTGGAGCGGTTCTTGACCTACCTGCGGGCGGGCCGGAACGCCTCGCCTTACACGGTCAAGAACTATTGTAACGACATCGGTCAGTTTCTCGACTATTGCAGGGCCCGGGGGGTGAGTTCGTTGGAGCAAGTGGACCGCTCGCTGCTGCGCAGTTACCTGGCGGAGCTAGACGCTGCAGGCTATGTGAAGGCCAGCATCGCACGTCGCGTGGCGGAACTGCGGTCATTTGGCGACTTTTTGGTGCGGGATGAAGTGCTGGAGCGCAACCCTTTCCGTATGGTCGGTGCTCCTCGCGTCCCTAAACGGCTGCCGGCGTATCTGACGGTCGCCGAGTTGGAGGCGCTGCTCGCCGTCCCTGATACGTCCACGCCGCTGGGCCAGCGCGATCGCGCCATCATCGAGGTGTTGTACGCGGCTGGCCTGCGGGTCAGTGAGTTGGCAGGCCTGGACGTGACGGACGTAGACCTGGCCCAGGCCCAGGTGCGCGTGGTCGGTAAGGGAGGCAAAGAGCGCATTGGGCTGTTGGGAAGACCAGCGGTGCGTGCGGTGCGGACGTACCTGAAGGCGGGGCGGTCTGCGTTACTGGGGCGACGACCGACCGACGCGCTGTGGCTCAACCACCGGGGTGGTCGCCTGACGGTGCGGGGCGTGGCGCTGATATTGGAGAAGGTGGGTAAGCAGGCGGACATCCGCACGCATGTCACTCCCCACGTCCTGCGCCACACCTTTGCCACCCATCTCCTGGATGGCGGTGCAGACCTCCGCGTCGTGCAAGAGCTGCTGGGGCATGCCAACCTCGCCACGACTCAAATCTATACCCACGTCAGTCAAAACCGGGCGCGGGAGGTCTATCTACGCGCGCATCCGCGGGCCGGGAACCCGGATTTGCCTTAGTCGCCGCCTTGTGGTAAAGTAGTTGTGCGTCAATGGTGCTTGTGGTACAATGAGTGAAGTGAGATTTGCTGCGAAACGAGCAAGGTATAGGAAAGGGGGCGAAGATGTACACCATCGTGCAATTCGTTCAGAAACACAGGACCTTGATCACGCTGGTCGCTGGGGCCTTGCTGGGACTGCTCCTGGGTCTGGCTATCGGCTGGTGGTGGTGGCCGGTCGAGTGGACCAATTCCACGCCTGGTAATCTGCGCTCGGATTTCCAGAGCGACTACGTCGTCTGGGTCGCCGAGCGGTATGCGAGTACCGGCGACCTGGAGTGGGCGCGCGGCAAGTTGGGCGTGGAGTATTGGAAGGAGGGTCAACTGGCTGAGACGCTGGAGGGGCTGGCAGGGGAGCGCAGTGGACAGGATGCGGTCCGCCTGCGGGCACTGGTGCGAGCAATCGAAGCCGCGCCGGAGGCACCGCCTGCCGCGCCGGAACCGGGTGGCGGGGCGGGCTTTCGCTCGGTGGCGATGGTCTGCGGCGCCGGCCTGCTGGTATTGGCGTTCGTGGGAGGGGCGGTGCTCCTCCTCAGTCGCCTGCGCGGGTCAGGGGCCGTGCCGCGAGCGGAAGAGCGGCGTGGGGGAGTCGCCGTAGGGCTCAGACCTGCTGAGGAAGTCTCCTGGGGGGCCGAGGGACCGCCGTTGGCCCAGTTTGTCACGACGTATGCGCTGGGAGATGACCACTATGATCCCTCGTTCAGCATTGAGTTGGAGACGGGCGAGTTCATGGGCGAGTGCGGCGTGGGCATCTCGGAGACCATCGGTGTGGGTGCGCCTAACAAAGTGACTGCCTTCGAGGTCTGGCTGTTCGACAAGAACGACATTCGCACCGTGACCAGGGTGCTGATGTCAGACTATGCCTTCCACGACGAGGCGCTGCGCACCAAGCTGGCACCCAAGGGAGAGCCGGTGCTGGCCGAAGTGGGCAAGGACGTCATATTGGAGACCAAGACGCTGCGTGTGCGGGCGCGCATCGTGGAGGCCAGTTATGGCGTGGGCAATCTGCCACCCAATAGTTTCTTCGAGGGACTGACGGTAGATCTGGCGACCTGGGTCATACCAGAGCAGGAAGGGACACAGCCACCGGCTGGGGCCGGTGCCCTCGTCTAGCCGCTCTGCAGGTTGGCGATACTGGCACTGGCGCAGAATCTGCACATAGACACCCTCGCCGTTGCGATGTGGCGGGGGTGTTCGCTTTGGAGGGGGCGATGCGTCGCCTGTGGTGGGCCTTTCTGCGATCCTTTTTTCGCTTGCTCTACAATCAGTTGGCCTGGACCTACGATCTGGTGGCCTGGGTGGTGTCGCTGGGGCAGTGGAATGCGTGGGGGCGCACGGCGATCCCGTATCTATGGGGCGAACGGGTGCTGGAACTTGGTCACGGCCCCGGTCACCTGCTCGTGGCGTTGGCACAGCGAGGGCTTGCTCCGGTGGGGCTCGACCGCTCGCCACACATGGGACGCCTGGCGCGGCGGCGGTCGATGAGAGCCGGATTGCCTGTTCCCCTGGTGCGCGCCCGTGCGCAGGCCCTTCCTTTCGGGGATGGGTGTTTCGACAGCGCCGTGGCCACCTTTCCCACCGAGTTCATCGTGGACCCTGCCACGTTGCAGGAGATGGCGCGTGTTCTCCACGGTCCTGATCCTGCCGAGGCGCGCTCGGGGGGCCGGCTGGTCGTCGTCGCCGGGGCTCGCCTGACCGGGCGCGATCCGCTCTCGCGGTTCATCGGGTGGCTGTATCGGGTGACCGGGCAGGGGGAGCCGCTTCCCGGCGGGAGCGAGGCGGCGGCGGTGGAGGCAGGGTTCGTTCTGCGCACTGTGTGGGAGCGAGTCGGGCGCAGCAAGGTGATGCTCGTCGTGGCAGACAAGCGATGACCGCGTCGCTATGCAGTATGATAAAAGTGCAGGTGAGAGCGGCCCACCATCACCTGTTCGGCTTCGGCTGGGAAGGGCTCAGGGAGTTCGACGAGGGGGAAGATGTGCGCCTGGGTGATGGGCAGCAGGTCGCCGCGGACGAGGCTGAGAAAGTCGCGCACATCGGCTTCGGAGGGCATGTGGAAGTAGCCCCGGCACACAGCCAGCGGCGTGTAGGCCACCAGCAGTTCGCGCCGGGTGAGTGTACGGATTGAGGCGCGGATCTCGGCCGAGGTGAAGTATAAGAGTACGATTTGGGACTTGCGAACGACGACGTGCGGACGAGAGATCGCCTTCAGCGGGGTGCCGGGTGTTAGTGATGCCAGGCGAGTGTCGTAGAGCGACAGGTTGTCACGCGTTGGGTCGTCGATAAAGTTGGCCACGGGTCCCACCGTCTCGACTTGGCCGCTGAACTGGAAGCGGGTGGTGAGGATCTGGACGTCGTGGCGTTGGACGCGTGGTCCTTCAAGTTCCATCGTTTGCTCCTTTGCGTGCTTTATGGTACAATAAAATAGCTTGGTGGGTGTAGCCTAAGGGTTAGGGCACCTGGTTGTGGCCCAGGAGATTGTGGGTTCGAATCCCACCACTCACCCCAGTCTGCCGTGGCCGGACTTGATCCGGCCTTAATTATACATCAATTGCCCCCGTAGCTCAATTGGACAGAGCGTCGGACTTCGAATCCGCAGGTTGCGCGTTCGAATCGCGCCGGGGGCGCCAGCAGTCCTGCTACCGAGTGGTGGCAGGGTTTTTATCTGGACAGGCCAGGGGATGCCGGGTCAAAGTAGGCCCGCTCCGTCTCTCCCCGCCAGAAGCGGAAGCCGAGGGGCACCCAGAAGTCGTGCCCCCGGTCGAGCGGCGGGAGCGCATCCTCTGCGAACCAGCCCATATCCAGCGTCTCCTGCGGATGGAGTGGGGCGTCCTGCGCCTCGCCCATAGGCTGGCACAGGAACGAGAAGTGGTAGCAATGGTGTGTCGTCCGTGTGCCGACGATGCGCGAGTCGTAAACGCCGATGAGGCCCAGAGGCTCGACCCGCACCCCCGTCTCCTCGTAGCATTCGCGACAGGCTCCCTCCGCGGCCGTCTCCCCCACCTCGAAAGCGCCACCTGGTGTGGCCCACAGGCCGCTGTCTGCCCGCTGTATTAGCAGAATCTCGGCGGCGTCGTTGATCACGATCGCGTCGCCCACCGCCAGCGGCGTGGCCTGTCCCAGCGTCTTGGCCAGGATGGGCGCGAGTTCCTCGACCGGCCGATCGACGGCCCGGGCGAACATCTCTGCCGCGATGCGCCCTATCCGCTCATAGTTGGCCCGGTCGTACGGGTTCGAGTTGAACTGGAGGCCATTGCTCGCGACGGCCCGCAGTTCGTCGGCCCAGAGACAGAGTTGTTGTGCCAGGTCCATGACGCTTTTCTCGGGAATATCGGCCCCCGTATCACTCCGGCCGCTCCAACCGCCAGCATCCGCCCTCACGGACGAGACGCCACCGTATGTACCTTTCGCCTTCATCCGCACCGTCCCGACGCTCACAGTCGACTTTAACGTTGACGATGGCCCGGTCCGGATCCTGGGTCTCATTGACAGGTTCGAGTTGCAAGTAGGTCACCAGCACGCGGGCGATCTCATGGCGCGGTGCGATGCACCCGCACTCGCTGGCGTCACACTGTCCCAATTGGCCCCGTACTTTCTCAATGAAGTACGCAGAAGCCTTCTCGTCGTCGTTGTATTGGTTGTAGAATCCAAGCACGGCCTTTTCGGGATAGCGAAAGCACACGACGTCCTCGGGCTCTCCGTAGCAGAAGCGGATTTCTTCTTCCGTGCACTCCACTGGTCTGGCCTGATCGCCCGGCTGGTAATATGTCCGGTTCTCATATGGGTAATAAGTCTCGATCTCTGTCAATTGAGCGCGGCCCGGCAGGCGCTCCCTTGTCGTGACCTGGTCCAGGCTGACCTCGATATCCCCAGCGAGGAAGTGACCCAGTGATACATATTCCTTACTATACGAGTCCCAGTAGAAAATGGTCAGCTTGGTTGTCTCCTCATCGCAGCGGTCGCGGACGACCAGTTCGGCCCCTGTGAGCCCGGACAGGACGTTCTCCATGTTGAACCTGCAGTCGCACTCGCATAGATAGTCGCCGTCCCGAGGGCGCAACTCATAGGCCATGATGTTAGGAGGAATGTTGTCATCCAGCTTGTAGACAACGGCCCCAATCGGAGCGCCAAGTGGGTCCCTATTATTCAACAGGTCGAAGCGGTATACGACGATCCATTCATACTCACCAGTGGTGTCTGTGTCCAGGTAGTGGGTTTCGACGTACTGCCAATCGCCCGGCAGGATCTCAGCGAGGTTCAGGCGGGGGTTCCTACCAGGTCGATTACTACTAGACAGGTTCTGGCTAGGCGAGTTATCAGTACCCTGCACACAGGATACAGGCAAACACAGCAGCATAACTAGAAGCAATAACCTGCCACGTTGCCTTATGCCCATTCCTCCCCCTCCCGAGAATCATTGCCTGGCGCGGGCCGGGTCTGCGCTGGGGTACGATGGTTGCCCGCCGTGACGGTTACTGCGAATGGACTTCAGTTATTCTAGCAGAGTTTTTCAAAACGCGCAACCCCCATGCTTTTCTGTGGTCCTGCGTGGATGCACGGCGGGATGTTCACCGAGCGCTTGCTCATTCCTTCCGAGTTTTCCACTCGTCCTCGATCATGCCGTATACCAGCGTGTCCCACCAATGCCCCTTCATCCAATGGTTGTCGCGCAGCCTCCCTTCACACCGCATGCCCAGTTTCTCCAACACCCGGGCCGAGGCCGCGTTCTCTGCCAGGCAGGATGCCCAGACACGGTGCAGTCCCAGTTCCTCGAAACCGAGGCCGAGCATGGCGCAACATGCCTCGGTCGCGTAGCCCTGGCCCCAGTGCGATGGCGCAATCTCGTATCCCAGATCCGCCTTCCGTACGTCGGCCGCCCCCATACGGATGCCGCACGTACCGATGAGTTGCCCTTCGGCACGCAGGACGACGGCCAACTGAAACCTGATGCGAGGCTCCTCCGCCTGCCAACTGATGAAGCGTTGGACAAATGCCTGGACTTCCTGTGCGGTCCGCTCGGTCCAGGGATAGTACTGCAGGTACCGGGAGTCAGACTGATACGCGAGCACGGCGTGCCAGTCGTCCGCGACGAATTCGCGCAGGACCAGGCGGTTGGTGTTGAGCATCATCGAGCTATCCTCCGATTCACTCCGCCAGGATGCCGTCGATGGCCTCCAGTTCCTCCGCCGTGAACGCCAGGTTGTTCAACGCTGCGACGTTTTCCTCGATCTGGCGCACCCGGCTCGCACCCACGAGCACCGACGTCATCCCCGCGTGGCGCAGGTTCCACGCGATCGCCATCTGTGCCATGCGCTGGCCCCGGGCCTGCGCGATTTCGTCCAAGTTCCGGACCTTTGTCAGCTTCGCGTCGGTCACCTGCTCGCGCTTGAGGAATCCGTGTGGCTTGGCGGCGCGGGAATCCGCCGGGATGCCGCCCAGGTACCTGTCCGTCAGGAGCCCCTGCGCCAGTGGAGAAAACACGATGCAGCCGATGCCCTCCTCCTCGAGCACGTCGAGCAGCCCGTCCTCGATCCAGCGGTTGAACATGCTGTACGAGGGCTGGTGAATCAGGCACGGCGTGCCGAGTTCACGCAGGATGGTCGCCGCCTGGCGCGTCTGCTCCGGAGTGTAGGACGAGATCCCCGCGTATAGCGCCTTGCCTCGACGGACGACGTGGTCGAGCGCGGCCATCGTCTCTTCCAGCGGCGTCTCGGGATCGGGGCGATGGTGGTAAAAGATATCCACATAGTCCAATCCCATCCGGCGCAGGCTCTGGTCGAGGCTGGCCACCAGGTATTTGCGTGAGCCCCATTCGCCGTAGGGGCCGGGCCACATCCGGTAGCCAGCCTTGGTCGAGATGATCAGCTCATCCCGGTACCGGTTCAGGTCCTGTCGCAGGATGCGTCCAAAGGTCTCCTCGGCTGACCCCGGTGGGGGGCCATAGTTGTTCGCCAGGTCAAAGTGGGTGATACCCAGGTCAAAGGCGCGATGGACCATGGCGCGGGCGTTCTCGAAAGCGTCCACCCCGCCGAAATTGTGCCACAGCCCGAGCGAGATGGCGGGCAGCTTCAGGCCGCTGCGGCCGCAGCGCCTGTAGTGCAACCTATCGTACCGATCAGCGGAAGGCTCTACAGTCATGATTCCCTCCTCGGAAGACTCTGGAAGCCCGAACGGCTCGACTGAGCTCGCCGAAGTCTTGTTCGGGTCTTCTCTGCTTCACGTCTGCATCACCGGCGGTGTGGGCCGCTCATCAACGATCAGTTGAAAGACGTCGGGCCGGGCATAGTGGCCCACCACGTCAACTTTTTTCCCCTCGTGTCAGCGTTAACACCTCAGGTAGAAGCACCTGGGTGGTTGCCAGCGCTTCGTTGCCATAGATGGTGGGGTTGCCCTGCCAGTCACCAAAGTAGCCGCCAGCCTCTCTCAGGATTGGGGGGAAAGGAGCACAGTCCCAGGCGTTCATGATCGGGTCCAGCATGAGTTCCGCGCGCCCTGTGGCGACGAGCAAGTAACCGTACGCATCGCCCCAGCCAGCGCGGTAGTACGTGCCCTGCTTGATCCGTTCCCACGCTCCAGATCGGCCGTATCTGGCAAAGCTTGCCACGTCGCTGAACGTGACGAGCGCCTGCTGCAACGTGGACACGTCGGAGACGTGAGCGCGGCGACCGTTCCACCAACATCCCTCGCCAGAGGCAGCCGCGATCATCTCGTCCAGCGCTGGGAAGTAGGCCACACCGACTTGGACATTCCTTTCAATCTCCAGACCGATAAGCACCGCGTAGAGGGGCACACTGCGCACGAATGATTTGGTTCCGTCGATGGGATCGACGAACCAGCAGTGGCTGGCCCCGCTGACCTCCTTCGTGCCATACTCCTCGCCCACGATGGCGTGGCGCGGATAACGTTTCTCTATTCGGTGGCGAACGAGTTCCTCCGCCCGTCGGTCGGCGATCGTGACGGGTGTATCGTCCGCCTTGACGTCGGGCCGCACGCCGGTTTGAAAGTAGCCCAGCGTGAGCCTGCCCGCCAGGTAGGCGGTCTCGGTGGCAAAGTCGAGGTATTTGCGCAAGGATTCGGACATAAGCCCTCCTGGTAAGTCGGTCCCTTCGAAGAACTCGGAACGGGATGGCGGATTGACGGGGCGTTGCCTATTCGGTAATCCAATGGTTGATCCACCACTCTGCGTGCACCATTCCACTTTCACGCGCTGCCCGGATCAATTCACCGACGTCGTAAGGCACGCGCCGAAACTCGATCCAGAGTTCGCCTTTCTCCAAACCAACCACAGCATATTCCGCCCTGGGTGGACTAATAACCTCGCCGGTCCGCGAGCTGCGTTCGATCGCCAGGCCCACGCTGCCCGGGTTGATCACGGTCATTTCTCTGAAACGTCGGAGCATTTGCGTGTGAGTGTGCCCTCCGGCCACGACGGTGGCCTGGCAATCGGACAGCATGCGCTCGAGCTCATCCTCAGGCGTGGTGGCCAGGACAATGTCTGTGTCCGATCGCGGAGAGCCGTGTACGCAGAGCAAGGACGTGTCACTGCTCAGCGACACCTCGACCTGTGATGGGAATGTACGTAGATAGTCGAGGTCTGAGGATGCGAGCTGCTCGGCTCCCCAAAGTTCGATTTCCGTGATCCACCGGGTGTTTTCATCCCTGTATGCGTGTGGCTTCGGATTGAGCAGCCAGGCGTCCATATTGCCCATGGCAATGGGAATGTCCATCTCTCGCAGTTGCCTGATGACCTGAAGTGGCTGGGGGCCAAAGGTGGCCACGTCACCCAGGCAGACGATCTGGCTGACGTGACTTGCTCTCAGGCTGACCAGGACGGCTTTTAAGGCCACGAAATTGCCGTGAATATCGGAGATCAGGGCGACTCGCATGGTCCCACCTCACGTCGTGTCACCGACTGAACTACTGGA
>DATKTN010000104.1:0-13160 GCA_035531135.1 Anaerolineae bacterium
GTTGTAGGTTACGGCGTGGTGGGACTGTTGGCAGTGGCGTTGGTGGCGGGGGTGGTGTACATCCTGGCGCGCCCGGCGGAGGTGCAGGCCGGACAGGGGCCGCTCGGCGGGCAGGGGCGGGGCCGCGCGGGGACGGTCGAGCCGGGGACGGGGTACTATGGTGGTGGAGCGGCCGGGCTTGGCGAGGGAAGTTGCGGGTGCGATCAGGCGGGACAGGGCTGCGGGGCTGCCGGCAACGCCGGCAACGGTGGCGGGTACGGGCGTGGCCAGGGATTCCGTGCAGGCGGCGGGCGTGGTGGAGCCGTGGGAGCCGGCGATGGCGTCGGGCTCGATCACCCGGCCGACACGTGGATCACGGTGAGCGGTACAGTGGTGGCGTTCGACGGCGACCTTACGATTCAGACCGCCGAGGGTGAGATGGTGATCCACCTGGGGGCGACCTGGTACTGGGACGCGAACGGGATCGCGCTGGACGCGGGGGATGAGGTGGAGGTGCGCGGTTTCTACGACGGCGACGAGTTCGAGGCGGGGTGGATCAGGAACGTGACGACTGGCGAGGAGATCGAGATGCGCGACGAGACGGGCCGCCCGCTGTGGGCGGGGCGGGGGCGGTGGGGGAAAAGGACCTAATCGGGCAGGTCAGGATAAAAGTCTATCACCTTCTCCTCCCCCGCGTAGGAAAGCACCGCCGTCCGGCCTTTCACGGCCTCGGGCACGAGCGCCACGCCGGTGGTCTCGGCCACGGTTTGTTTCAGCGTCTCCAGTGACAAGGCGAGCCCGACCAGCGTGCGTGACTCATCGATGGTGAAGCGGGGCACGTCAGGCCCCGGGATCAGATTTTTCCGCTCCGGGTCCCACACCAGGAAGTAGGGCTCGTACTCTCCGCTGGCCGGCGTGTACGAGACGCCGACGGCCGCCTCGTATCCCAGGTCAGGGTTGATGCGGACCACGCCCCTCGGGCGGCCGGTGTCCACGTTCCCATCCAGATCCAGCACGAAGAGCCAGTCTGTGTACGGTGGCGGATCGGAGATCGGGTCGTAGAGGACAATCCACAGCAGGATCTCCCCCTCGGCGGCCCAGCCGGCCAATTCCGCAGGCACCCCCTCGGTGGGCTGAAGCACGACCTGCACATCTGGGCCCACGCTGGCGATGCGGACGTCCACACCGGCAGGCGGCGCCTCGACCGGGGCACCGCTCGCGTAGGTGCCCACGTCGCCCTGGCGGTCGACGGTCCGGGTGACGACGGCCTTCGGGGTCGGTGTAAGCGTCGGCGTTGGAGTGAGGTCAACCTCTCCGACGGCCACGGTGACCAGTCCGTCCGACGGCGGGGTGATCTCGATGGCCTTCCCCTCGTCGTCGTACAGGGCCACATTCTCAAAGTGCAGCGTGGAGCCACCCTCGACCAAACCACGCAGCACGATGGACGCGATGACGCCGCTGCCGTCCACGCCGGTCCCGGGTTCCTGGGCGGCCTGATAGATGATCCGACCGTCCTCCTCGACCGTCACCTGGTTGCGGGCGACCTCCACTGGTTCGGGTACCTCCCCTGGTGTGATCTGGATCCCCTCTGCCTCTCCGCTGGTGTCCTCCACCTGGACGTAGTTGGGGTCGAAACCCAGTTCCAGGTAAACACTGTTCATCCGTAGCGCACTGTTCACCCAGATCCTGACGGTGGCCGTCTCCCCTGCCTTCAGGTTGACCAACTCTGGCTCGAGGTAAACGGTGGTTTGCGGCGTCACCGTCGGTGGCGGGGTATCGATCTCCTCGGTGGCCACGGGGGTTTCCGTCGGCGTAGGGACAGGCGACAGTATGGACCGCAGCGAATCTCCCCACATCACAGCGACGACGATTATGGCGATTACTGCAATCAAGCCACCCAGCAACCACAACGACGACGAGCGCATTATGGGAGCCAGAAGTCTCCTTGCGAGAGTGTCTGCCGGCCTGTCCTGTGGCTCGTACGGCGCCAGTTGCGTCGCCAGGAGATCCTCCGTGCGATCGTAGACGAACGCCCCCCAATGCCTGAGGATGGCGCGCAACTGTTCCCGCTGCTGTGGGTTTCCGATGGACTCACCGGCGTCCTGGACCTGGGCGACGAGACGCCGTACGCGCTCGACGTCCACCGCATCCGGCTGATCGGCGAGTTGTTTCTGCAACGCCTGATGCCTGGCAATCAAATCCTGATACTCGATCATTCGGACCTCACTGCGTACGAACCCGGACGGGGAAGGTGATTGATCTGGCGGACGACATCGCGCAAGGCTTTGTCCGCCAGGTAGAGAGACTGGGCAACGACGTCGCCGAAAGCGGAAAGCTGCTCGGTCAGCGCCGAGACGTTGGCGTCAAGCAACGCCCTGTCGATCTCGGCGGCCGTCCTCTTAGGCAGGAGGAACCAATCGGGGCCGGAGTCAGGTTCGGGCTCATAGGGCTCCCCGATGGCCTGGATGCTGGTCGCCAACTGGTGGAGTTTGTGGAGACAGCGCTTGCATGGCCGCCATTCGACTTCGATCTCGTAGAGTATCCTTTCCTGCTGGCGCTGTACGGACTGGGCCGAACCTTCGAGCCTGGCCAGCGTGAAGATGTAACTGCAACACGGCGCGAAGCTGTTCTGGAGGTCCTGCAGCATGTTGTGGACCTCCTTCCACTCCTCCAGTTGCTCGTGCAGCAGGTTGAACTTGTTCAGGTAAGCTTCGACCTGATGGGTGAACTCGACGAACTCGTCGCGGACATCCGGCTGTGAGCCAGCCAGGATGGATTTCTGCAACTCCTGCGCGCGTTGATAGGAATACAGGGTGTCAAAGGCGGGACGCCTGCGGCGGATGGCGGCTTCCAGTGCCGCCAGGTGCCCCTTGCGCCCCGCTAATGCCACCAACTCGCGCGCCTTGGCCCTTTTGCCCTCGCCGCGCAGGCCATCGTAATCGTATTCCGCACCAAGGTCGAAACACAGGGTGCGCAGTTCCTCGTCGTCGAATAGGCGCACCAGAGCCTGGCGTAGATCAACGCGCGAGAACGGGGCAAGTTCAGCCATGGATCTTGACTCTCCGATCACCTACCCTTGCGAAGGTTACATATAGCTCTGGCAGTGAGAGGACGCCCGCGGGCCGAAGGCGCCCTTGGGCAGCGCAGTTGTCGGCTAACCTTCGCAAGGGTTCCCTTCGCCGCTACCCTTGCGAAGGTTACATATAGCTCTGGCAGTGAAATGGTGCCCGCGGCCCGAAGAGGCCTTTGGCGACGAAGTGATCGCCTAACCTTCGCAAGGGTTCGCCCGGCGCCCAAGCCAGCCGATAAGCCGGGTTCTGTCTCCCCGATATCGGGGCGGCGATCATCTATCTGGGACGGCGGTTGCCCGCCGCCTCGAGCAGCCTACCCGGGGTTTGAACGAGACGGGCCGTCCCGCGCCCGCCGAAGCGGGCTTGGCCCCTGCTTGGCCTTGCTCCCGGTGGGGGTTGCCTGGCCGCGCGTGTCACCACGCGCGCCGGTGGTCTCTTACACCACCTTTTCACCATCACCAGCGGCGGACAGTCGCCTGCCGCACGCTGGCTGTCTCCTTTTCTGTGGCCCTCTTCCGTCGGGTCACCCCGCCTGGGCGTTACCCAGCACCGTGCCCTGTGGAGCCCGGACTTTCCTCGCCCCGTCGCCGGGGCGCGATCGCCTGGCCGGCTTGGGCGCCAGGTGTATGATAGCACACCGGGGGGGGGTGTCAAGGGAGCAGGGGAGCGGGGGAGCGGGAGCAGTCAGGGGGTGTAGGAGAAGGAGTCGACGAAGGTGCCGGCGGGGTCGCGCAGGTAGGCGGTATCGCCGCCGTTGTTCCACACGGCGTCGCCCGCCAGCCCCCAGTGCAGTTCGGTCGGCGCGTCGGTGCCGCGGCCGCTGCGAACCCGGACGGTGGCCCCCGGCGCGAGCACGACCGGGCCGAAGGTGTAGACGTGCGGCCCCGCATCCGCGAGCGTGTACCCGCGCAGGTCGATGGGCACGTCCCCCTCGTTGGTCAGCTCGACCCACTCGCCGTTCGGGTCGACGTGGTCCGCGCCGGGCGCATCATAGTTGAGCGCGGTGATGCGGACCGGCACGTCCGCCGCCGCCCACAGGCCGCGCCCCGCCTCCCGCGCCTCCCGCTCCGCCCGGACGAAGGCGTCGGCGTGGCGCACGTTGGGTGGCACGGTGTACGCGACCGCGTACCCCTGGCGCACCAGCTCCAGGTTGACGAATGTGTCGCCAACCCAGACGTAGGCCAGCAGGCGGCTGTACTGGTCGACCAGTTGGGCGTCGGGCTCGATCCAGACTTTTTGCCCGGCGACAAGCGATTCGTTGAACGCGGTCGCGTCGGCGGCGTAGGGCTGGTCGATCTCGGGGGTGTTGACGCCGATGTAGCGCACCCGCTGCCCGCCGGCCAGTTCGACGGTGTCGCCATCGACGACGAAGGCGACGCGCGCGGTCTCGCCGGTGCCGGTGCGGGTCGGCTCGGCGGGGCCGCAGGACGTGAGCAGGGGGACGAGGAGGAGGAGGGCGAGAACGAGGCGGGAAGCCGGGCGCGGGATGTGGGCCGAAGCTGCGGTCACCCTCCCCCATCCCCTCCCTGGGAGGGAGGGGGGAATGGGGGGTGTCATGGTTCGGGCTCCGGCGGGGCGAAGCGCTGGCGGAGTTCGGCGGCCGCCAGGTCGCCGGCCGCCTCGACGACCTTGCCCAGGATGGGGTTGACGAGGAGCGAGGTCACGCTGCCGGCGACGGAGGGCAGGTGCTTGATGAACCAGTCCCGCACCCGCTGCATCGCGCTCACGTCGGGCTTTTCGGCGGTGGCGGCGTGCTCAAGCGCGTCGAGTTGTGCCTGCGCCGCGTTCGCCAGGTCGGGCGGGGCCTCGGTAGCCACGCGCTCCCGCAGGTCGGTGAAGAGGCAGCTCAGCGCGTCCAGGTCGGCCGCCGTGATCCCGCGCGCATCCCAGTGCTGGATGACGATGTCGCCCTTGCCGGTGTGGACGGGGCCGCTCACGGACCCGATGTGGGTCTCGAAGGTGTCGTGATTGTGTTTTTTGGTCATTTTCTTTCCTCAGATCGGGCGGTTTGTAGTGACGACTTTAGTCGTTGTTGGGGCGAAAGAGGCGACTGAAGTCGCTACTACGAACCTGGCACAAAGGCGATCGCTTGCTGTATGGGACGCCTCCGGGATGAGGACTGGGAGCATTGGTTTAGTCGTTGTTGACACGGAAGAAGCGACTGAAGTCGCTACTACGAACCTGGCACAGAAAGAAGCGACTTCAGTCGCTACTACGAGCCTGCTACGGCGACGGTGGCACGTAGTACAGGATTCTAAAGTCGGCCGTGCGCTGGGCGATGTTCTCGACGTAGAGCGTCACGCTATAGTTTCCGCCAGGAAGCACCCGGCCGCGCTCGTCCTGGTAGGTCACCCAGTGCGTGCCCTCTGTCCCATCGACGTCCACGTCCCAGAAGCTCTCCTCCCGTGCCACCTCCTGGCCGCCGCGCTCCCACACCGCCGCCCACGGCAGCCCATGGCTCATCCCCACGTAGTCAAAGACGGCGTAGACGACCTTGGTGTTCCAGTCGAAGCGGTTGTCCGGCGCGGTGAGGATCGGCGTGCCGTCGGGCCCCACGCCCAGCGCGATCGTGACGTCGCCAAAGGCGGGAGGTACCATCTCTGGCTCTGCCGTCTCGACGATCGCGAAATCCACGCGAGCCTGCTCCTGGCCGGAAATCACCACCGCGCCCGCGTATTCGCCAGGGAGGAACGGCAGGTCGCCCGCAGCCGGGAAGCTGACCTGTGCCTGTCCCTGGGGTTTGCCGTTCCACGGTTCGACGCGCTCCTGGATCGGCTCCCCGTCCCGGTAGAGCGTGTGCGAGACCTCCAGCGCCGGACAGAGCCCCTCAAAGTCGTAGGCCAGGTAGAGCACGCGCACACCGGGCTCGAACCTGCGCCCGGTCGACGGTTCGCCAGCCGGATCGGGCACGTCCGCCACCCGCAGGTTGAAGGCGCGCGGGGGCTTGTCGAGGACCCGGAACGAGCGCGCGCCCACGGCCTGCTCGTCCACGTAGACGAGCAGGTCGTATTGGCCCGGTTCCACGCCCTCGGGACCGCCGGTCAGGGCGCGGATGGTGACGCGCCGCGCCTCCGAGCCCCACGGGGCCGCAGGCTGGGCGGCGACGATATCGTCGCCACGCTTCACCTCCCAGCGGAACGCCATCTCGGGCGCAGTGCGCTCCAGCGCGAACTCGGCGACGATCTCGGGGGTGCCCAGGCAGAAGGTGTCGGCCGCCATCCTGACCGCGCCGCTCGAATCCAACCCGGCACCGACCGCAGCGTAGCTCACGAAGGGGGCTGGCACCGGGGTGGGCGTCTCCTGAGCGACCTCAGGAGGCCGCGACAGCCACCCGATGAGCGACAGGCCGGCGGCGATGACGACCGCCGCCGCCCCGCCAGCGAGCATCCACGCGAGGGGGAACGAGCGAGACGGCTTCTGCGCGCGCTCCAGTTGGGGGCGGACCAGTTGTCCACGGGCCAACGGCTGGAGCATGACGTCGGGGTAGACGCCCGTGGCGTCGTACAGCGCGGTGGCGAGGAAGCGCATCCAGGCACGGAGTTGGCTGCGCTCGTTCAGGTCGGCAACCGCCGCACCGGCCTGCCGCGCGTCGGCGATAAAGGTTCTCACGTCCTCCAGAAATCCCTCCCCTGCTTCGCCACCCTCCTTGCGGGCGACGAGGGCCTGGTACCGTTCCTGGAGGATGTCGACAAGGTCGCTCATGACAGACCTCCCAGCAAATGCGTGTATAATCGCTGCACGTGTTCGACGACGCGGCGCAGTTCCCGGTCGGCGAGGCTGAGGTAGCAATCGCAGGCCTGGTTGAGCTCGTCGGCGAGGTCAATCAACCCCTCGGTGCTCCACTGCTCCTCCCGTAGCCGATCCTCCACCTCACGCCGCAGCGAGGCGATGCGCGCGCCCCAGTCCGGGCAAGAGGCCGTCCGCCCCTCCCGGAGGCGGGGGATCTGGATGTGCTCGACGCCGCTCTCAAAGTCCATCAGCCGATCCACCTCGGTCTGGCAGGGCCGCCAGCCCTGGAGCAGCGCGCGCCCGTTCGCAGGTCCTGCATCGACGGTGCCGAGCGCGCGCAGGCTGGCGTAGAAGGGGGAGAAGGCGGCGAGCAATTCGTGCAGGAGGTGGTGCAGTTCCTTCCACTCCCCCAGTTGGGCCTGGAGCATGGACAACGGCTGGAGCACCTCGAGAAGCTGTGCCCGCGCCTGGTCGTCAGTGGAGAGCGCGCGCTGCAGCGCGTCGGCGGCGCGCGCGGCCGCCAGCTCGACTTTCTCGACGTGAATGATGTCGCCGCGCCCGGTGTGCACCGCGCCGGAGACGTCGCCGATCTGCGTGTCGTGGCTGCTGCTCGCGGGCGCTCCTTCAGGTGTGCTCATGCGTCCCCTCCTCGTCGATGGACGGCAGGTCCCGCTACATATCGGAAAAATGACTCAAGACGAACCACAGTCCACGGGCGTCAACCTGAGCCTACATTTCGCACCCTGCGACAGTGAATGGATGCGCCAACTTGTTGGCGTCACTGTGGTCCAGCAAGAGCGCTGGGACTCTGCCGCTGGGCTTATTATAGCCAGACGCTCAGGCTTTACAAATCGGCCAAATTGTTGTACAATGCACGCGGTACAGTCTATCAGTTGGAGGGATTAGGTATTGGCCAACAAACAGTCAGCAATCAAGCGCCTCCGCAGCGCGGAGCGCAGGCGCCTGCACAACCGGGTATATCGCGGGGGGGCGCGTACTGCCGTCAAGAAGGCCCGGCACCTCATGGACAAGGGCCGCATCGAAGAGGCCCGTGAGGCCGTGCGCCAGGCGGCCAGCGCGCTGGACAAGGCGGCGGAGAAGGGCATCATCCACAAGAACAACGCCGCGCGGCGCAAGGCACGCCTGATGCGGCAATTGAACCAGATCGAACGTGCCGCCTGACCCACGGGAGGGGCCGTGACTCGGTCATTCGTTCATCAGAGCACCGTTGCATCGAGCAACGGCGCTCTTTTGTGTGGTACCCAGGCCCGGCGGGGGTTCGGAGGCCGGGTGCAAGTCGTGTGTGGGTAATGGGTGACGTCGCCCCAGAGATGGGCGAGGAAGACCTGCAAGGATGATCACATAAGGGAGGTGCAACAATGCAGATCAGTGGTTACGAGTTCCCCGACGACCTGTATTACGACAAGCTTCACAGTTGGGCGCGGGTGGACGGGAACGTCATCACACAGGGTATGACCGAGTTCGGGCAGGCGATCGCTCAGGAGATCGTGTTCGTCGAATCGCCTCGCGCCGGGCGGGACGTCGAGCAGGGGCAGACCTTTATGTCCATGGAGTCGGGCAAGTGGGTAGGCCGCATCGCCGCGCTGGTCACCGGCAAGATCAGCGAGGTCAACGAGGAATTGGAGTGGGAGCCCACGTTGGTCAACGAGTCCCCCTTCGAGGATGGCTGGCTGGTCAAGATCGAGATGTCCGACGCCGCTGAACTCGGCAACCTGATGAAGGCCGATTCGCCCGAGTTCAAGGCCTTTATCGAGGAGGAGGCGGAAAAGTACAAGGACATCATTGGCTGATAGATCCAATTCTGGATGCAGATTCACGCAGGTTTCCGCAGATCAAAAGATCAGCGTGAACCAGCGTTAATCTGTGTTTCATTTCTCGCTCCTGGAGCCAGTTTGGGGAGGGTGACAGGGTTTCGTCAGCCAACCAGGCGGCACACCTCAATCGGCCAATCTGGCGATGGGCAGCACCGGGTGGTTGAAGGGAGAGACATCGATGCAACTTTACCGTCTTGGCACCGTATCCTGGCAGGATTCCCAACTGCTCTACCACGCGCTGCCCCGGCTGGGCCGGGAGGGGTTGAACCTGCTTTCGCCCGGCTCGCCCTACGTCTGCATCGGCTACCACCAGGACGTGGAGCAGGAGGTGGACGTGGCCTACTGCCGGGAACACGGCATCCCCATCTTCCGGCGCGAGGTCGGCGGCGGCGCGGTCTACCTGGATGGCGCGCAACTGTTCTGGCAGTTGATCATCCACAAAGACAACCCGCTGGTCCCGGCTGGCAAAGAGGCATTCTATCGCAGGTTCCTCCAGCCACCGATCGAGGCCTATCGGGCGCTGGGTATCCCGGCCGAGTACAAGCCGATCAACGACATCGTCGCCCGAAACCGCAAGGTCTCTGGCACCGGCGTGGGGGAAATCGGGGATTACATCGTCTTTGTGGGCAACCTGATCGTGGACTTTGACTACAAGATGATGGCGCGCGTGCTCAAGGTGCCCGACGAGAAATTCCGCGACAAGGTCTACAAGACGATCCACGAGAATCTCTCGACGATCAAGCGGGAGATCGAGGATGTGCCGCCGACGGACGAACTGTGGGCGCTGATGGCGGACAAGTTTGCCGAGACGCTGGGGCCGTTGGAGGTGCATACGGAGGTAGACGACGAGTGGCGGGCCAAGACGGACGAGCTGGCGGGGCAGTTCCTCACGGATGAGTGGCTGTTCAAGCGCGGGCGGCCGCGGGAGGGTCGCCAGGTCAAGATCCGTGCGGGCGTCGAGGTCAGGCACAAGGTACACAAGGCCCCCGGCGGGCTGATCCGCGCGGTTGTCCAGGTGGAGGAGGGGACGATCCAGAGCGTGGAGCTTTCCGGCGACTTTTTCTTCTACCCGGCGGAGCGGCTGGCGGACCTGGAGGCGGCGCTGGCGGGCGTGCCGGTCGGGGAGGTAGCGCAGGCGGTCGCCCATTTCTACGAGGAGCACGCGATCGAAAGCCCAGGCGTGACGCCGGCGGACGTCGCGCAGGTGTTGGGTTAAAAGTGGTGCCGAAAACCCGAACACGGTTGAACACGGTTGAACACGGTTGAACACGATTGAACACGGTTCGAGAAACCCGAGAGCCTGTCCCACAATGGGACAGGCTCTTTGGTTTCTGGAGGTCTGGCGCTGGCACTGGCGGTGCTCTACACGCCCAGGATCAGCCGCGCCATGGTAAAGTAGATAAACAGGCCCGTGGCATCGACCAGTGTGCTCATCACCGGTCCGGAGACGATGGCGGGATCAATCCGCAGACGGGCGGCCAACAGCGGGAGCAACGAACCCAGCCCGTTGGCCCAAACCACGATGGCGAGGATCGCCAGCGAGACAGTCACGGCCAGGGCCTGGGTGGAGCCCCACGTCAGGGCGCGGGCGTAGGCGATGGCCGCCATCCCGATGCCCAGCAACAGGCCGGTTCGTAGCTCGTGCCACAGAGCGCGCAGCGCATCCGCCAGGCCGACGTCGCCAGTGGCCAGGGCGCGGATGATCGTGCTGGTGGTCTGCGAACCGGCGTTGCCGCCGGTGCCAATCAACAGGGGCACGAAGAAGGACAGGGCCACGGCGGACTGCAACTCGTGCTCGAAGTGACGCAGTACGCTGCCGGTCAGCGTTTCGGTCACGAAAAGGAGCAACAACCAGCCGATGCGCTTGCGGGTGATAGTGAAGATGCTGGTGTCCAGATAGGGACGGTCCAATGGCTGCGTACCACCCAGGCGCTGGATGTCCTCTGTCGCCTCTTCTTCGAGCACGTCTACCAGGTCGTCGATGGTGATCACGCCCATCAGGACGTCGCCGGCATCGACGACGGGCAGCGCCAGCAGGTCGTAGCGGGACATCAGCCGGGCACAATCCTCCTGGTCCGTGCCGGCCCGGACCGAGATGACCTCGGGGTCCATGATCTCGACGATGGGCGTGGATGGTTCGGCGACGATGAGCTGGCGCAGGTTGACCATGCCGCACAACCGTCCGTGCCCGTCCACGACGAACAGGTAGTAGACGGTCTCGGCGGCAGGCTTCCAGGCGTGGATGGCCTGGATCGCCTCGGCGGCCGTCATCAAGCGACGAAGTGCCAGGAACTCGGAGGTCATCAGGCCGCCGGCGCTGTCATCGGGATGCAGCAGCAGCGGGCGAACCTCGTCGGGATCTTCCAGCCCCGCGAGCACGGCCTGGGCCCGCTGGGGATGGATGTCCCCCAGCAGGTCGGCGGCCTCGTCAGGTTCCATCTCGGCGACGATGCGGATGAGGGTGTCGGTGGGCAGCGTGGCCACCAGTTCGGCGGCCTCCGCGTCGTCCAACTCCTCCAGGATGTCGGCCGAGTCGGCGGGGTCTAATTCGGGCAGAAGCGTGACCTGGTCCTCTTCGTCCAGTCCGGCGAAGAGATCAGCCTGGTCGGGCGGGCGCAGCGCCTCGATAATCGCTGTCGCGCCAGACAGGTCGTCACGCTCCAGGGCGGCACGGAGTCGTGCCAGGACGTCGTCCAGGACATGGATCTCCATTGGAGCACCTCCGGGAGCAGTCTCCCCCGGAGGCGGGGGTGTGCGGGGATGGGACCTGCCTTCCGGGGGGCTAGATTATTCGGTTGGCAGGTGTGAAACGTTTATCGCCTGGTATAGATTCGTCTTCCACTTTTCTCAATCACCACCCTTCGTTCGGTAGTCCCCCTGTAGAGTGTTGTTGAACTGCAGGGTCCCACTTCTGCCGCTCTGCTCGCGCCGGATAGCCATATCCGGCGCTCTGGACGGGATCTGACGATCCCTTGTGAGCAAAAACAACCTAACAACACCCAAGAGGGGGACCATCCTTCGTTCTGAAACGGCGCTATTGTACGCCCGGTGGCGCGAAATGTCAACGTGCATAACCTTCCCGAAAGCTTTCGTCGGTGAGTTGAGGCGGCACATAAAGACAGCCACAAGCACGCCAACCATCCGCGGCACCCGGGTGTAGCTTTCGGGAAGGTGGATTATTAGCCAATGTGTAACATTCTCTTAACTTCTTCTCAACAGAAATTTGCTACAATGGGGGCATATTTTCGTGAGCGAAGCCACAAGACGTTGATCGCATGCAAGGCGGACGTCTCCAGAGATCGTTGCAAGTTGAAAGCGGGAAGCGTCCATGAACGCACAATCGGTTCGATCCCCTGGTACCCTGCCCACAGCCGCCCCCTGTGCGAGAGCGAAGTTGCCCCCTGAGACACACCCAAATTCTTCCAGGCCGAGGACCCCATGGCCAAACTGATCCGTCCCAATTGTGGCGCGCCCTGGCCGGCGGACGCGGGAGGCAGGGTCGTCTGCGGGTACTGCGGCTCGCTGCTGGCCGGTGAAGAGGCACGGAGAGACGGTGCGTCGAGGATCAACGACCAATGGCTGGACGACAACGCCGGGGCGCTGCGCGTGGCGGTCGTCGTCGAGGCTCCTGGCTAGGGCGATCGGCAGCGCGTTTGGAGATGGCAGCATGCAGACGTTCGTCTGTCCCCAATGTGGACATCAAAGCAGCTACGATCCGTGGGTCGAGTCCGCGCACTGCGCCCACTGCGGGCACGTGCCGTCCAAGGATGCACGCGCGCGCGGGACGCGCGTGCGTGGCCCGCGCACGTGGCAGCGGGCGCTCAGCCACCAGCCGTTCCTGGACGAATTACTGGCGCATTGGGCCGGCACACATACCCCGGATCCCGCCTTCACGCTGTACACGTCCGAGCTGGCGCTGGCGTTCTTCGAGGCCTACCAAGGGGCGCTGGGCGAGGACCCGCACCTGGCGGCCGGCAGCCATATACAGTACGTCCGCAACTACCACCCTCGGCGGCAGGAGATCATGCCGTTCGTGGGGGCGTACCTGCTCCTGAAGCGCGGGGAGCGCGACGCAGCCGCGCAGCACCTCCGCGCGCTGACGGCACATTGCCCCGAGTTTGCCGACGCCTGGGTCTGGCTGACGGCCGCGACCGACGACCCTGCCGAGCGGATAGAATGTCTGGAAAACGCGGTCGCCCGGGAACCGGCGCATCCGCTGGCGCGGGACGCGCTGGCAATCGCGCGCGGGAGAGTGTCCCCCTCCTGCGGGCGAGGGGGGCAGGGCCTGGAGCCGGAGACGGCGGTCGTGCGATGCCCCCAGTGCGGCGGGGCGCTGCATTATGAACCGGGCGCGACGGCGGTCGTGTGCCCGTATTGTGGCCACCCGCTCGGCCTGCGGGAGACGAACCTGCTCGAGGCAGATGCCAGGCTCGTCGGCGACATGAAGCTGCAACGCCGCTACCAGAGCCGCGCGTGGGGGGACGTGCAGCGCATCGTGCGCTGCCAGTCGTGCGGGGCGGAGCTGACGATGACGCGTTACCTGGCA